>JAZNZO010000026.1:0-13111 GCA_045594945.1 Faecousia sp.
CTCAAGGGGAAGGCTTTACGCTGCTACGTCTAACATATTTTCGATAAAAATGCCATAGCCCATCGTGGGATCGTTGACGAGAACATGGGTCACAGCGCCGATGAGTTTGCCGTCCTGGATGATGGGACTGCCGGACATACCCTGCACGATGCCGCCGGTGGCAGCCAAAAGGGCGGGGTCTGTAATTTTTATGAGCATATTTCGCCCGCTTTGCTGCTTGTTGCCGTAGACCTTCACAATTTCTACCTCGTATTCATTGACCCGGCAGCCGCCTACTGTGGAGCGAATGGTGGCTTTTCCCGGTTTTATTTCCTTGGAAGAGCCTACTTCCAGGGCAAGGCTTTTTTCAAAACCGTTCAGTTTGCCAAAGACCCCATAGGGGGTGTTTTTTGTAATAGTGCCTTTTTCTTCCGGACTGGTAACACAGCCCATTAGTTGCCCGGGATTCCCCGACTTGCCCTTTCGCACAGAAAGCACACACCCGTTAAACACAGTGCCGCCGGATATTTGGGCAAGACCACCGCCGGGATTGCTGACCCCGTGCCCCAGTGCCCCAAAAGAACTGTCCTGGGGGTTATAATAGGTTAAAGTGCCAACCCCACTGATGCCCTCTTTCAGATAGACTCCCAGGCGAGGGCCGTCGGGCGTGATTTGGGGGAGAAAGGAAATATCCTGCTCTCGATCTTCCCGTTGAACGGTAAGAGTGATTTTTCCGTCTGCCCGATTTAAGGTATCGGTTAAGTCTTTCAAATTTGAAAGGGTCTTTCCGTTGATTTTGAGAATTTTATCTCCCACACAAAGTCCGCTTTCCTGGGCAGCCTGCCCGTAGCGGCTGTCAAAGCCTGCAACCACAAAACTGCCGTCTTCTACAGTGATGCCCAAAAGCTGCCCGCCCGGCACCAGATAACTTTCTGCCAATGCCCCAAGGGGCAGGCAAAAAAGCAGTAATAAAGTAAATAAACAAATTGTGAGTTTTTTCATTTTCCGCCCCATCCTTTCTTCGCCCTTTTAATATGCCACGCCGTGAAAACTGTAACCCTTGCAAAAGGTGAAGAAAAAGGAAAATCTTGGTTCAAAAAGGAAGAATAAAGCAAAAGAAAAAATGCATACTGAAATTGGCTATTTACCTATTGACAAGGTAGGTAAAAAATGGTATCTTATGGATGCAAACTAATAAATGAGGTTTTCCCTATGAAAGTATATGTAGATAACGCAGCGACAACCAAAATAAGCGAGCATGCGCTAAAGGCAATGCTTCCCTGTTTTACCGATATTTATGGCAATCCTTCCAGCCTGCATACGCCTGGCCAGGAAGCAAAAGAGGCATTGGAAAAGGCAAGAAAGACGGTTGCCGATTGCCTGGGCTGTGAGCCCAGAGAAATTTATTTCACTTCCGGCGGTACGGAGGCGGATAACCAGGCCATTTTGTCTGCGGCCTACAATGGAGCCCAGAAAGGCAAAAAGCATATTATTTCCACTGCCTTTGAGCACCACGCAGTTTTGCATACTTTGAAGAAACTCCAAAAAGAGGGCTTTGAAGTGACCTTGCTGGATGTAAAAGAAGGCCACAACATCAAGGCAGAGCAGGTAAAAAATGCCATTCGTCCCGATACCTGCCTGGTGACTTGTATGTATGCCAACAACGAAATTGGCTCTGTTCTTCCCATCAAGGAAATCGGCGCCATTTGCAAGGAAGCCGGTGTAGTGTTCCACACGGACGCGGTGCAGGCTGTTGGCCATCTGAAAATCAATGTAAAAGAAGAAAACATTGATATGCTTTCCCTTTCTGCCCACAAATTTCACGGTCCCCGGGGTGTAGGTGCCCTGTATGTCCGTAGGGGACTTATACTGCGCAACCTGATAGAAGGCGGCGCCCAGGAACGGAGTAAACGGGCCGGCACAGAAAATCTGCCTGCCATCTGCGGTATGGCGGCGGCTTTGCAGGATGCCTGCGACCACTTGGAAGAAAATACCCAAAAGGTGCTTTCCCTGCGCAGCAGACTGATAGAAGGCCTTTCTCAAATCCCCCATTGCGCATTAAACGGCGACCAGGAAAATTGCTTGCCCGGCGTAGTCAGTTTCTGCTTTGAGGGTATCGAAGGCGAGAGCCTGCTGCTTTTGCTGGATGCAAAGGGTGTGTATGCATCTTCCGGTTCTGCCTGCACTTCCGGGTCTTTGGATCCCAGCCACGTGCTGCTGGCCATCGGCCGGGTGCATGATGTAGCGCACGGTTCTTTACGGCTGTCTTTGTGCCACGAGAATACGATGGAAGAAATGGAGCATATTCTCCAGGTTGTTCCCCAGGTGGTCAGCCTTCTTCGGAATATGTCCCCGGTATGGCGCGACCTGCAAACCGGCAAGAGAGAATACATTTTGTAATGAGATAAGGAGATAAAGTATGGCTTTATACAGCGAAATTGTTATGGATCATTTCACCAATCCCCGGAATGTGGGCATTATTGAAAATGCGGACGGTGTGGGTGAAGTGGGTAACGCCAAGTGTGGCGATATTATGAAAATTTACCTGAAAATTGAAAACGACATCATTGTGGATGTGAAGTTTGAGACCTTCGGCTGTGGCTCTGCCATTGCCTCTTCCTCTATGGCTACCGAGATGATTAAGGGTAAGCCCATTTCTGAGGCTATGAATTTAACCAACAAGGCGGTGGCAGAGGCGCTGGATGGCCTGCCTGCCCACAAACTCCACTGTTCTGTGCTGGCAGAAGAAGCCATTAAGTCTGCCTTGAAGGACTACTATGACCGTAACGGCATCCCTTACGACAAAAAACTCTTCCCCGACTGCGAAAACTGCGGTCACTGCCATTAAGTTATGATTGTATCTACCAAAGGCAGATATGCCCTGCGGGTGATGGTGGGCCTGGCTATGGCTGACAGGGAACGCTACATCCCCTTAAAAGAAATTGCGGAGACGGAGGGCATCTCCCAGAAATACCTGGAATCTATTATGACGGTTCTTTCCAAGGCCGGCTTTGTGGATGCGGTACACGGCAAAGGCGGCGGCTACCGGCTTAATCGTCCTGCCAAAGACTATACGGTGGGCGCAATTCTAAAACTGACGGAGGGTTCTTTGGCGGCGGTTAGTTGTACTGCCCAGGGACCTGTGGCCTGCAACCGCAGCACCTGCTGTCAAACAAAACCGATGTGGGATCGGCTGGACAGTATGATCGACGGCTTTTTTGAAAGCATCACTTTGCAGGATTTATTAAACGAAGGCAAATAAAAAATAGCGGTTGCCCAAACGGGCAACCGCTATTTTGCTTCTCAGAGCGTCTTAATTTTCAGATTTTCGTAAGCCAGGGCGAAGGTGGTTTCCACTTGGGCGCCTTTCCACCAGTAAAGTGCGCACAGGGCGATGGAAGACAGGAATTGAATGCCGATTGCGGCCAAATCACTCATTTGGGGCATACCCAGCAGGAAGGGGATGACAATCGCCAAAGCGCTGGTGCCAAAGAGAATCATCAAGCCGTAGTACCACCAGTAGCTAAGATCCAGCCGGATGAAAGCAAACACATTGCCTTTCATAGAGGAGAAACTCTTTCGCACAGCCTGCACGGGGCCCATTCCGATACCGTCCATCAGATAATACCGGGCAAGCCGCAGGCGGTAACTAACGAAGAGCACTGCCACTGCAGAAAGAAGGAAGATCACTAAGATAGGCAGCCACAGGCAGGCAAGAAGTTCCTGCCAGGGAAGGGACTTTAGGAAGGCAGGATCCTGAATGATGTCGGGCTTTTCTTCGATCATCGGTAAGAAAGGTGTCAAAATGGTATTCAGGCGATTCATATCCGCCAAAACGCCCATCAGGGTCGTGCCGATATAGACCACGATAAAGCAGGCCAGGATGTAAAGCAAAATGGTCAGAAAGTGAAGCCCAAGACCGGCGAGGAACCGGCTGAAGCCGGAAGTCAGATCCTTTGGCTGGGCATCCTTGCCCCGGGCAAAGCCCAACACAACAGAAACAAGACCTAAACTCCAAATGGGAGAAAGGAAGGCCAGAGCCAGTTCGGAAACGGTGGCGGTAGTTTCCCACAGGGTTTTTACCTCCAGCCCCTCCAGACCTCCGGTTTGGGCGATCTGGCCGTTCAGGAACAGATTCATCAGGGCGGCCACCAAAGAAACGCCGAAGGCAACGGCGGCGTAAAGCAAAAGGATTTTTTGGGGCTTGCAGGTGAGCTGACGCACCCTATCTGCGGCTTCTTGTTTTAGAGTTTTGGGATAAATTCGCATAAAAACACCCTTTCTGCCTGTACACAAGGCGAAAAATATGATAAGATGGGGTAAATATAAATTACCGGAGGGGTAAAAATGGAACTGGGTCAAAAAATCCGGGCTGCCCGGCTGGAAGCAGGCCTTTCCCAAAGGGCTTTGTGCGAAGGGGTCGTTACCCGGAATATGCTCTCCCAAATTGAAAACGGCTCTGCAAGACCGTCTATGGACACGTTGCAGATTTTGGCTGCCCGCCTGCATAAGACGGTGGGCTACTTCCTGGAAGAAGGGGCATCCTGCAACGAGAAGCTGATGCATTCTTTACGCCAGGCAAAGCCGGAACAGGTGGAGGGCATTCTAAAGGACTATATTGCGCCCGACCCGATATTTGACCGGGAACGGTACTTTTTGGAAAGCAATGCTTATCTGGACCTTTCCCGTCAGGCACTGCAGGAAGGAAAAACTGCCTATGCGCAAAGCCTTTGGGAAAAGGCGATGGCAGCAGGGAAGAAGACACCTTATTTCCAAAAAATAAATGCACTGCTTTTGGCCTATGAAATAGACCCCTCCCAGGCAGAACAACTTTGCAGGCAGTTACCCGATGACAGCCTGCTGCTGCAAATGCGGGCGGAAAGCGCCGTTCAGGAGGGTAAATGGGCCTTAGCCCTTGCCTACTTAAAATTGATTGGAAATCCCACGCACAGGTGCTGCTTCTTGCGGGGAGAAGCCTATTTTGGATTGGGAGAATTTGAAAGAGCGGCCCGGTGTTACGAAGAGTCCGGTATGCCTTTGTACGACCGGTTGGAAGTTTGCTATAAAGAACTCAAGAACTTCGAAAAGGCCTATTATTATGCCTGTTTAGGTCGCTGATACTATGGTAACATAAGCCGCCTTAAAAGGCAAACAGAAAAGTTCCGGCAGAAATATCTGCCGGAACTTTTTATAGGCTGTTTTTAAGTTGGTGGGCTGTGATAATACAATCTTTTACGGTCAGGCGGCAAATACGGGTGGTGTGGCGGTCGCCGGGAAGGTCATCGGGCTGGATACTTCTGCCATAATAGACAGCATAATACTGACCTTTGCGGAAGATTACGCTGTGGTGACCGGTGCTTCCTTTTCAGATTACACGGATTATATCACAGACAATTAAAACAGCAAGTGCCAAAAAAGTACATTTTCCAGGCAAAGAAGTGAATATAATCCTATTTTAGGCTATGATTTTACAAGACAAGAAAGAAAAAGACCTGTATAATGAAGATAGTCCATATATTGGATAATTCTGTGGGTTGGCCATTTGCAGTGCCGGCAGAAGAGGAAATGGTATGAAAAAGGTTATCTTCGGACAGGTGGGGAAACTGAAACCGGATATGGTGGAAACCTACCGGGCCCTTCATGCCCAGGCTTGGCCGGAAGTGCTGCAGACCATTACGGATTGCAATCTGCGCAACTATTCTATCTTTCTGCGGGAAGAAACGGTTTTTGCCTACTTTGAATACGTGGGCCGGGACTATGATGCAGATATGGAAAAAATGGCCCAGGATCCCATCACCCAGAAGTGGTGGACCCACACCCATCCCTGTTTTGACAGGTTTGCTATGGGGCAAGACAGCGAGTTTTATCAGGATATGGAACAAATTTTTCACTACGAGTAAGGAGAATGCAATATGGGCTACGGCAAAAAAGTTTGGATTTTCCCGGATGCGGAATTGCCCCCTGTTGGTGTAAATCTGATCCCCGGACACGAATCTATCATTATCACCAACACCTGCGACGAGGATGCAAAGATCAAGATCACCCTGTTCTACCCCGATAAGGAGCCTGTCAGTTTCTGCACAGAGGTGGCTGCCCGCCGCGTTCGTTGCTTGCGGACCAACGAAGAAAAGGATTTTGGAAAGTTTACCGCTGAGTTCGAGCAGCAGTATGCCATTATGCTGGAAAGCAGTGTGCCTGTGGTTGCACAGTATGGCCGTGCAGAACCCAGAACAGTGGCATTCTATACTACCGCCGGTTATTGCGAATAATTAAAAATTTACATATAAGGAGAAATTGTTATGGCAAGAATTTGTATCCCCGATTACGAGTACAAGGAAAGAGTACAGCGCTGTGCTGCAATCCTGCGCCGGGAAAAACTGGACGTTCTGATTGTGAACGGCAACGAGGCTGACTATGCAAACCCCCGTTACTTCTCCGGCTTCTGGCCCCTGTTTGAGCGTGCCGGTGTTGCCATTGCTGCAAACGGCGATGCTGCTCTGATGGTAGGCCCCGAGTCTGCCGTTTTCGGTGCTGACCGCAATAAGTTGGACAAGACCTTCGTTCTGACTGCTTACCGTGAAGGCGCTGACCCTGCATATCCCGAACTGAAGCCCGACACTTTCCACGATGTATTCAAGGCTATCGGTGTTTCCGGTGAGCATCTGCGCATTGGTATCGCTTCCTTCCTGGATACTTCTGTCACTATTTACAATGCCATCCGGGATGCATTCCCCAAGGCTGAACTGGTAGATGCCGGCAAGATTATGGTGGAGCTGCGTAAGATCAAGTCTGAAAACGAATTGGCTTGTCTGCGTGAAGGCTACCGGATTGCTGACCTGGCTACCCAGCAGGTTATGAAGGAAATTCGCCCCGGTATGACCGAACTGCAGATGGTTGGCGTTGCCCAGCGCGTTGTTTATGAAAACGGTGCTGAGTACGAAGGCCTGCCTATGTACGTATTCTCCGAGGCTTCCACCCGTCACGCCATTTCCCGTTCTTCCTACCGTGAATTCCAGAAGGGTGACATCGTTCAGTTGAACCTGTCTGCCAAGATTGACGGCTACTCTGCTGCAATCGGCTACCCCATCTGCCTGGGCAAGCTGGAAGGCCAGCGCCGTGACATCGTACAGTTCTGCCGCCAGGCCCACGCATGGACCGAAAAGCAGGTAAAGGCTGGCGTAGAAGCATGCGATATCGCAAAGCGCTTCTATCAGCTGTTTGTTGACAACGGCTATGAGAAGAACTATGTGTACGGTCCTCTTCACGGCACCGGCATCATTGAGGTAGAAGCCCCCTGGTGTGAAACCAGCTCCGACTACATCCTGCAGCCCAATATGTGCTACCAGGTAGATACCTACATTTCCGGCGACACCTTCGGCGTTCGTTGGGAAAAGGGTATTGCTGTTAAGGAAGGCGGCTACGAACTGCTCAGCCCCGAAATCCCCGAAGTTTGCCCCGAAATCCTGTTCTGATAACTGTAACAATCCCTGCGGAGTCACCTTCGCAGGGATTTCATAAAAAGGGAGTGTTATTATGCAACTTGTTAATATGTTCCACGACCAAATTGAAGATGCTGTAGCAAGAAAAGTGCCTTTCGTCATTCCTATTGGCACCATTGAATATCATGCTTGCCACGCCTCCTGCGGCACGGATACGATGGTTATCACCGGCTGCCTGCGGGAACTGGAAAAGGAAAAAGAAATTGTGGTTTGCCCTCCTATTTGGTACGGCGTTGCTTCTTATGCCGTTTGCGGACCTAAGCCGGACCACGTTCACGTGGATGAAGATGCCTATGTAAATTACCTGTACTGCATTCTGAAGTCTATGATTTACGGCGGCGTAAAGAATATTTATCTGGTTCCTCACCACCAGACCGAGGGCGCAGGTCTGATGCCTATGACGATTGCCTGCCACAAGGCCGCCAAGAAGGTGACGATGGAGTATATGGAAGATACCCTGGGCAAGGGCTGGTGGGGCAGCGACGACTATGCCACCTATTATGAAGATATGGGCACCGGCGATGATCCCTTCTCTTACATTAAGGTCATTCCTCTTATCGGCGCAGATGCACAGATTAAGTGCGGCGGCTTCGACCACGCAGGCAAGTGGGAGACCAGCCTGATGATGGGCACCTGGCCGGAAAATGTGGATTTGAGCCGTTGCAGCCAAAACAAAGAATGGTTTGCCCAGAGCGCCATTGAAGCTTCCCGGGAAACCGGCGCCCATATGGTTGCCTGCACCCTGGAATGGCTCCGGGACGCTATCGTATAAGGAGATTGCCCCATGAAGAAGATTAAAGTGCAAATGCTCACCAAGGAGGCTTTTGCCCCCTTTGGCAACGTAATTGAAGCAACCGGGGAATATGGTGGAGAAGCCGGCATGTACAACTGGTATGAAAAGCAGGCCCAGGTAGATGGGGCCCAGACGGTTTCCATTAATCTGCTGACCGCTATCCAAAGAGAATATGTGTTTTCTAAGTTCGAGGCCCATGATCGGACCACCGAAACTGTGCTGCCCCTCACCGGCGGTTTGATTGTTGCCGGCATTCCTGCAGGGCCTGTGGCGGCTGACCGGGTGCAGGCATTCTATGTGCCTGTGGGTAAGGGCATCAGCTGGGCTCCCGGCGCATGGCACTATGCTCCCTTCCCTGTGGGCGGCGATGCCACTTGCGCAGTGATTTTCCGTCACGGTACCGGCGCAGATGATGCTGTCTTTGACAGCCTGCCGGAGGAAATGGGCTTTGAACTGTGAGATGACCGAATTAGAAAAGTGCCAGGCAGGACTATGCTATGACACGACTTTTCCGGGACGGGAAGAAGCCCACTTGGTTTGCGCAGACCTGTGCTACGACTATAATCATACCCGGCCTTCCGATATGGCGGGCCGGGAGGCTATCCTGCGGAAACTCTTTGGGAAACTGGGCAAAAACCCCTATGTGGAGCCCAATATTTTTTGCGGTTTTGGCTTTAATATTGAAGCCGGGGATAATTTCTACGCCAATAACAACTGCGTATTTGTAGACCCCGGGAAAATCACCTTTGGCAACAATGTGTTTATTGCCCCCAGTTGCGGTTTTTACACGGCCCACCACCCCATTGATAAGCAGATGCGTAATGCCCTTTTGGAGTACGCAAAGCCCATTACCGTAGGGGATGATGTATGGATTGGGGGAGGCACTGTTGTTTTGCCCGGTGTCACCATCGGCTCTGATGTGGTAATCGGCGCAGGGAGTGTAGTTACCAAGGACATTCCCGACCACTGTGTGGCCTATGGAAACCCCTGCCGGGTTATCAGACCTATCACAGAAGAAGACAGAAAATATCGAAAAGAATAAAAAGAGGATGCGTTGAGGCACACTCCATAAGGAAGTGTGCCTCAATGATATCCGTTCCTTTGCGGAACGGGTGATATACTTTCGGTATGATATCGCTCTGCGTGCGATGATATATGCCTGTGGCATATTAAAGAACGGATATTATATCATGTTTTCACGAAGTGGAAATATATCATACGGCGAAGCCGTATATCATATCTCGTTAGAGATATATCATTCTTTACGCACCGAAAAACATCTGCTTTTGGAGCAAGTATTTACCTTTTTAAAAGCATGTAACCCACTATGACACTTTCACTAACTGAAAGTGTCATTCTTTCTTTATACAGAAAAACGGAGACTGCTTCTTTACGAAGTGTCTCCGTTTGCATCCTCTTTTTATAATGCTTTTCCCAATTTGGCATATTGATTGGGCGTGATACCCTTGTATTTTTTGAAGCAGCGCACAAAATAACTGCTGTCATTATAGCCGCAGGCATAGGCAACATCGGTAACAGAGAGTTTGTTTTCTTCCAAAAGGAAGCAGGCCCGCTCTACCCGGTAGTAGTTTAAGTAATCAATGGGGGTTCTTTGGAGTATGTTTCGGAAATAGCGGCAGAAATATTTGGCAGACAGGCCGGAAACATGGGCCAGTTGCTCCAAGGTAATAGGCCTTTGATAATTTTGCTCAATAAATTCCAGCGCCATCTTGATTTGCCGTACGCGTTGAAAGGCGGTGGCATCGGGGTGGGCTTCTTCCCGGTAATTCTGCTGAATGACTGTGCCGTAGAAATCGTAAAGGCCGGCCAGCGCCAAAAGTTCCCAACCTGGATTTGCGGAGCGGGCGGCGGCAAGCATCCGGCCCACACATTTCAAAATCGCCGGCTGCGCCCGGGTAAATACGGGCTGGATCAAGGTGTGGCTGTTTTCCACATCCTTCAGGTAGTCGCGGACCAGGCTGGTATTATTAAGCAGCGTATCAGTGTTGAATACCAGGCATTCGTACACACAATCCTGAGGGATGCCGCCGTGCAGGGCGCCTTCGGAGATATAGCAAAGGTCTCCTTCTTCCAGAGGATATTCTTTGCCGTTCAGAGAAAGAAGAAAGCGGCCCTTTTGCACATAAATGAGTTCTGTTTCACTGTGCCAGTGGTGAGGCATATTATAGCGGGGATGCTTTTTGTCAACGTAGTAGTATTCCAAAGGAAAGACATTTGTACCGCGTCGGCGATGTTCCTCAAAACTTTTCTCTTGCATGCCAAATCCTCCCGGAAATGTGAATATTGTCCTATGTGAGAATAGTATACCATACAAATGTAGTCGTTGACAAGAAAATATGCTAAAAAAGAGCAGGTAAATTTGCACAAAAAATACATCCAGTGGAATTGAAAACAGAAAAGCGGAAAAATTGTACTAAAATGCCGTCGGCTGAGATTTCAGCCGACGGCATTACTGAAATGCTTATTTGCGAAGGTTATAGAGGCTGTCCATCAGGCGCTCTTTCTTTAATCCCTCATAACGGGAATTCATACTGCGCAGGGTACTGCGAAGTATACGGCTCCACTGAGAGGCGGTACGGTCTGCCTCGGGAATACCTAAAAGATAGGGACATTCCGCGATACGTTCCTTTCCGAACCGATAAGCAAAGAGACGGTCTGCACCGAAAGAAAGGGCGTAGGGGGCTAAGGTGTGGAAATACTCCGGGTCTGCCTTTCTTGCGATAGAGAAGGAAGTCTTTTCCGGCACAAGGAAGGAAAGAAGCAGCCCCAACGCCTGGGAAAGGGCATCTGCACCGTCAGAGGATCGGCGGCCGCCATAGGCAGCCAGGATACCTGCAATAAATTGATACAGGGCGGTATTGATACCCAAAGACTGCTTTCCGCAGAGGAAGAAGGGAAAAACCCATACGATTGCGGCCAGCAGACCCTTAGTGAGAGAACCGGGTTTCCAAAGGAAAATACCCAGGGCGCTTTTTTGAATAAGGTTGCCCAATACCAGTCCTAAAAGGGCAAACAGAATAAGGAAAACAATTTGCCAACTGGCGTTACTGCCCAAGGCAAGACCGGCATTTACACCGGCAAAAACACTGACAAGTAAAGAAAGAAACCGGAAAATCAAGGGGTTTCCACTGCGTTTATGGGTCAGCACTTTGGCTACGGAAACCTGCTTTTCCACTTTCCCGCAGAGAACGGCGTAGGAAAGACTGCCTGTGTCCACTGTGTCCCGCTTGCGGAACAGGGTGGCGAAAAGCTGTTGTTCGTAGGCGGACCGTTCGTTACCCATATCCATTTGCCGATGGATAAAGATCTTACCGCCGCCTTTTCGCTCTAAAAGCACATAACCCAGTTGGGCCCAGGAAAGGACCATCAGGGAAAGATCCGGTCCTTGAAGGGTTAAAATGGAGCGTATATGTCCGGCAGTGTAACCCTGAGGGGGTTGACTGCACCGGCGGAACCGAGGGATGCCCAGGCGCATAAACAGCACCCAATATGCAAGAGCAAGAAGCAAACATCCCCACATCAACCAATCGCCTACACCGGAGTCGATGAAAACAACATGATGGTGGGAAAACAGGCTGCCGTCAAGCTTCAAAGACATTTCCAAAGTTTCATAGTCATTCAGAAGGGCGGTAGCGCGGCCACTGACGGTACTGCCTGCAACTGTCCAGTGCAGACTGCTTTCAATATTACTTTGGTAGTAGGCACTGGTGAAACTGGGCTTGTTGGTTACCGTTCCCGGGAAGGAAACTGTAAAATCAAAGCCGCTAATGGGCAGTTGGAAGCCGCTTAGCAGAGGCAGGGTCAATTTGCCGGTGCTGTCTACCACGTCTGCCACCCGGTAACTTAAGGTGAAGGTGGCGGTGGTGTCCTCAGCCCCTAAAACACTGCCAAGGGTTACATACTGGACAGTTCCGGAATAATAGGTACCTACGCCAAAACCGTTTAGTTGTACATCTGATGCGTTTGCCGGAATGGGGAAACGCATAGTGGGATCCATCTTGTCCATAGAAAGGGTGATGGTCATAGAAACTTGGCAACTGCCGTCCTCCATTACGGTTGCATAGAGGCCGGAATGGTCAATTTGGTCTGCCGATGCACCCGTTGCCAGAAAAAGCGCAAGGGTAGTGGCAAGGAAAAATAAAAGGGCCTTTCGCATAACCGGCCTCCTTTCTGAACATTTTTAATATTTTATCACAAATCTTATGCAAAAGCAACACCAAAGCCATCCCCCTGCCATAGAATAATAGGAGGTGAAATGATGGATAATGCTTGGAATTTACAACCGGTAACGGCACAAAACACCCAAAGGGAGATTGAAAGCCTCCTTCGAACCTATCCATTTATGCGCAGTGAACGGCTTGCCACTACTGCCTTTGGACGGCCTATAACCACTTTGGTGGTGGGCAATGGCCCACGAAAGGTTATTTACAGTGCCGCCTTTCACGGCAACGAATGGATTACCACGCTGATTTTGCTGACTTTTGCAAGGCAGTTTGGGGAAGCCATTGTTTCCGGGGGGAAAATAGCAGGACGGGATGCCAGAGAACTGAAGGACAAAGTCACGATTTATATGGTGCCTCTTGTGAACCCGGATGGGGTGGATTTGGTGACCGGGGCCATAGACCCGGCGTCTGCAGAGTATGCCCTGGCGACAGCCTTAAGTGAAAACTATCCGGATATACCCTTTCCCTCCGGCTGGAAAGCCAACCTTTTGGGGGTGGATTTGAACTTGCAGTTCCCTGCAGGTTGGCGCCAGGCCCAGGAGATCAAATTTATGCAAGGGTTTACCCGCCCCGGCCCCCGGGATTATGTGGGCAGG
>JAZNZO010000027.1:0-10642 GCA_045594945.1 Faecousia sp.
GTCCCATTGGCACATATAAAAGATGTGCCAATGGGACTTTGCTATTTCTTGAAAACAATCCATTTGGAAATCAGAAAATTCAGGATCAAAACCAAAAGTTGGCCAGCAATTTTCACCGGTAACGGCGGCAAATTTAGATGCCAAACACAAACATAGATTACTGCTTCTTCAAAAGCAAGCGTGGCAAGTCTGCCACCGTAGAAGGCCACCATTTCTCCTAAAACTTTCTTTCCCTTTTCCTGCGAGAAAAAAACCCAGGTGCGATTGGTAGCATAAGCAAAAGACACTGCCAAAATCCAGGATAGAATGTTAGCGATCAGCGCATCCATAATCGGCAAAAGCAACGCAAAAGAGCCTATGCTGAGCAGTGTTGTAAGACCGCCAAAAAGAAGATACATCAGAACGCTTTTATGTTTTTTATAGAATGGGGCAATATTAGAAAACCCAGGTCGCGCCATAATTCTATCAAAAATATCAAGCCTGTCCAACATAGAAAGCCCCTTTCCTTTTTCTTTAGTATACAGCATTTGCTTTCTAATTACAACGAAAGAACAAAATTTTGTTGCAAGCTATCAAAAACGCGCTATAATGGGCATAGGAGGTAGCACTATGGAACTTGTTTTACTCACCGCCTTGGGTGTAGGTGGCGCAACGCTGCTTGGCACCATTATCGGTTTTATTTTTAAGAAACTTTCCCACAAATTCAGCGATATTGTCTTATCCTTTGCCGCAGGCATTATGCTGGCTGCAGCAGTGCTTGGCTTGATTTTGCCCTCTTTGGACTACGGCGGACAGTATGGCATCTTAATCACCGTTGCAGGCATATTTACCGGTGCAATCTGCATCAATGTGCTGGATAAAGCCGTTCCCCACCTGCACAAATTAGCCGGGGCAGATATTGAGGCTCATCCCAATAGCCATAATGTAAGCAAAGTGCTTTTGTTTATTACCGCAATTGCCATTCATAATCTGCCGGAAGGTATTGCGGCCGGTGTGAGTTTCGGTACGGATGATCCCTCTTCCGCAATTTTGATTGCCGGCGGTATTGCCCTGCAGAATATACCGGAAGGCATGGTGATTATCGGGCCTATGCTGGCTGTAGGCATCAGCCAAAAGCGGACCTTCCTGTTGGCTGCTCTAACCGGCCTTATTGAAGTAATTGGAACATTGATTGGCCACTTTGCCGTCAGTGTGGCATCTGCAATTTTGCCCTTTGCTCTGGCCTTCGCAGGCGGCACAATGCTTTATGTTATCAGCGATGAAATGATTCCGGAAACCCATGCGCACGGCAGTGAACGAGGCGCCACCTACTCTCTGCTACTGGGATTTTGCGCCATGCTTGTTTGCGATGTGTTCTTATAAAAAATCGGTGCCCAAGGCACCGATTTTTTACAGCAGAGGAATGCCTGCATCTTCGCAAGCAGTTACCGTTTGTTCATCCCAAATGCTGGACTGGACTTCCCCAATATGGGCGCAGCCAAGCATCAGCATGCACAGACGGGACTGGCCAATACCACCACCGATGGTAAGCGGCAGTTGCCCTTCCAAAAGCATTTTATGGAAAGGCAAGTTCCGGCGGTTTTCACACCCGGAAAGTTTCAGTTGCCGATCCATCGCTTCTTCATCCACGCGGATGCCCATTGAAGAAATTTCCAAGGCCCTGTCCAGCACTTCATCCCAGAAGAAAATGTCACAGTTTAGGCTCCAGTCATCATAGTCCGGGGCTCTGCCATCGTGCGGTTTTCCGGAACGAAGTTTTCCACCAATCTGCATAATACAAGCGGTAGGATGTTCCTTTACATAGGCTTTTTCTCTTTCAGATCCTGTCATCTGGGGGTACATATCTTCCAGTTCCTGGGTGGTAACAAAGGACACTTCCCGGCTGAGGTTTACCCGCAGTTGGGGGTAGCGAACGTGGAGGCGGTCATTGGTGCTGCAAATGGCATTGACAATAGACTGAACAATGAGTTTGAGGTAATCCAGATTTCGGTTTTCACGGGTGATTACCTTTTCCCAGTCCCACTGGTCCACATAAATTGAGTGGATGTTATCCAGTTCTTCATCCCGGCGAATTGCGTTCATATCGGTATAAAGGCCGTTGCCAACACTGAAATGATACCGCTTCAAAGCAAGTCGCTTCCATTTGGCCAAGGAATGAACAACCTGGGCATCCTCTCCTACCGCAGGCACATCAAAACTGACCGGCCGCTCATAGCCGTTCAGGTTATCGTTCAGGCCGGACTCTTCCGTTACAAACAAGGGAGCAGATACACGTTTCAGGTTTAGCGCACCTGCAAATTCTTCCTGAAATCTCTGCTTAATATAGGCAATCGCCCGTTGGGTGTCATAAGCATCCAAAGTGGGCTTGTAATTTTCCGGTATGTAAATCTTATTCATATACATTCCCTCTTTCAAAAGGATAGTACCATTATACTGATAATTGCAATAAAATCAAGCACAAAAACAAGGGTCAGCAATTGCGCTGACCCTTGTTTTATCAATATTCAGAAGCAAGGACTTTTTCGCCCAAGGTGATTTCCAGTTCCAGTTTTTCACCGGAACGGTAAATGGAAACCATTACTTTTTGGTTAGGAGCGCAGGCATCTACTGCCGCAACCAAATCTTCCTTATTTTCCACTTTTTCACCGTTGAACGCCGTAATGACATCATAGGCCTTCAGCCCACCTTTTTGGGCAGGAGAGTCCTTATCCACAGAACTGATGGATGCGCCCTTGGGCACTCCGTAGAACTGGGTTCTTTCGTCTACATCCGTAAAAGTAATGCCTAAATAGGCCCGGGATGCATAACCTTTTTCGATAATCTGCTTCACCATTGCCTTAATATCATTAATAGGAACGGCAAAACCGATATTATCAATATAGGTGCCGCTACCGGTCTCACCAGAGTACTTGCCGGTGGCAATGCCTACTACTTCCCCATAAGCATTGAACATAGCGCCACCGGAATTGCCGGAGTTAATGGCGCAGTCCGTTTGGATGAGTTTCATTTTAGTGCCTTCCGCAAAAAGCACTTCCCGGTTAACTGCGCTGACCACGCCCACAGAAAGAGAGAAGGTCAGTTCCCCCAAAGGATTGCCGATTGCCATAATCTGCTCGCCAACCAGCACCTTATCAGAATCACCAAGCACTACGCAGGGCAGGCCGGTGGCATTGACCTTCAGCACCGCAATATCCTTGCTCTCATTATAGCCCATAATGCTGGCTTCATATTCCTGGCCATTAAAGAGGGTCACACGGATGGAACTGCCGTTTTCTACCACATGATAATTGGTGGCAATATATCCATCGGATGTGAGAATGAAACCGGAACCGGATACCGCAGCGGTGGTAGGATAGCCCCAATAATTGGTAGTAGTAATGGATGTGCTGATGCCAACCGTAGCATTGACATTGGCCGCATAGACCTCCGCAGGAGTCATCGCCTTACCCGTATTAACATTTTCAATTGTCAGTTCGCGGTCGCCCTGATACAGAGTCGTGATGCCGCCGGGGCGCTTATCCGCCGGCAAAAGCTGCAGGCCAAAATAGGCACCGCACATACCAAGAAGGCTACCAAAAATACAAGCCACCAGCACAAGAGCAACTACCTTGCCGGTAGTCCAGCCCTTTTTCTTAGGCTTTTTATACACATAAGCATAGGTGGTATCGGGCTGCGCCGGAGCGCCGCTGACTTCATAGGAAGAAGGTTGCGCCGTTTTTTCTTGGACAGGCGCATCGACAGGTGCAATCACTTCTTCCGGTGTTTGCTCCATAGGAATATTCTCATCAAAAGGCATAACATATGCTCCTTTCGGGTTTATGCCTTTATTCTAAACAGAAAAAATAAAGACACTCTAAAGAAATTACGAACTTTTTTTGAATAAATGGGAGAATAAAGGAAATCCGGCACGGTAAAGCCGTGCCGGAAAAGGTTACTTTTTCTCCAGCGCGTCAACAGAAATGGCTTCCGTATGTTCAATGGGAACCCACTCGAACTTGCGGAATATTGCCAGCACGCTGATGGGAAGCCATGTCAGCACATACAATGGGAAACAGAACAGACCCTTGATCTTCTGCCAGGTAGTGGCATAAATACGCTTGCGCTCGGTCAGCATTGTCCAGGCAGCCATCGCCATCATAGACAGGAAGGTACCGCCAATGCCCAAGAGCGCTCCCACAACACCGCCCACAAGACCGGCGCCCAGAATGCCGGACACAAGGCCCATCGTACCGCAGAGGAAACCAAAACCCAAGCCCCACAGAGAAAGTGTAATGGCCTCAAAAGTAGACCAGCCAACCCATCCGCCTTTTTTCAAGCCCTTACCATATTCCTTGGTATAACGGAAGGTAACCTGGATACCACCCTGGGCCCAGCGTGTCCGCTGCCGCCAGGACTGGATAAGTTTTACAGGCTGTTCATCAAACAAAATGGCGTCATGGCAGTAGCCAATGCGAATGCCGCGAACACAGCACCAGGTGCTGAATTCAATATCTTCTGTAAGGGTAAAGTAATTCCAGCCGCCCATTTCTTTCAGCAATTCTTTGGTAAAGCCAAAGCCGGTGCCGGTGACGGCGCAGGCAAAGCCCAGGCGCATACGGGACTGGCTTAAGTGGCAGGAGTCATGAAGGTACCAAATGCCGTGTCCGGCAGCAACCCAGGAAGAACCGAAGTTCTTGGTGTTCCGGTAGCCGGTAAACGCCTGATACCCCTCATCGCAAAGTCTGTTCATCTGACGGATATAATCCGGCATCAGCACGTTGTCCGCGTCGAAAATCATATAGGCATCGAAATTGTCCCAGCCATACTCCTCATCAATTTTGCTAAGAAGATAGTTCAGCGCATAGCCTTTGCCTACCTGCTCTTTATCAAAGCGCTCGTAGACAATCGCGCCGGCCTGGCGTGCAATTTCTGCAGTAGCATCGGTGCAGTTATCTGCCACCACGAAGGTTGTAATTTTCTCCGCCGGATACTTTTGGTTGCGGATACTGTCAAGCAAATGGCCAATAACCTTTTCTTCGTTTCGGGCTGCAATCAAAATCGCATAGGAATGTTCCTGGGGAGTGCCTCTCTTGCCCCGCTTTTTACGTACCAAAATAGGAACAAACAAATAGGCAATCTGATAGAAAAATGCAATAGACAGGATGGCAGCCATCACCGCCGTAACAATTTGGAAAATTTGTGCAAACATGGCACTTTCCTCCTTTATCTCTTTAGGCTATTTCGGTTTGATCCCTCTCAGCCTATCCCTCGGCTACCACAATCTCCTGCAGCGCAAGGCCGGGGTTTCTGCGAACTGTAAAGTCAATGGCCCAATAACTGGAGAAAACCAAAAGGTTTCTTCCCCGATAGTCTTCCAGCAGTTCAGCATCGGAGCCCAAATTCAGTTCATCCAGGGGGCAGGGACTATTGGCAATCAAACGGATTTCTTCATAGGGAAGCATTTCCATCCGCAGATCCACACCGTATTCGCTTTTCATACGATATTGGAACACATCAAACTGCAGTGTGCCTACTACGCCCACAATCACTTCTTCCATACCGGAATTGGGCAGCTTGAAAATCTGGATAGCGCCTTCCTGGGCAATCTGCTCCGTACCTTTGACAAATTGCTTCCGTTTCATAGAGTCCTTAGCGCTGACGCGGCAGAAATGTTCCGGAGCAAAGGTGGGAATGCCGGAATACAGGAACTTCTTACCGGGTACTGTAATGGTATCACCAATGGCAAAAATGCCTGGGTCAAAAACGCCGATAACGTCGCCTGCATAGGCTTCTTCCACGATTTCGCGCTCTGCTGCCATTAGTTGCTGGGGCTGGGAAAGACGCATCTTTCTCCCGCCCTGCATATGGTAGTATTCCGCATCTCTTTGGAATTTACCGGAGCAAATACGCATAAATGCCAACCTATCCCGGTGGGCCTTGTTCATATTGGCCTGGATTTTGAAAACAAAAGCAGAAAAGTCGGGGCTAAAAGTATCAATAGTACCACAATCTGCCACACGAGCCAGCGGTGCAGGTGTTAGTTTCAGGAATGCCTCCAGGAAAGGCTCAATGCCAAAGTTGGTAAGGGCAGAGCCGAAGAACACAGGGCTCAAATTACCACAGCGAACTTCGTCAAGATCCAGTTCCCGACCTGCAGATAAAAGTTCCACATCATCAATAAGTTTCTGATGCTTTTCTTCAGAGTCCAAAAGGTCAGCAACCTGCTTGTCGTAAAGATCCACTTCCATCTTATCGGCACGGTTTTTGCCGGATACACCGGAGAAAAACAGCAGGCGGCTTTCGGCACGGTCATACACGCCCTGAAAGTCCTTACCGGAGCCAATAGGCCAGTTCATAGCATAGGTCTCAATGCCCAGTTCCCGCTCTACTTCGTCCAAAAGGTCAAACGGATCCCGGGTTTCCCGGTCCATCTTATTGATAAAAGTGAAGATAGGGATGTGCCGCATTGCACAAACCTTAAAAAGTTTTCTGGTTTGGGGCTCTACGCCCTTAGCGCCATCAATCACCATCACCGCAGAGTCTGCCGCCATTAATGTGCGGTAGGTATCTTCTGAGAAGTCCTGGTGACCGGGTGTATCCAAAATATTGATGCAGAAGCCACCATACTGGAACTGCATAACAGAAGAGGTAACGGAAATACCACGCTGCTTTTCAATTTCCATCCAGTCGGAAGTGGCAGACCGGGAGTTTTTCTTGCCCTTAACCACACCGGCCTGAGCAATCGCGCCGCCGTAAAGCAGGAATTTTTCCGTTAAAGTGGTTTTACCGGCGTCGGGGTGGGAAATGATGGCAAAGGTTCGCCGCCGGTTAATCTCTTGTACTAAATCAGACATAGGGATTCTCCTAAACATAATCTTTCAATTTAGTAGTATAACATAAAACCTAACTATTTACAAGAGGAAAAACCGGAGAAGGTGCATCCTTCTCCGGTATGTATTAAAGAGTGTGGGTTTCCAATACATTCTTGTCCTGGTCGGTAAACCGAACAGTAATGCCGTCATCATAGGTAATCGCGCAGGCAGTGAACTTATCCCATTCATCCCGGTAAGGAATGGCTCCCACAACGGTGGGACAGGACTGACCGAAACTGTCATCCTTGTCACCGGGTCGGATAATCCGGCATTCGTGCAAATGGCCGCTCAAATAGAAATCGGGCTTGATGCTCTCCCCAATCAGATCAATCCACTCTTTGTACAGTGGCTGCTCAATATCAAACGGAGCATGGTTTATGCGGGTGAAAGGGGTATGGGAAATGATCATACGCTTGGTAACACCGGGTGCGTTGTACTCGGTATCTGCATTGGCGATCACCTTTTTCAGAAAGCGGGTCTGGTCCAGCCGGAAACTGTGACAGCATACGGTGTTGCCATACTCGGGGTGGTCATCGGGCTTATCCTCCGCAGTATCCAAAATCAGACACCACAAATCGCCCAGCCGAACGGTAAAGTAGGAAACGCCCCGATCGGTAGGTGTAAAGTCGGCAAACCGCTCTGCATAGAACCCCCGGGTGTCATGATTACCCCGGGAGAAAATACCCGGTTTTTCGCCCTTCGTGATTTGTCCGGCGATTTCATAAATGGCATTGAAATTCTGTATGTCACCACTATGGTCCGGAATGTCGCCGTTAAGGATAAGAAGGTCCAGTTCGTCCCCAAAGTAACTGCCGGCCTTTACAGGGCTTTCAATCCGATTGTGGGTGTCTGCCAGATGATAAATATGCAATTTACCGCCTTTATAGGGATAGAAATTGAAAGTGAAGGACTCCGTTTCCTCGGTTACTGGGAAATAGGGCTTCCGGTCAATCATTTTGCGGTAGCAAAGGGTGTAGCGCCCGGCTTTATCCAGTTCCTCCATCGGTACGGTAATTTTATGGATATGGGTATCAGAGCGAATAATGCCATTGGTATGGTCGTAGTAATTCTCTCCTGCCACATTCACCCACATCAATGTGGAAGTATTTACCGGAACAAAAATCTGATACGTGTCCCCCACCGCCCACACGGAAGGGTAAGTGATAAGCGCCGTATTTTCAAACTTCATAATCATTCTCCTTCATAAACAGCAAGTTCATAAGGTGCAAACAAACCGGTTTCCTTTATTTCATAGCCAAAATTGGAAAGAAGCAGTTTTTTACCTGCTATGGCAGGGATTTGTGTTGCCTGCTCAAAGTTGCAGACAACTGTAACTGTTTTACCTTCCCAGCTACGGCTGAAAATACAATGGGTCTTTTCCTCTTCCACTACCCGGAAAGTACCGCAAGTGAGGGCCTTTTCTTTGTTTTTCAGGTGAAGTAAGTCCCGGTAGAAACGCCAAACAGACTTTTCTGCTTGCTTTTCTTTCTCGAAATTGATTTCGGGATAGTGGATGTTTACAGCCATCCAGGGCTTGCCGGTGGTGAAACCACCGTTTTTATCACCGCTCCAGCACATTGGCCTGCGAGGGTTATCCCGCCCGCCAAAATTAATTTTCTCAAGTGTCTTTTCTTTAGACTCTTTCAGGATGTTTTCCTTGTAGAAGTTGATGCTTTCCACATCATCGAATTCTTCAATGGCGTTGTGGCAGGAATTCACCATACCCAGTTCCTGGCCCTGGTAGATAAAACTCACGCCGCGCATCAGGTACAGAAGCCCTGCAATGCAGGTTGCCACTTCATAACGGCTGTTTTCCATATCTCCCATACGGCTGATAAACCAACTGTTATCGTGGTTATCTGTAAAGAGACTGTACAGTAGGTCTTCTTTCTGCATAAGGATCTGCCAGTTTTTCAAAATCTGCCAGAAGTCTCTTACGCTTTGCTTTTTGGGCGTATACTTCCCATCACGGCCACACTGCTGGTGATCGAACTGGAAGAGGGTGGAAAGTTCTCCTCTGTCCGCGCCACAGTGCCGGCGGACTTCTTCAATATTATCTGCCCAGCACTCGCCCACCGTAAAAATATGCTTTACCTTTTCTCGACCAAAAAGGGCATTGATAAACTCGTGGAGTCGGGGTCCAAAGTAATTGTCCCCATTCATATCTTTGGAAATCTGGTCAATCACATCAATGCGGAAGCCATCCACACCCAGGTCAACCCAAAAATCCACCACATCCTGCATTTCTTTTACAACTGCAGGGTTTTCCCAATTCAAGTCCGGCTGTTCCGGCGCATAGGAATGCAGATAATATTGCCCACGACCCTCATCATACTGCCAGGCGCTGCCCAAAAAGGCGCTTTGCCAGTCGTTCGGGGGTGTATCGTACCAGTAATAGTAGTCACTATAAGGATTATCCTTGGATTTGCGGGATTCGATAAACCATTTATGTTGGGAAGAAGTATGGTTAGGCACCAGATCCATAATCAGTTTCATATTTCTTTGGTGCAGCCCGGCAATCAATGCTTTAATATCTTCCAGTGTGCCAAACTCGTCCATAATATCCCGGTAGTCTGCCACATCGTAGCCGTTATCCACATTAGGGCTCTTATAGCAGGGACAAAGCCAAATGGCATTCACACCTAAATCCTGCAGATAATCCAGTTTGGAAATCACCCCCTGCAGGTCGCCGATGCCGTCGCCGTTGCTGTCGCAAAAACTGCGGGGGTAAATTTGATAAATAACAAGGCCTAAAAAGTCAAGATATTTTTCGTTCATAACATTCTCCTAAATATTTTTTGGTAAATTTGTGAGTTTATCGCCAAGATAGCCGCATTCTCCCCTTTTAATCAGGTGGAATTCGCCGTCATATCCATAAATAGTTACAGAAGCATTGGGCACCCAGGAAATATCCTGCGACATTTCCGGTCCGCCTGCGCAAATATAACTTTCGATCATACGAATGGGGGTGGCATGGGCAACAATGCAAACCGTTGATTCCGGTGTGTTCTGCAGAATATGGGTAAAGGCCTTTATCACCCGGTCGTAAAGATAACGGCAGCTCTCCCCCTCTTCCGGGTGCGCATCGGCAATGTTACTGCGCCAAACAGCATAAGACTTAGGAAAAAGCCCCGCAATTTCCTCGAATGTGCGGCCCTGCCAAGCACCTGCATCAATCTCCCGAAAGGCATCAGACTTTTCCATCGGGCAACCCAGTTTATTTACAATAGGCAAAGCCGTTTCAACCGCCCGGCTTAGAGAGCTTACATAAATCTTCTCCACAGGCCATTTGCACACGAACGCAGACATTTTTTCTGCCTGCTCTTTTCCCAGTTCTGTTAGGGGAGCATCCAATTGGCCTGTAAATACCTTTTGCAGATTTGTGGCGCTTTGTCCGTGACGCACCAAAATAACTGTCTTCAAACTGTTCACCTCGGACTTCTTAAAATCCCATATATAGTAGCATAAATGGGGCTGCAAATCAATAGACTTGCAGCCCCATTCCTTTATTTTTCAATTGTTACAATTCTTGTCTTAATGCTCTTCCTGCGAACGCCGTCTTCGCAAAGGTGATAGAAATCAGAATAGCCAATCATGGCATGGGTATCATCTAATGCAAGAATAGAGCAGTTGCAGCAGGAACCTGCCCACTGATGGAAGTTGGGACGTGCAGGAGGCTCATTCATAAGACCGCTGCGATCCTTATTGGTCATAACCTCCACCGGATCATCCCACTTCATACCGGAAGGATCCGTAGTTCCACGAACGTAGATGCCGGGACGGCCATAAAT
>JAZNZO010000028.1:0-3383 GCA_045594945.1 Faecousia sp.
ATGCCATGCCAATTGCTGCAACTTCTCCAACGCATGAGATATTTACCTTTAAATGCTTCCATTCCAGATTGGCATTCTTATATTTTGCCATATAAATAATGACAATTATACCTGAAACAACTTGTCCTATTACAGTCGCCCAAGCCGCTCCTGCCATTCCCCACTTAAAGCCGAATACAAAAAGGGCATCTAAAAATACATTAAGAATCGCACCGGACAGATTACAGATCATTGTCATCTTGGGACTGCCGTCCGCCCGGATCAAATGTCCTCCGCCTGTTGTCAATAACAAGAACGGAAAACCTAATGCTACAACTCTTGCATATTCCTCTGCATAAGGAAACACATCATCAGGCGTTCCAAATGTAACCAGAATAGGCGTAGTAAATAACTCTGTAATGAAACATAATAAGATTCCCGAAAGTACGAGCATCGAAAGTGCACTTCCCATAAATTGAGGCGCACGCTCTTTCTCACCACGTCCAAGCGCCAAATTATAACAGGACGCACCACCAATTCCAAACAAAAGTGCCAGTGCCGTGCACGAAATGTTTAGTGGAAATACAACATTTGTCGCTGCATTTCCCAATGTGCCAATTGCCTGCCCAATAAACAATTGGTCTACAATATTGTAAATAGAACCTACCAACATGGCAATGATGCTGGGGATTGCAAATTTTACCATCAATTTGGGGATTGATTCCGTTCCAAGGGAATTTGGTTTTTTAGAAGATTCATCCATCAGTAATTACCTCTCCTTTTCTCTCGAAGCATTTAAATAATTCTTAATTATTTATTATACCATTTTTCATCTAAATATTGGAATTATTTTTGAACTAACAAAAAATTATTCCGAGACAAATAAACGTCCCCATCGTAAACGCACACGCTGTTAGTGACACATTGACGAAATCCCATCATACCATAAATTGCGCACATGTACAAGTTGGTATAAGTAAACGCGTTATCTGTTATGTAGGATTACAATACATGTGTTACAACTGAATAAATAAAAAGTGCGAGAACCCATCTCTTTGTTATACTTAAGTCACCACAACAAAAAATACAAAAGGAGTTGGTTCACGCATGGCAAGTATAACACAAGATATGAGGTATCGTCTATCCCTAATTAAATATGCTGAAAAGTTTGGCGTCACCAAAGCAGCTGTCAAATACAAAACTAATAGGCAGTATATTTACCGCTGGATGCGACGCTACGATGGCTCTATTGAATCTCTGCGTGATCGTTCCCGTAGACCTCACCATCATCCCAACCAGCATACTCCGGAAGAAATCAAGCTTATCAACGATATGCGCAGGCGCAATCCGGATGCAGGGCTTGTTGTCTTTTGGGTAAAACTCATGCAGCGTGGGTATTCTCGTTCTATTCCGGGTTTGTATCGTTTCCTTCGTAAACAAGGCATTATGGCTGTCAAACCCGCCAATCCAAAGTACATAGCCAAACCTTATGAGCAGATGGATCATCCGGGCCAGCGCATTCAGATTGACGTCAAGTTTGTGCCTTCCGCATGCCTTGTTAATGAAGCAAAGGGACAGCATTTTTACCAGTATACCGCTATTGATGAATACTCCAGATGGCGATATGTGGAAGCTTTTGAAGAACACAGTTCCTATTCTTCTGCCCTGTTCCTGGAGCACCTGATCAAGGCTTTTCCATGCCCTATCGAATGTGTTCAAACAGACAACGGTCAGGAATTTACCAAGCGCTTCAGCTCTTATGGTGGCTCTGACAAGCCTACTATTTTTCAGGTACGCCTTCAACAGCATGGTATAAAGCACAAACTGATTCGTCCATTTACTCCAAGGCACAATGGCAAAGTAGAGCGCAGCCACCGTAAGGATAATGAACGTTTCTATGCCACTCATACTTTTTACTCATTCGAGGACTTCAGCAAGCAACTGAAGTTGTATAATCGCAGAGATTACAACAACTTTCCGATGCGTCCTTTGGGGTGGCATTCACCAAGACAAGTGCTTAATGATTATTTATCGTCACTGTAACAAATGTTTGACAAACCTACATATTTCTTGAGGTTTGGAAGTTTGATTGATTGTCATTAAGAAAAAAATGTGATATTATATTTAAGGTGAAAATTTTGCCGGTCATAATGCAGTATTTAGGTATAAAACAGATCAGAAGGAGGCAGGCACAACACAAATAAGTTGTGCGGTAAAGAGATGGGGAAAAAACAATCCAACAGTAAAAAGTATGAAATCGACATGACAAACGGCCCCTTGTTTGGAAAGATCATTAAGTATGCAATTCCCTTGATGCTTTCCGGTATTCTGCAGCTTTTGTTCAATGCGGCAGATATTGCGGTAGTAGGACGATTTGCCGGAAGTGAAGCGCTGGCGGCGGTAGGTTCCACCAGTTCCCTGATCAATCTGATGGTCAATTTGTTCATTGGACTTTCTGTGGGTGCCAACGTACTGGTGGCAAGAGCTTACGGCGGCAACCAGAAAAAAGAATTGTCGGAGGTTGTGCATACCGCTATTTTGACGGCGATTGTAAGCGGTGTGATCTTGGTGTTTATCGGTCTGCTCTTTTCCGGGCCGGCACTTCGGCTTATGGGAACACCGGAGAATGTAATTGATCAGTCTGTTTTATATATGAGGATTTACTTCCTGGGAATGCCTGTAATGATGGCATATAATTTCGGCAGTGCGGTTTTGAGAGCGGTAGGTGACACCAAGAGACCTCTTTATTATCTGCTGCTTGCGGGTGTGGTCAATGTGGTGCTGAATCTGATTTTTGTAATCGTGTTCCATATGGGTGTAGCTGGTGTGGCTTTGGCAACTGTTGTTTCCCAAGTGATTTCTGCTGTATTGGTGCTGCGCTGCCTGATCAATTCGGATGCCGATTATAAGCTGGTGCTGAAGAAATTGAGGATCGTGCCCGACAAGCTGATCAAGATGATCCAGATTGGTGTGCCGGCAGGTCTTCAGGGTGCACTGTTCTCCATTTCAAACGTATTGATCCAGTCCTCTGTCAACTCCTTTGGTTCCGTCGTAATGGCCGGCAATACTGCGTCCAGCAACCTGGAGGGCTTCTGCTACACAGCCATGAACACGTTCTATCAGACCGCTATCAGTTTTGTGGGCCAGAATTACGGTGCTATGAAATATAAGAGAATCGGCAGGATCGCTGTGATCTGCCTGGGATGCGTAGTTGTGTTAGGTGTTTTAATGGGCAACGGCATGGTTTTTGCCGGAGATATTCTCTTGAAAATTTATTCCACCGATCCGGAGGTAATTGCCTTTGGCAAGCTTCGTATGCATTACATACTGATTCCTTATTTTATCTGCGGTATGATGGATGTTATGGTGGGCAGCATAAGAGGTCTTGGCTATGCAGTTATGCC
>JAZNZO010000029.1:0-13124 GCA_045594945.1 Faecousia sp.
TGCAAATTCGATATATGGGCTAACGCCCATTCGATATGATATAAATCCTCGTATGCAAAGCAAACATATCGAAGGCGAAGCCTATATCGAGTTGCAGCGCAACATATCGAAAATCCCGTCAGGGATTTATATCGATGCGCCCTGCCCATAGGCAGGGCGTACTCCCCCAAAGAGGCCAGAGAAGGGGCAAATACAAACAAAACGGACCCCGCAACACACGGAGTCCGTTTACGTATCTTTTCCTTACAGACCAGCCTGCTCCAGGAGCATAGGCACCTTGGACTCCCAGCCCAGAGCCATAATATGCAGACCCTGGCAGTAGGGCTTGCAGGCCTTGATGATTTCGGCGGCAATTTCCACGCCGGTGATTCCGGCCTTGGTTCTTTCGGGGTCAGCAGCCAGACGGGCAATCATCTCATCGGGCACATGGACACCGGCCACATTCTTGTTCATAAATCTTGCCATACCTGCAGACTTGGGAATAATCACGCCCAACTGCACAGGCTTGCCGAACTGGGAAGCCTTCTCCATAAACCTGGCAAACTTCTCCGGCTCAAAAACAGCCTGGGTCTGGAAGTAGTCCGCACCGGCCATTACTTTGCGCTCCATTTTGGCAAGTTGCGCATCCACAGAGTCAGAGCAGGGAGAAACCACTGCGCCCTTGGCAAACTTGGGCGGCTCCCCTACCAGGGGATTGCCTGCCAGGTCCACGCCCTTTTCCAACTGGCAAACGGTGTGCAGCAAGGATACGGAATCCAGGTCAAAAACAGGCTTTGCGCCGGGATGGTCGCCCATAGTGGTGTGGTCGCCGGTCAGACACAGAATGTTGTCAATTCCAAACAGGGCAGCGCTGAGAAGATCAGACTGCAGGCCCATTCTGTTGCGGTCACGGCAGGTCAGCTGATAGATGGGCAGCAGGCCTGCATCCTTGAGTACCTTACAGGTAGCCAGGCTGCCAAGACGCATCACAGAAGACTGGTTATCGGTCACATTCACAGCCGTAATGCCGCTAAGATAGGTCTTTGCTTCTTCTACCAGATGGTCAATATGAAATCCTTTGGGAGGGCCAACTTCCGCAGTCACCACAAACTGGCCCTTATCAAACAGTTCAGTAATTCTCATAGCATCTTACTCCTTGTTGTAATCACGAATCTGCACCGGGCATTTGAGCACATCCAGCCGGTCCAGTTGCTTCAGGCGGCGGTAAATCCGCTCCCAGCCGCAGTCCATAGTGGGGTCTACTTCACATTTTCCGTCCTTTGCGCCGCCGCACTGACCGTTTATAAGGCTCTTGGAGCAGGCGGTGATGGGGCAAATGCCCCCGGTGATGTTAAGATAGCATTGACCGCAACGGTGGCAGTCCACTTCCTGGGCGGTAACGCCCTGGAAACCGGGCAGGCTTACCGTATCGCAGATGGCGTAAACTTTCTTGTGGGGCAGCATCTCCGCCACCGTCTGTACGCCCACGCCGCAACTGGCAACCAGCACCGCATCGGCACTTTCAACGGCATCTTTGCAGCCTTCCAGCCGCACTTTCAGGTTTTCCGGATTGCAGATGTAATCAGTCACCTTTTTGCCGGTGAGGGGCAGTTCCTTTGCAAGTGCTTCCACCTCATGTTCGGGGAAAGACACTTCCTTGCAGCCGTGACAGCAAAGCAAGAATACCTTACCGCCGGCCAGGGAGATAATCTCTTCTTTGTCCTTTAATTGGGTAATCAGCATCTCACTTCATCTCCCTTACTGCGGCCTTGCCGGCTTTAATCTTGGTGACAAGAGGAATTTTGGAAGAGCAGATGTATTCGCAGCATCTGCATTCCATGCAGTCCATCACCTTTTCGTCCTTGAAGCCGGCCCAGTTGCCGGTTTCATAATGCTTGTGGAAATAAAGGGGCTTTAATTCCATAGGGCAGACATCCACACAGCGACCGCACTTGATGCACTCCTGGGGTGCAGTATGGTCGTTATCAATGGCAATAATACCGTTGGAGCCCTTCAAAATGGGGGTATTCAAATCCGTCTGGGGGAAGCCCATCATAGGGCCGCCTGCTTTCACAAGCACATCCCCGGGAAGAATACCGCCGCAGTGGTTAACCAAATCGGCGGCGTTGGTGCCAACCTTTACAAGGAAGTTTCCGGGGTTTTTAATGTAAGGACCGGTAACGGTGGTCACACGCTCCACAAGGGGCATACCGGTCTTAATGGCATCGGAAATGGCCTTCACAGTGCTGACGTTGCAAACAACCGCACCCACATCCGCAGGGAGTTTTCCACTGGGAACCATGCGGCCCAAAGCCCGCTTAATGAGCATCTTTTCGCCGCCCTGGGGGTACTTGGTCTTGGCAGGCAGCACTTCGATGCCCTCAATGGAAGCCACTTTTTCTTCCATCAAGGCGATGGCATCGGGCTTGTTGTCCTCAATCACGATGATACCCTTGGGAGCATCCACCGCCTTCATCACGGCCTGCAGGCCGTAGATCACTTCGTCTGCATACTCCAAAAGCACTCTGTGGTCAGCAGTGAGCATGGGCTCACATTCGCAGCCGTTAATGAGCACAGCCTCAATGGGCTTGCCGGGCATTAACTTCACATAGGTGGGGAAGCCTGCGCCGCCCATACCTACAATACCTGCCTTTTTCACAATCTCCACGATTTCTTCGGGGCTCAATTCTTCCAAAGGCTTGTTCGGCTTAACGCTTTCGTGGAGAATGTCCTTGCCGTCAGAGTCAATCACAATGGCAAGACACTTGCCCCGACTGGGGTGTAAGCGCTCTTCGATAGCCACCACTGTGCCACTGACAGAGCTATGTACCGGCGCGCTGATGAAGCCCGCAGCCTCACCCAGCACCTGACCTGCTTTCACATAATCGCCCACCTGCACAACCGGGTTGGCAGGCGCGCCCAAATGCATGGAAAGGGGAATTACTACCTGCTTGGGGGCAGGGAATTTCACAAGGGGCAAATGCTCTGTGCCTTCCTTCCCCTCTACAGGGTGAACGCCGCCATAGTAGCCGGCATAGCGGCTTTCCCGCTGGGCCTTTACATATTCGGAAACTGCCTTGTGGCTGATTTTTCCGTAATCACGCAACTGTACCGGCTGAGAAGTCAGTTCAGAAAGTCTGCCCTGCATTTCCAAACGCTGCTGGATTTTTGCCCAGGCGCAGTCCTTGTTGGGGTCTACTTCGCATTTGCCGTCCTTCGCGCCGCCGCACTGACCGTTTACAAGGCTCTTGGCGCAGTCCACCACCGGGCAAATGCCGCCGGTGATATTTAAGTAACATTGGGCGCAGGCATCACAGGCCTTCTTGGTAAGAGCCATGCCGTGCAAGCCTCTTTGGGGCTTGGAGTCTGCCACCGCAATCACAGGCACACTCACAAGGTCTGCCACCGTCTGAATGCCCAAACCGCAGGCAATCACCGCCACAAACCGGGTGCCTTCCGGAATAGAAAGGGCCTTTTCCGTCAGGGGACGGTTGCACAAAAAGTCAATACTGCCGCAGCCGGTAACGGTCTTGCCCAGGCTCTGGCACAGGGCCATGAACTCCTCTGCTTCCGGCTCACAAATGTCCGTAAATTCTTTGAAGCACTTGTTGCAGGCAACAATATAAAGATTGTCCTTGCCCACCAGAAGTTCCCGCAGTTCCTGCTCTGGCTTCAGCCGATACTTGGTGTAATTTTCCACAGTTGCACCTTCCTTACGATTTTTCGGGCAGAGCGATGGCCCTCACCCAAAAGATATGTTAAATGCACATAGATTTGTCCTATTATATCACATACCACCCGCAATACGCAAGCCCTATTCGATATTTTTTTAGCAATTTCCCAAGATTTTTGCGCCACCAAAACCCCACTGGTTAACATACCTTCCCCGCAAAAATGAACGTCCACCGGACTGTCGCACTGCTATCGGTTCGATTCCCGCCCCTTACAAAAAATGGGCCCCACAAAAGTGGAGCCCATTTTTGGAGCAGGGTACGGGAGTCGTTTGCATTTTTGTCATAGGCAAAAATTATTGTTCGGCTCGGTCAAGCCCTCGCCGGCAACGCTCGTCCGCGTTGCAACGATCATTCGATTCCCGCCCCTTACAAAAAATGGGCCCCACAAAAGTGGAGCCCATTTTTGGAGCAGGGTACGGGAATCGAACCCCACCAAAATCCTTGCGTATCAACAACTTTTCAGCTTTGTGGCTGAAATCTTTCTAAAATCTTAGAACGAGGTCGAGATTAGAACAGTTCAACAAATTGGAATTTGGCTTATTTCTTTTTATAAAATACAAATGCTCCGCACAAGCATCCTCCAGCCAATAACAGAGAGGATAACCATCCTTCATGGGTATTTACAATATGGTTAATAGTACCTGCCAGAAAGCAACATGCTGCTATTACAAATAGGGCACAAAGAATCTTGTTAATTTTCATAATCGTAATCTCCCTCATCAAATTGGAATTTGGCTATTAGTAAAATTCTTTTTTGATAGCCTTAACAACTGAATTAAAAGCTGCTTTTGTTGCAAACTTACAAAGCAGATAGCCAAACACACACATAGCAAGCGGTATAAAAAGTGGGAAAAGGCTGTCCAAATTGGATGTAATGGCGAGGATAATGAAAAAGACTTCCATCGCCAGCAAGAAGCTAAACCACAATGTCATAAAGACTCGCACAAATTTTATAGGCTGTCCAATCATTTGTAGTTCAGTCTGTGAATCACGACTAGAAATAACAATGTCAATTTCCGGAACAAAAGAATTTCTATATTGCATATCACGAAATGTTGGCTTCAAGCTGCAACCTGTGGATTTTTGCTGATATGAGTAATCCCAATCAGTATGCTGACGAATCACTTCAGGGAAAAATTCAAAACCGTTAGTAGAGATGGTTTTGTTTATACAATGCTTTGCTCTTTCAGTAAAGAGTTTCATCATTTTCTCCTTTCGCATAGATACCAGCTATTAGACAAATTCAAGCTTGTCTAACTGAATTATACTTGATTGCTTGCGAGAAATCAAGCCGTCTCCCCTACCGCAAATGTCAATTCGCCCCGTATGGGCGGATATCATCCGCCCTCCAAAACCTCCCCTAAGGTATGTTAACTACCTAACATACCTTCCCAACAAAAATGAACGTCCCCCAGGCCGCAGGGTACAGGAATCGTTTGCATTCATGCCCAACAAAACCCCACAGAAACCGTAGGGGCGGATGCCCACATCCGCCCGCCAATCCCCCAAAGGTATGTTAACTGGTTAACATACCTTCCCCGCAAAAATGAACGTCCTCCGGGCCGCAGGGTACGGGAATCGTTTGCATTCATGCCCGCCAATACCCCAAAGGTATGTTAACTGGTTAACATACCTTCCCCGCAAAAATGAACGTCCACCGGACTGTTGCACTGCTATCGGGTCCCTTCCCGACCCTTACAAAAAATGGGCCCCACAAAAGTGGAGCCCATTTTTGGAGCAGGGTACGGGAATCGAACCCGCCTTCACGGCTTGGGAAGCCGTTGTATTACCGATATACGAACCCTGCAAGTGAGGGTATTATATCAAAGGCAATCAAAGAATGCAAGAGCCTTTTGTCGAAAAGAAAATCTTTGCAATTTTCTCTCCTCTATTATATGATATAGAAAAAGGAAGTGCAAGTATGCCCAAGTTTTCTATGACAAAACAAAAGTTTATCAACCAATGGCTACGCCACTTTGCGAAGGACGTGGCAAAGGAACAACTAAAAAATTATGTTGATGGTCAGTTTATTTGGCATGTTTTCTCTTTTAAGCTGATTGGATCGGAGAATCTATCGGTCGGTGATCTTGCCCGGCAGGCTTACAATCAGGCATCGAAAAAAGACTGTGTCTTTTGTGACATGTTTAGCAATGGCGGTATAACCGATAAGCTCTCAGCAGAGTATGACACCGCCGAAAAAATCGACTGTCGATTTGCAGAGTTTTATGTAGTAGCAAAGGATTATTCCTGGACCTATATTAAAACCCACGAGGGGGAAAACTGCGGTCCTTATTTCTTTCGCGCTTTGGATAAGGAGTGAACTTTATGGAATACGAAATGGTGCGGGAAATCAAAAATCTGTGTCCTAATAATCAAATGCGGGATGTGTTCATCACCGAGGTGGAGACCGATGACCCGGAGGGCTATGTAAAAGACTTTCTCCAGGGAAAAGCCGTAGAAATCTCCACTGAGTTCGGCCCCAACGGCACCGTCACCGTCCACGCCACCTGCGACGGCCTCATCCAAAAATTCATATTTACCCCCTAAGCAGACCCTGAAAACCGCCAAAGGCCCCCTTGTGTAAAGGGGGCTGGCTTTTTGTAAAACAAAAAGACTGGGGGATTGTTAAACAACCCCTCCTGCTTCGCTTCGCTCACCACCTCCCCTTGCACAGGGGAGGCTTTCTTTTTAATATTTCTCAAACATTTCCCTAAAAAATCGAAAACAACCCGGGCGTATGATATGGCCATCAACCAAAACCGAAAAGGAGAATAAAACTATGGCAAAGATCGCAGATCATGCAGAAAAGATGGCTCAGGGCGTAACCGAGGGCTACAAGAAAATCGAAAACGGTGTTGTAACCGGCTATCAGAAGATTGAAGACGGCGTTGTAAATGGTTATCAAAAGATTGAAAACGCCTTCGTTAACACCTTCCTCGCCAAAGAGGGCGAAACCACCCAGGAAGCCAAGGCCCGCATTACCCGCAAGGAGGAGAACTGATATGGAAAACAACTTTCACTACGCATACAACGCAGAAGAAAATCGGGAAGCGCTGAACATCCGGCAGAAGTACCTGCCCCGGGAACAATCCGACCTTGACGTATTAAAGGGGCTGGATGCCAAAGTCAAAAAAGCGCCCAGCATCTTTGCCTACATTTACGGCAGCATCAGCGCCATCGTGATGGGCGCAGGTATGAGCCTTGTGATGACCGACATCGGCGCATTTTTGGGTCTTTCCAACACAATGGTTCCCGGCATTGGCATCGGCCTTGTGGGTATGGCTCTGGCACTTACCACCTACCCCATCTATAAGGGTATGCTTGCCGCCCGGAAGAAAAAGTACGGCCCTCAAATTCTGGAACTGAGCGAAAAGCTGCTCCAAAAATAACCTCTCTGCGAAGTGTTTTTGCACTTCGCAGTTGTTTTTCGACCATGCTGGCAGAGGTCACAAAAGCCGCCAACGCACGCACCAAAAGCCTTCCCCTGGAGGGGAAGGTGGCAGCCCGAAGGGCTGACGGATGAGGTGTAAAAGCCTGCCTGCGGAATATATTTTGACCTCCGCATAAACAAAACTTTAACATTTCTCATTTATATTCTATAATAGAAGAAAAAATGGCGGAGGGATTGCTATGTTTCAGATTTTGGTGGTAGAGGACGACAAGGACTTAAACCGCACCGTATGCACTTTTCTAAACCGCAGTGGCTACCAGGCCACCGGCTGTTTATGCGCCGATGAAGCCTACGATGCCATGTACGAAACGGTGTTCGATTTGATTGTTTCCGATATTATGATGCCGGGCATCGACGGCTTTGAGTTTGCCAAAACCGTCCGCAGCCTGAATGAGAACATCCCCATTTTGTTTATGACCGCCCGGGATGATTTTGCCGCCAAGCAGCGGGGCTACCGGATCGGTGTGGATGATTATATGGTCAAGCCCATCGACCTGGACGAACTGTTTTTGCGGATTGGCGCCCTGCTTCGCAGAGCAAAAATTGCCTCCTCCCGGAAACTGGAAGTGGGCCGTTTCTCTATGGATATGGACGAGCGGATTGCCATGCTTGCAGACGAGGAAATTTCTCTTACCAACCGGGAGTTCAATATCCTTTATAAACTCCTCTCCTACCCCAAAAAGACCTTCACCCGGCAGCAGTTGATGGACGAATTTTGGGATGCAGACACCGAAACTGCTCCCCGGGCAGTGGATGTGTACATGACCAAACTGCGCAGTAAATTAGCAGATTGCGACGACTTTGAAATCAAGACCGTTCACGGTCTTGGCTATAAGGCGGTGATCAAATGAAGAAGACCCTTTTGACCCTGCAAAACTTTTTAGTGTTCTTCCTGCTGGCGGCCTTCCTCATCACCTGCAGCATTATGCTGTTCGTGTCCACCCTGCAGTCCACCCTCCACCACAACTTCACCGAGGAGGAGATTGCCTCTGCCGCCAAGATCACTTTTGTAAATGTAGTGTTTATCAGTGCCTTTATGGCGGCCATTGACTATTTGCGCCGAAAATTTGCGGTGGAGCGGCCGGTGAAGAAGATCACCCAGGCAGCCAATAAAATGATCGCCGGGGACTTTTCCGTCCGCATTGAGCCTATGAGCAAGTTATCTGCCTACGAAGGCTTCACCGAAATCGCCGACTGCATCAATCAAATGGCCCGGGAACTGGGCAGTGTGGAAACCCTGCGCACAGATTTCATTTCCAATGTGTCCCACGAAATGAAAACCCCCTTGGCGGTAATACACAATTACGGCACTCTCCTCCAGTCCCCGGATTTATCGGAAGAAAAGCGGCTGGAATATGCCAAAGGGGTTTCCGATGCCTCCCGCCGGCTGTCTGAAATGATGACCAATATCTTAAAGTTAAACCGCTTGGAAAACCAGCAGATTTTCCCGGAAGTGACGGAATTTGACTTAGGCGAGCAACTTTGCGCCTGCCTTTTACAGTTTGAAAACACCTGGGAGCAAAAGAACATCGAGATCGACACAGACATTGCTGATGATGTACGGGTAGAAGCAGACGGTGAACTCCTTTGCCTGGTGTGGAACAACCTCCTTTCCAACGCCTTCAAGTTCACTTCCCCCGGCGGGAAAGTATCCCTCCGGCTCACCGCCACAGATAGCCACGCCACCGTACAAATTGCGGACACCGGCTGCGGTATGACCCCGGAAGTTGGCGAGCATATCTTTGAAAAATTCTACCAGGCAGACGGTTCCCGGGCCACCCAGGGCAACGGTCTGGGACTGGCCCTTGTCAAGCGGGTAGTGGATATTCTCCAGGCCCAAATCCGGGTGGAAAGCACCCCGGGTGTGGGCAGTACCTTCACCGTAGTAATCCGGAGGACCTGATATGGACTGGAAAAAACTGGGAAAGGCTGTTCTCTTTCCCCCTACGGCTATTATGCTGATTCTCATCCCCATCGCCACTGTGTTTTTGGTCTACGCGCTGGTATTTATGGGGCAGAACTCCCTTCCGGCAATCGCCGCCTATGTGCTTTCCTTCTATACCCTGCTGGTATGGTGCATCCAACTGCCCCGGCTGATCCCCATGTTCCGGAAATTCCGGGAGGAAAACAAATATGCCCGCCGATGGCTGGAAGACCGCCAACTTCGGATGAAGGTATCCCTTTACGGCGCACTGTTTTTTAATACCGCCTATGCCCTTTTGCAACTGGGGCTTGGATTTTGGCATCATACTTTTTGGTACTATACCCTGGCCGGCTATTACATCTGCCTTGCCATTATGCGGTTCTTCCTTGCCCGCTACACCGGCAGCCACCGGCCCGGTGAAAACCAAAAAGAAGAACTGCTCCGCTACCGGGGCTGCGGCATCGTGCTGCTATTTATGAATTTGACCCTTTCTGTGATGGTCTTCTTTATGGTCTATTGGGGCAGAACCTTCCGCCACCATGAGATTACCACCATCGCCCTGGCGGCCTACACCTTCACATCCTTTACCCTGGCCATCATCAACCTTATTAAATACCGAAAACTGAAAAGCCCGGTCTATTCTGCAGCCAAAGTGGTAAGTTTAGCCTCTGCCTGCGTCAGTATGCTGACCCTGGAAGCGGCAATGCTCACCGCCTTCGGTGCAACTATGGATGCTCTCACCCGCAATTTGTTTTTAGGGCTCACCGGCTTTGCGGTCTGCGCCTTCATCATTCTGATAGCCCTTGGTATGATCTATAACGGCAATGCCCTTTTAAGGAGAATAGAAAATGGAAAACAAAAATAATTTTAACTATACCTACTCCGCCAGGGAGCAGGCAGAAATCAAGCGCATCCGGGAAAAGTACGCCCCTCCCGTCCAAACCGAGGACAAAATGCAGGCCCTTCGCCACCTGGATGCCCAGGTCACATCCAAAGCAACTGCAGCCGCATTAACGGTGGGCATCCTGGGCGCACTGCTTATGGGCACAGGTATGAGCCTGATTATGACAGAGTTCGGCAGTCTTTTAGGATCATTTTTCCTTGCCGTCGCCGTAGGCCTTGCCTTGGGCATCGTGGGCATTTTGCTTGTGTGCCTTGCTTACCCCGTCTATAACCGCACTTTGCAAAAAGGCCGGGAAAAAGCCGCCCCGGAGATCCTCCGGCTGACCGACGAACTGATGAAATAAGCCCAAAACGCCCCGTTTTTCCCGGGGCGTTTTGTTATTCCCTACAAATAAATAAAATTATATCGAAAAGCCTTTACTTTTCCCTAAAAACTGTTATGATATATGGGAAATAAAACCTTTAGGAGGATATACATATGGATTACGCAAAAGAGTCCCTGCGCCTGCACGGCCAGTGGGGCGGCAAGATCGAAGTTGTTGCCAAAGTTCCCGTTGCTACCAAGGAAGATTTGAGCCTGGCCTACACCCCCGGTGTTGCCCAGCCCTGCCTGGAAATTCAGAAGGACGTAAACAAGTCCTACGACCTAACCCGCCGTCATAACCTCTGCGCCGTTATCACCGACGGCACCGCCGTTTTGGGCCTGGGTGACATCGGCCCTGAAGCCGGTATGCCTGTTATGGAAGGCAAGTGCGCCCTGTTTAAGGCCTTCGGCGATGTGGATGCCTTCCCTCTTTGCATCAAGAGCAAGGATGTGGATGAAATCGTCAACACCGTCTATATGCTCTCCGGCTCTTTTGGCGGCGTGAACCTGGAAGATATTTCCGCTCCCCGCTGCTTCGAGATCGAGCGCAAACTGAAAGAAAAGTGCGACATTCCCATTTTCCACGATGACCAGCACGGCACCGCCGTTATTACCCTGGCCGGTCTCTTAAACGCCATCAAGGTCGTGGGCAAGAAGAAAGAAGATGTGAAGACCGTCACCTCCGGCGCAGGCGCTGCCGCTATTGCTATTGTAAAACTGCTGCTGTCTGCCGGTTTTGAAAACGTAATTATGACCGACCGTACCGGTGCCATCTACGAAGGCCGTGAGGGTCTGAACTGGATCAAGGCAGAAATGGCCCAGGTCACCAATAAGGAAAAGAAGGCCGGCTCTTTGGCTGAAGTGATTAAGGGCGCCGATGTGTTCGTAGGTGTTTCCGCCCCCGGCACCCTGACCACCGAAATGGTCAAGACAATGGCTAAGGACGCCATCATCTTTGCCTGCGCCAACCCCACCCCCGAAATCTTCCCGGAAGATGCCAAAGCAGGCGGCGCCCGGGTAATCGCCACCGGCCGCAGTGACTTCCCCAACCAGATCAATAACGTTCTGGCCTTCCCCGGCATTTTCCGGGGTACCTTCGATGTCCGCGCCAGCGACATTAACGAGGAAATGAAGATGGCCGCCGCCCAGGCCCTGGCCGACCTGATCTCCGACGAAGAACTGAGCGAGGATTATATCATCCCCGCCGCCTTCGACGAAAGAGTTGGCCCTGCTGTTGCCAAGGCAGTTGCCGAAGCCGCCCGCCGCTCCGGCGTCGCAAGAATCTAATAACCGCATTCGAGGTACCTGTTTCGACAGGTGCCTCATTTTTCACGCCTTCCGCTCCACCCCTACATCCTCCCCCCTGCTTACAAATACGATATGGTATTTGCAATTCCATTTCGTGTGTAATAAACTATTGATGTCATTCATTCCCATAATGAATGACTCCCTGTTATGTATTTTTGTGCGGCTGGCAGACCGCCCAATTATCATAACAGGGATTTTTGTTCATCGCCATAGGCTTCATTAAACCACGCGTCTAACGTGTGGTTTTCTCTACGCAATAAGGTATGTTAGTTGGTTAACATACCTTTCTGTCACCTCTCATCGCTATCTTTGCGCCTGATTGTGTCCTTTAAGGTATGTTAACTGGTTAACATACCTTTTCGCCGTATCAATTCCTTTGCTTTGTTCTTGCTCGCGCCGTCTAAGGTATGTTAGTTGGTTAACATACCTTTCCGTCACCCCTTCTCCCTCTCCCTGCGCCTGATTGTGTCCTTTAAGGTATGTTAACTGGGTAACATACCTTTTCGCCGTATCAACTCCTTTGCTTTGTTCTTGCTCGCGCCGTCTAAGGTATGTTAGTTGGTTAACTTACCTTTCCGTCACCCCTTCTCCCTCTCCCTGCGCCTGATTATGTCCTTTAAGGAATGTTAACTGGTTAACATCCCTTTTCGCCGTATCAATTCCTTTGCTTTGTTCTTGCTCGCGCCGTCTAAGGTATGTTAGTTGGTTAACATACCTTTCTGTCACCCCTCCTCCCTATCTTTGCGCCTGATTGTGTCCTTTAAGGTATGTTAACTAATTAACATACCTTCTTGATTATCGAAGAAAAATATGTTATGATGTGTTCAGACTTAATTTTACAAAGGAGTCGTTTTTATGCCCAACAGAAAGAAGCCGCTTACCCCTTTTGGTTCAATTATTCTTGACCTATTAGATAGTGCGCGGGCACCCCACTACAAATTCTATGAAGCAGTAGGCATCAGCAAAGTTTATTTTTATGAGATCCTCACCGGGCAGCCCCCTGCACCGGAAGTCATAGAGTCTATGCTGGCCACTTTCGATGCCATCCTCCCTCCCGATCCCAACCGCCGCACCGTTGTTTTGGACTACGCAGCAAGAACAAAAAGCGAGATCCCCCCGGATATTTATGATGCCATTCGGCAAAATCCCGACCAGTGGGATAAACTCCGTAGGCTTCTGAAGAAATTGTAATACCACCAAGCGCCTGCCACCTCGCAGGCGCTTTTCCCATCCTCTTCTCTGCTCCCGAAGGTATGTTAACCAGTTAACATACCTTCGGGATTGCATTCTGTGTTTGTTTGTTGATTTCCATAACAGAAAAGAAGGCACACCCGACCCGGGTGTGCCTTTCGTCATTCATCGTAGGGGCGGATACTATCCGCCCGTTTGCAAAGGCCGCCGGCAAATACCGGCGGCCTTTTTCGTTTAGCAGAGTTTTGCGCCGGCGGGGATCTTATCGTC
>JAZNZO010000030.1:0-11254 GCA_045594945.1 Faecousia sp.
TACTTAAACCTTCTTGCATATCCGCACCGCCGGCAAAGGGGCTCGGCGGCTTCTTTTTTGGAAAAACCGTTATATATGGCCTTTGCACGGTCGCATTGCAGTATTTCTTCCATTGACTGTGTAAGTAAATTGCCCAGGGGAATGTCTCCTTCGTGGTCCAAACAGCAGGGGACTACTGTGCCGTCCCACAGAATGCCGATTTGATCCCGCAGGCCGTAGCAGAAGTAAGGCCCTTCTTCTTCCGGGGCATTTAGATCCGGCCAGTCGAATTTATCGCCGGGCTCTAAATAAACCTTGGGGGCAATTTGCGTACCCTTTCTTCCATCTGCCCAGGGCTTTGGAAAAACACGCTCCAGTTTACTTAGAAGCAATCCGTTTTGCCGGTCCTCGCCGCCGTTGTTCCACAGACGAAATACCGTCAGTTTCTTGCCCTGGGCGGCTTTGCCATAGGCAAGGCAATCATCCACATAGGCATCAAAGGGCACAGACAGGTCATTGGCTTCGAAGGCATGAAGGGAAATATTCACTTTATGAACTGCCGGGGAAGAAAGGAGCAATTCTTTCTTTTCTGAGAGCAGTGTTCCATTGGTGGTGAGAATGACCTTAAAGCCATATTCCTTTGCCAGCTCTAAAAACCGGGGCAGTTCCGGGTGGAGCAGAGGCTCACCCATCAGGTGAAAGTACACATATTCTGTGTAGCCTTTCAGTTTCTCTAAAATATGGGAAAGCCGGGCTGTATCCATTTTGCCCTTGGGCCGTTTGGTGCCGGGGCAAAAACGGCAACTTAAATTGCAAAGGTTGGATATTTCAATATAAACCTTGGCAAAACGCATAGAAATCTTCCTTTTATTTATGATAAAGAGGGGTGGAAAGGTAACGCTCACCGGTGTCCGGCAGCAAAGTGACAATGGTTTTTCCCGTGTTTTCCGGCCGCTTGGCCAGGGTAAGGGCGGCCCAAAGGGCGGCGCCGGAGGAAATGCCGCAAAGGATGCCTTCCGCCGCAGCCAAATTTCGGGCGGCAGCAAAACTATCTTCTTCTGTAGAGAGTATCACTTCGTCAATCACTGCCCTATCCAGGTTCTTGGGAATGAAGTTGGCGCCGATGCCCTGGATACCGTGCGGACCTGCTTTGCCGCCGGAGAGCAGTGCAGAGCCTGCAGGCTCCACAGCCACAACCCGGACGGCAGGGTTTTTCTCTTTCAAGTATTTTCCCACACCGGAAATGGTACCGCCGGTACCCACACCGGCAACAAAAATATCTACATTTCCTTCTGTGTCGGCCCAAATTTCCGGCCCGGTGGCGGCGTAATGGGCCGCCGGATTGGCAGGATTATCAAACTGACTGGGGATAAATGCGTTTTTGTTTTCCGCAGCCAAAGCCTTTGCCCTGTCAATCGCGCCCTGCATTCCCAATGCCCCGGGGGTCAGCACCACCTGGGCCCCATAGGCTTCCATCAGTAAAATCCGCTCTTTGCTCATAGAGTCGGGCATAACGATGATGCACTTCATTCCAAGACTGGCGCAAATGCAGGCAAGGCCGATGCCGGTATTGCCGGAGGTGGGCTCAATGATTGTAGTGTTTTTGTCTGCAAGCCCTTGCTCCATCGCCGTTTTCAGCATATTCCATGCCACCCGGTCTTTTACAGAGCCGCCGGGATTGCGAAACTCCAATTTTGCCACCACCTGGGCAACGCAGTTTTCTCTTTTTGCCAAATTTGTAAGGGCCACCATAGGGGTTGCCCCAATGAATTCCTGTATAGATTTGTAAATAGCCATAGTTAGCCTCCCAAAGGGGTTTTCTATATTATACCCACTTAAAAACGGATGGTCAATAGAAACTCGCCGGAACATTGACTTTGCCCTTTTCATATGGTATAAACAGGAAAAAGGAGTGAGAAACAATGGAATTGGGTAAGGGTATCGACCTGGCAGTAGAGGCCATCTTGGCAGACTATCAAATGGGGAGGACCATTGATAAAATGGATGTGCTCCGCAGGCCTAACCGGGATGCCATTATTGATATTATTAAAAACCTTCGGCGGATTGTGTTCCCCGGCTACTACCGGGATGGAAGCAGCAAGGCAGCCAACACCCGCAATGCGTTGGCTGTGCTGATTGAGCAGACACTCACATCCCTGAACGAGCAGATTGCTCTTTGCCTGGAAGTGGGGGGCATGGAAGAAAAAACTGCCCAGGAGGCAGCCCAGGGCATTGGAGAGGTGTTCTTCAGCCGCATTCCCGATGTACGGCAAATGCTGCAACTGGACCTGCAGGCGGCTTACGACGGCGACCCGGCAGCTTCCGGTATGGCAGAAATCATTTTTGCCTATCCCGGCCTTTTTGCCATTATGGTTTACCGGCTGGCCCACGAACTTTACCTGCTGGAAGTGCCTATGCTGCCCCGGATTATGACGGAATATGCCCACAGCATCACAGGCATTGATATTCACCCCGGCGTGACCATAGGAAAGTGTTTCTTCATTGATCACGGCACCGGCATCGTCATTGGCCAAACCACTGTCATTGGAGATAATGTGAAGATTTACCAGGGCGTTACCCTGGGTGCCCTTTCCACCCGGGGCGGCCAGAAACTCCGGGGCAAACGCCGTCACCCCACCATTTCTGATAATGTAACCATCTATGCAGGCGCATCTATTCTGGGTGGAGATACGGTCATAGGGGAGAACTGCGTGATTGGCTCCAATGTGTTTATCACATCTTCCGTTGCCCCGGACACCACCGTCACCAATAAAAATCAGGAATTACAATTAAAGGCAAGAGAATAAGATAAGGCCCCCTTGCCTAAAGGGGGCTGGCTGCGAAGCAGACTGGGGGATATATCCCTCCACCGCTAACGCGGTCCCCCTCCCTCTAGGCGAGGGAGGCATAGAAAAGCCCCAAACCGTGATGGTTTGGGGCTTTTGTGTGGGCTAAATCAGTCCTCGAAGGTCAGAACGTCCTTGAAGCGGTCCTTGAAAATGGCGTAAACTGCATTCAGCACATCTTCGTCTTCCACAGCCAGGTAGTTCTCATTTTCTTCGTCAACAGGCTCGATTTCCAGGATGACAATCTCATTGGCATCTTCTTCGGCAGGGATCAGTACCAAATATTCCTTGCCTTCATATTCGATGCAATCTAAGTATTCAAACTCCTGATCTACGCCGTTTTCGTCAGTCAGCACCAGGGTGGATTCTTCTTCCTCTTGCAGGATTTCTTCGTTTTCCATAATGGGAAACCTCCTTGTGATTTTGATGGTCTTATTATAGCCTGTAATGCCGTTTCTGTCAACTTACATCTAAGGATTGCTCCCGTTTTTTACCACTGAAGGAGCAAAAGGTCTCCCCATTGAATGTGAACTGTCCGCACAAATTGGGGCAATTCATAGGGAGCGGGGTGCAGAAAAACAGGGCTTATTTCCGGGCCAGTTTACGGTAGCAAAAACACAGGCACAGTCCCAAAAGCGCCATACCGAAAGCAATCACGAAAGCCAGGTTGTATGTGCCGGTGGCATTTTGCACAGCAGTCAATACAGAAGGCCCTACAATGCCGGCAGCAGAAAAGCCAATCCACATAATGCCGTAGTTAACGGTGTTATAGCGGGTACCGAATTGGTCGGTGCAGAAGCCGGGGAATACACCCATAAAGGTGCCGAAGCATATGCCGATGAGCATGATGCCTACTGCAAATAGACCCGCCGAGCCGTTAAGCCCACAGATATACAAGGTGGCAAGCCCAATTAGAGCAATTACCAATGCAGAAGTTAAGGTGTTGATTCGGCCCAGTTTGTCACTAAGGGTGCCGGCCACCAACCGGCCGGCGGTATTAAACAGGCAAAGCACCGATACGAACAAGGTGGCGGTGGCGGGGCTGACGGCGGTCATACCCAAAGCCAAACCCTTGGCACCGGAAATGACCATCAGGCCAAAGGTGCCACCGCAGGTGAGCATAAGGAGCATCACATAGAAGACGGGCATTTTCAGCATTTGCAGGGGAGTTTTGTCCGCTGTTTTTTTGGAAGCGGTTTGGGCCGGGGGCACATAGCCTGTGGGCAAAAATCCTGCAGGGCATTTTGCCATCAGGAAAGAACCGGCGCAGATAACCACTAAGAAGACACCGCCCAGGAGCATAAAGGTCATTCTGGCGCCCACAAAGCCGCAGATCCAGTCCGCCAGGGGAGCAAAAATTACGGAACTGATGCCGTAGGAAGCAGTGGTCATACCGCCAACCATCCCCCGCTTGTCGGGAAAGAATTTAATGGTATTGCTGATGGTGCATCCATATACCAGACTCATACCCAAGCCCAAGCAAAGACCGTAGCTGAGGATAAGGTGGGTCACGCTTTGCCCCAGGCCACTGAAAAACATACCGGCGCCAAACATAACGCCGCCCACAAACATAACCCACCGGGGGCCGTACTTGTCATTGAGCAAACCGCCGATAATCATTGTGATAAAACTAACGGCGTTGGCGGTGGAAAATACGGAAGAAAGATTGGCATTAAGTTCCTTTGCCATCGGGGCAGACAGACTGCTCCAGGCGTACATAGAACCGATGCACAAATTGATCAGACAACTGGCAAGTAAAATCAGCCAGCGCTTTTTTGTCAGAATTTTGGGGTCAAATTTGGTCATTTCCATAGCCATATTGATCCTTTCTGTGGAGAATAGGGATAGTATAGCATAAACGGCCACATAGGTCAATCATAGGCATTTGGCAGCATATGGACAAAAACACTCCTATCTGTAAAGACAGGAGTGTTTTAGATGGGCAGGTATGCAAATTATAAATTAACGGCGCTGCCACTTTTTAACTGCAACGATGATGAAAGTGCCTGATTTGTTTTATCTGAAGTCCGATGCGTAGATGTTGAGCATTATGATTGAAAAGTCTTGCCCCAGTGCACCTTCGGGAATGTTGTTGGTTTCGTAGAGCAAGTTATTCTCCTGATAGTATCCCAAAAGTTCACCGTCAAGTGTGGCATTGAGATACTCTGTGAGCCGGGCGATATCCACATTGAAGGCCTCATCTTCATCCAATTTGGGATCGCAGGCCATAATGAAATAGCGCCGGAAATCGGCATCAGATTCATTGATATCTGTAAGGCTTACACACCAAACAACAGGAGAATCCACTTCGCTTATGTCCAATGTCGAGGTGTCCTTGTGGAAAAATTGGATAATAGATTCTCGGCCCTTATTTTGCACGAACACCTGCAGACCAACAGTGGTGTTGGTACATTCGTATGTAAAGGTGTCACTGTGCTGCTGGGCAATATTCGATAGCCGCGCTAAGAAATCGTTAGGGGAAAAAAGGAAAAGTCCATCGTGAATCATTGTGGAGAGGGGGACATTTTCAGTAGCCAGCAGTTCGTTGCAATTTTCGCAATGTTGCTCTCTGGAAACAGTGCAGGCGATTACATCAGAGATTTCCTGCCATTGGCCGGAGGTGTGCCCTAAAGCGGTCCCCTCTGTCTGCTGACACTTGGAGCAGGTTTTGGCAGTTGTACAATTTGCTTCTACCCAGGTGTGTTTGCAGGAACATCCGCTCAAAATGCAAAGAATGACTGCAACACAAGCAACAAGAAGTATTCGCTTTTTCATACTACCTTCCTCCTTTATATGATATATTTCTACTTTAACACGATAGGGAGGAAAAAGCAAGAAGGGCGTGTTGCAGTCATTTTGCAACACGCCCTTTGCTTTACATCTGCGCTACGCTGCCGCTTTTTAGTTGCAACTGCAGTTTATCTGCAATCAGTGCGATAAATTCAGAGTTGGTAGGCTTGCCTTTTGTGTTGGAAACGGTGTATCCGAAGAAGCGCTGCAGGGTATCCAGATCGCCCCGATCCCAAGCCACTTCGATGGCGTGGCGGATGGCCCGTTCCACCCGGGAAGGGGTGGTTTGGAAGGTCTTTGCCACTTGGGGATAGAGGACTTTGGTGATGGCATTGATCACATCCATATCGTTTACCGCCAAAATGATGGCTTCCCGCAGATACTGGTAGCCTTTGATGTGGGCAGGTACGCCGATTTCGTGGATAATGCTGGTAACCAGCGCTTCCATATTGCTTGTGGAAAGGTTGGCAGGGCTGCCGGTCCGGCGGCGGTCTGTGCCCCGGATTTCTTCCAGCCGTTCTACCAGTGCTTCCATATCACAGGGCTTGAGCATCAGATAGCGCACGCCTAATGAGGCGGCGGCGGATGCCACATAGTCGGTGATAAAGCCGGATGTAGCCAGCACAACCGGTTTTTGCTCCATTGCGCTGATGGCCTTTAGTACGCTGATGCCGTCCTGCTTTTTCAGCATCAGGTCCAGTACTAGGATTTTGGGTTTGCGTTCCATAACCATAGAGATAGCCTGCTCCCCATCATTGGCTGTCCCCAGTACCTGGAAGCCCCCGGCCCGCTGCAGGGCGTTTGACAGTGCGTTGCAGAAATCCTGGGCGTTGTCTGCGATGATAACTGTTGCGAGTTTGTCCATAGTGTCCTCTCCTGACTGTGTAAAATATTCCCCCAATAAGTTAAGCCTGCCGGCTGTAATTGCGACAAATATAATTTAGCATATTGTAGCGGTTTTTGCAAGGAAAAAGCAAAACAATCGCTCGACGAATTATTGGGAAAAACTCGTTAAAATGACCAAAAAACAAACTTTTCGCCATAATTCGACTTGTGGATAAAATGATTGACGGAAAGAAACAAATGATGTATGATAGAAAAAACAATTTTAGGAGGTTTCCTATGAACGAGTGTTGGAATTTGGATGTGATTTATAAGGGTTTTGACGATCCTGACTTTGCTGCGGACCTGCAGGAATTGAAAAATGCCATTGACGCATTTGCCCGGCTGGCAGAAAATTTGGAAGAAAAAACACCTTTGGAAGGATTAAAAGAAGGCACAGCCCTCCAGGAAAAGATTGCAGATTTGGGCACAAAATTGGCTGAATATGCCATGCTCCGCCAGTCTGCCGATGCCCGGGATGCCCAGGCCGGCTCCCAAATGGGCCGGGTAATGGATGCTCTGTCTGAAACAGCAGGTGCAGAAGCCGCTTTCCAAAACTGGGTCTGCAAAATCCCCAACCTATCTGAGCTCGTAGCAGGGGAGGAAAGCCTTGCGCCCTATGCCTTCCGTTTTGCAAAAATGGAAAAGTCCAGCCGGTATTTGCTCAATTCCCAGGCAGAAGAGGTGGCGGCAAAACTGGGCCTTTCCGGCGGCTCTGCCTGGAGCGACCTGCAGGGATATTTGACCAGCACCGTTCCCGTAGAATATGAGGGCAAGACCATTACCCTTTCTTCTGTTCGGAATTTAGCCTACGATGCAGATGCCCATGTGCGCAAAAAAGCCTATGAGGCAGAACTTGCCTGCTACGATAAAATCAAGGACCCGGTGGCCTTTGCCCTGAATTCCATTAAATTGGAAACTTTGTCCGATTGCAAACTGCGCGGTTATGAAAGCCCCCTGGCGCGCACATTGGAAAAGTCTGATATGAAAAAGGAAACCCTGGATGCAATGCTGGGTGCGATGGAAGAGTACCTGCCTAAGTTCTGGCAGTACCTGAAAGCCAAAGCCAAAGCATTGGGCTACGAAAACGGTTTGCCCTGGTACGAACTGTTTGCCCCTATGGGCCGGTCAAGCACCAAGTTTACTACCGAGCAGGCAAGGGATTTTCTGATTGAACAGTTTGCTTCCTTTAATAAGGAGGAGGCAGATATGATCGCCCGGGCCTTCCGGGATGAGTGGATTGACTTCTTCCCCCGGGAAGGCAAGGCCGGCGGCGCTTTCTGCTGTGATGTGGAAGCCCTGGGCCAAAGCCGTATTTTAACCAACTTTGACGGTGCTTTCGGAGATGTGGTCACTTTGGCCCACGAACTGGGTCATGCCTGGCACAATGAATGCATCCGGGATCATAGAAGCCTGAACCACGATTATTCTATGCCCCTGGCAGAAACCGCCTCCACCTTCAATGAATGTGTGGTTATGGCAAGCGCCATTGCAAATGCGGCAGACGACCAGGAGAAACTGGCCCTCATCGAGTCCCAACTGCAAGATGCCGCCCAAATTATTTGCGACATTTACTCCCGGTTCCAGTTTGAGCGGATGGTCTTTGAAAACAGGCAGGAGCAGTTTATGCACGCCGACACCCTTTGCGACTTTATGGTCAAAGCCCAAAAAGCCTGCTATGGTGACGGCTTGGATCCTGACTTCCTGCATCCGTATATGTGGGTCTGCAAGAGCCACTATTACGGCCCCACCTATTATAATTTCCCCTATGCTTTCGGCGGCCTGTTCGCCCGGGGTCTGTACGCCCAGTACGAAAAGGAAGGGGAAAACTTCATTCCCAAGTACAACAAATTGCTGTATACCACCCCTGTGGCAACGGCAGAGGATGTGGCAATGACTGCCGGTATTGACCTGACGGACAAGAACTTCTGGCGGGGCGCCCTGGAAACAATTGCCCGGCAGATTGACTTGTTCTGCGATTTAGTGAAGGAGTAATACCTATGGAAAAGATAACAAATGCGTTCAAGACCTTCTTGGATAAGGCCCATAGCCAATATCATGCCATCAGCCTGCTGAAAAATCAGCTGGAAGAAAAGGGATACACCTGCCTGCACGAAGCAGACCCCTGGCAGCTGCAAAAAGGGGGAAAATACTATCTTTCTCGTGGCGGCAGCGCTTTGCTGGCTTTCCGCATTCCGGAAGACAAGCCTGTGGGCTTTATGATGAGCGCCAGCCACAGTGACCGTCCTACCTTCAAACTGAAGGAAAACGGAGAACTGTCCGGTGCCTATACCCGCCTTTCCACAGAGAAGTATGGCGGCATGCTGATTGCTCCCTGGCTGGACCGGCCACTGTCTATTGCAGGCCGAGTGCTGGTAGAAGGGGAGGGCAAGGTGGAAAGCCGCCTTGTAGATTTGGATCAGGATTTGCTGCTCATTCCCAATGTAGCCATCCATATGAACCGAAAAGCCAACGAAGGCTATGCCTGGAATGTGGCGGTGGATACGTTGCCCCTGGCAGGCGGCAAGGATGCCGCAGGCAAGATAAATACCCTTTTGGAAGAAGCCGCCGGCGGCAAGATTTTGGGCCACGACCTTTACCTGTATGTCCGGCAGAAGGCCTCTGTTTGGGGCGCAGAGGGAGAATTCCTTTCCGGCCAGGCACTGGATGATTTGCAGTGTGCCTGGTGCTGCACCCAGGGCTTCCTGCAGGCAAAGTGTAGCCAGGCTGTGCCGGTACTGTGTGTGTTCGACAGCGAAGAAGTGGGCTCCAGTTCCGTACAGGGCGCGGCATCCAATCTTTTGGAAATGGCTTTGGAGCGGATTTGCACCGCCTGCAACTACGATCTTCCCGGTATGCTGGCAAACAGTTTTATGGTCAGCGCCGACAATGCCCACGCCCTTCATCCTAACCACCCGGAACTGAGCGACAGCAAAAATGCCCCTGTGATGAATGAAGGCGTGGTGCTGAAGTTTAATTCCAACCTGCGTTACACCACCGATGGCGTATCTGCCGCCATTTGGCGCAGTGTCTGCCAAAAGGCAGACGTGCCTGTGCAGACCTATTATAACCGGGCAGACCTTCCCGGCGGCTCTACTTTGGGCAATATTTCCCTTTCCCACGTCAGTGTTCTGTCTGCAGATATCGGCCTTGCCCAACTGGCGATGCACTCCTGCTATGAGACTTCCGGCACCAAGGATATTTGCTATTTGGTGCAGGCGATGAAAAGCTTCTACGGCGCAACTTTGGAAGTTTTCGCAGATGGCAGTTTTTGTTTGAAATAACGGAAAAAATTGTATATTACCTACAAAAAGGCCGGCGAAAACTGTAGGAATTCACCATTGCTTTGCGGCGTTTTTTGTGGTAACATAATACCATCCGGGCGTATGGCACCTACTCCACAAAAATAGATGTCCTGCGTCACAAAAGGAGGAAATAATAACCCCGTTGGACTCACGGTGCGGCAGTGTGGAGACCTGTCGTAAAGCGTTCGCTGTTTTACCCGGCGTTCGTAAGAATATGCGCAAGAATTTGGCATATTTAGAGTCAGAAATTATGGCAAGTTTGTCCCTGAGAAACATCAAGAAAGTCTACCCCTTTAGCGGTGACGAAGGCAAGCAGGCTAAGAAGCAGAAGAAGTTTGAAGAGCAGGAACCCGAAAAGAAGAAGGTTAACCTGCAAATCACTTCCGAAGGTGTCGTAGCCGTTCAGGAATTCAGCCTGGATATTGCCGACAAGGAATTTATCGTTTTGGTCGGTCCTTCCGGCTGCGGTAAGTCCACCACCCTGCGTATGATTGCCGGCCTGGAAGAGATTTCCGGCGGTGAATTGTACATCGGCGACCGTCTGGTTAACGACGTGGCTCCCAAGGATCGGGATATCGCTATGGTTTTCCAGAACTACGCTCTGTATCCCCATATGACTGTTTATGAGAACCTGGCTTTCGCTCTGAAGCTGCGCCATGTCAAGAAGGCTGAGATTGACCGTAAGGTTAAGGAAGCTGCTGAAATTCTGGACATTACCCAGTATCTGTTCCGTAAGCCCAAGGCTCTGTCCGGTGGTCAGCGTCAGCGTGTTGCTATCGGCCGTGCTATCGTGCGTGACCCCAAGGTTATGCTGATGGACGAACCCCTCTCCAACCTGGACGCTAAGCTCCGTAACCAGATGCGTGCTGAGCTGATTAAGATGCGTGAGCGCATTGACACCACCTTTATTTACGTTACCCACGACCAGGTAGAAGCTATGACTCTGGGCGACCGTATTGTCATTATGAAGGACGGCTTCATCCAGCAGGTCGGCACTCCCCAGGAAGTGTTCAACCATCCCTTCAACCTGTTCGTTGCTACCTTCATCGGTGCACCCCAGATGAACCTGTTTGATGCGAACCTGGTGAAGGTTGACGGCAAGTATGCCGTTTCTATGGGCGGTCACACAGTTGTTCTGTCCGAAGAAAAGCAGGAAAAACTGGCTGCCAACAATGTGGAAGAGCAGGAAGTTGTCTTCGGCATCCGTCCTGAGCATATGAACCTGGCTGCAGAAGGCGTTGATGGCATTATCGACGTTCATGAAATGATGGGTTCTTCCATCCACCTGCATGTCAGCACCCAGGGCAAGGACGCCATCATCATCGTGGCTACTGCCGATATGAATGCTGCTGAGGTCGCTGCCCTGAAGAGCGGTACTGTTATTAAGTACACCTACGGCGGCAACAACTGCCACATCTTCTCCAAGGAAACCGGCATCAACCTGGAAGCCTA
>JAZNZO010000031.1:0-7737 GCA_045594945.1 Faecousia sp.
CTACACCATCGAAGTTGCCGGCAAGGCTATGCAGGCTGACTTTGAATCTGTTATGGAACGTAAGATCCACGCCTGGCTGAACTGCATCGAAGGCGTTATGCACACCGGTCAGCGTGATATGATCCGTGTCCGTATCTCCAAGGCTGACTTTGAGGCCGGCTTCCGCTTTAAGCACCTGGGCGAAGTTCTTTACGCCAAGGTCAAGAGCGAATTCGAAGCCGTTGTTGACAAGTGCCAGGTTACCATCGTTGTGGATGCTGAGCAGAACAAGGCTCTGCGTGCTGCTGCAAACGAAGTGTTTGCAAAGCGCGACGACCGTCTGAAGTCCATGACTGACGAATCCGTGCCTGTTTACTACACCTGCATTATGTGCCAGGCCTTCTCTCCCAGCCACGTATGTATCGTTACTCCCGAACGTTTGGGCCTGTGTGGTGCTGTTAGCTGGCTGGATGCTAAGGCTACCAACGAACTGGATCCTGCCGGTCCTTGCCAGGTTGTTCCCAAGGAACGCTGCATCGACGAAGAGCTGGGCCGCTTCGAGGACGTGGATGAGGCTATCTTCAAGTACTCTCACGGTGCTCTGGAGCACATTACTCTGTACTCCCTGTTCCAGGATCCCATGACTTCCTGCGGCTGCTTCGAGTGTATCTGTGGCGTAGAGCCCTGCTCTATGGGCGTTGTTATCACCACCCGTGAGCATGCCGGCCTGACGCCTTTGGGCATGAGTTTCTCCGATATGGCTTCCATGACCGGTGGCGGCGTTCAGACCCCCGGCTTCATGGGTCACGGTAAGCAGTTCATCTCCTCCAAGAAGTTCATTAAGGCAGAAGGCGGCCCCGGCCGTATCGTTTGGATGCCCAAGGAACTGAAGGAGCAGGTCCGCGAGCGTTTGGATGCTACAGCTCTGGAACTGTACGGCGTTGAAAACTTCACCGATATGGTAGCAGATGAAACCATCTGCACCGAGGATCCCGAGCAGCTGCTGGAGTTCCTGGGCGAAGTTGGACACCCTGTTCTCTCTATGGAGCCCTTTGACATGTAATTCAGAGGGCATGGAGAAGGCAAACCGTCAAAATGATTTTATCGTTTTGGCAGTTACGCCTACAAAGTGTTTCCTATGATTACAAGTTCCTGTTCTAATGGAGAATAAGTGCTTGCCAAGCAAGCCATTTTGACTTACATCACAACCCGGACCTTAACGTACCTATGTACGCCTACAGGTCCGGGTTGCTTGTCTTTGCCTCCTCCCTGACCTCTGAAGAGTGGTTAGAAGACAAATTGTTAATAGCAAAAGGACATCTTCCAGCCGGAAGATGTCCTTTTTTAATGGATAATTGACAATTTCGGTGGCGGCATGCCAACACCTTAATTATTAAATAGGAAAACCACTCCCAGGGCGGTTTTTAGCTATGGAAAAATTTTCAAAAAATTTTTCTAAATAAGAATAATTCCTATTGACAAATAAAAATCGGTGTGCTATTATACGGGTGTAAACAAGAATAATTCTTATTTAGGAGTTGCGTATATGGTATCTGCAAAGCATTTTCGTAAGCGGGATGCGATCCTGACTTACCTGCGGCAGACCGATACACACCCCTCTGCAGAAATGGTGTTCGCCCACTTAAAGGACGAATATCCGGATCTATCCCTGGGAACGGTTTACCGGAACCTGGGAATTTTCAAGGAACAGGGCTTAATTCAAAGCCTGGGAACTGTAAATGGGGTGGAGCGGTTTGACGGCAATATCAAACCCCACGTTCACTTTGCCTGTACCGGTTGCGATGCTGTTCTGGATCTTCCCGGGCTGGATGTACCCCGGCGGCTGCCCAGTCAGGTTGCCAAGCAGACTGGCGGCAAGGTGGACAGTTTTCAACTCACATTCTCCGGTCTGTGTGCAGAATGTGTCAATCAGAATTTACAAGGTGGTGAAACAGCGTGAAAAAGTATGTTTGCGTAGTATGCGGCTATGTGTATGAGGGAGAGGAACTTCCCGAAGATTACGAATGCCCCCTGTGCGGCGTTGGCCCCGACCAGTTTGAAGAAGAGGAATAACCCAATATCTAATCAATATAAATAAATTACAATATCATTTTGGAGGAAAATAATTATGAAAAAGTATGTATGCTCTGTTTGCGGTTACGTTCACACCGCCGAATCCCTGGATCCCGATTTCAAGTGCCCCGTCTGCAAGGTCCCCGCTTCCAAGTTTGTGGAGCAGAAGGGCGAGCAGAAGCTGGCTGCTGTTCACGAGTATGGCGTTTACGGCCAGACCGTTAAGAACAACCCCGATATTTCCGAAGAAGATAAGAAGTATATCTTTGATCAGCTGATGGCTAACTTCAACGGTGAGTGCAGCGAAGTAGGTATGTACCTGTGCATGGCCCGGATCGCACACCGTGAAGGCTACCCCGAAATCGGCCTGTACTGGGAAAAGGCTGCATACGAAGAAGCCGAGCACGCAGCAAAGTTTGCTGAACTGCTGGGCGAAGATCTGGAGCCCAACATGAAGGCTACCACCAAGGATAACCTGGCATGGCGCGTGGACTGCGAGTTCGGCGCAACCCAGGGCAAGTTTGACCTGGCTTCCTGCGCTAAGCGCAACGGCCTGGATGCTATCCACGACACCGTTCACGAAATGGCCCGCGATGAAGCCCGTCATGGTGTTGCGCTGAAGGGTCTGCTGGAAAGATACTTCAAGTAAGAAAAAAGCAAACCCACCCGGTTTGCAAATACCGAGCAGGTGGGGGAGACTCCACCTGCTCTTTTATAAAAACCTGAAAAAGGAATAAAATAAGGACATCAACAACCCGACAAAACGAAAGGAGCAAAAAATGAACGTTCGTTTATTTGCCGCCTTGCTGATTGCCCTGTTTAGCCTGTCGCTGATGACGGGCTGCGCCCCCGGCAATCTGGAGGCACAACCCACAAAAACCAACCGCCAAGCCCAGGAACCGGTGGCAGACCTGACTGCCCAGGAGGCAGAAGCCATTGCCACTGCCCATGCCCAGGTTGAGCCCACCCAAGTAACCCGGCTCAACACAGAATTGGATTATAATAATGGCGCCTATAAGTATGAAATCGAATTTGTAAGCGGTGAGACCGAATACGAATATAAAGTACACGCCAAGACCGGAGAAATCCTCCAAACCAAAGTGGAAGCCAAGCCTGCAGAAAAGAGCCCACAACCTACAACTGCTGACCGGATAACCCGGGAGCAGGCCCAGGAGATTGCCTTAAAGCACGCAGGCCTTTCCAAGAGCCAGGTTTCTCGCCTGGAAGTAGAATTTGACTACGATGACGGCAGACCGGAGTACAGTGTGGAATTCCGGCATAACGGTTGGGAATATGACTATGAAATTCATGCCCAGACAGGGAGAATTTTGTCATGGGATAAGGAGATTGACGACTAATGGAGAATAACCCCTTTGCAGGCCTTGTGCAGAAGGCAGAAAAAGAATGCGATGTGTACTGCCCCATCTGCCATAAGGTGCTGCACCTGCAGCCGGGCCAGACGATCCCCCGCTGCTGCGGAAAACCAATGGAAGTAAGATAAAAAATGGCACTATCCAGTTTGGATAGTGCCATTTTTATTTCACCCGCCGCTGGGGTTTTGCATTATTGGGTGTTGTTCCTAAAAAGTAATCGGCAGAGACATTGTAAAACTTGCAAAGGGAAATCAGATGCCGCAAGGGCAGTTCGTTTGCGCCTCTTTCGTATCTTGCATACATAGTTTGGGATGTTCCCAGTACTTCAGCCACCTGGGCCTGGGTCAAATCATTGTCTTCCCGTAATCCCCGCAGTTTGTTCAAAAATACCTGCATTTTGCTAACACCTCGCCTTTATAGGATGCCTTAAGTGTAGCAAAGTAAAGATATTTACTATTGACTTTAGTAAACATTTTTACTAAAATGTTTTCATCATATAAAATATGACACAATTTACCACCAAAAAGGAGCGATAGTGATGAAACTGTTGAAGCAAACAATTATCAGTGCCATAGTGTTGGCTATAGCGGTGTGCTGTATATATTTTTTACCTATAGAGGCAAGTGCAGAAATATTGGACAGTGGCACTTGCGGCGAGAATTTAATTTGGCGCTTAGATAATAAGGGGACTTTGCTTATCTCCGGAACCGGAGAAATGGAAGATTACTATTTGGATTATTCCATTATGCCTCCTTGGCACAGTTACTGCAGTAAAATCAAAACAGTGGTGATAAATGATGGCGTTTCCAATATTGGCAGAGAAGCATTCTATGGTTGTACTAAGCTGGAGAAAATTACCATCCCGGAAAGTATTGCCGATATCGGAGATTGGGCATTCACAGACTGTGTCGCCTTACCTGAAATTGTTATTCCGGGGAATACTAACAGCATTGGTTGGGGTGCGTTCTGGAATTGCAAAAGTATAATCAGTGTAACAATTCCGAATAGCATTTCAAATATTGGTGAATATGCATTCCGAAATTGTACTGGGTTGAAAACGGTAAATTTTAATGCCACCAACTGCACAAAGATTGGTGTAGCAGACTATTGGTTTCCTGCGTTTGACGGGTGTGTAAATATAGAAACAGTTAACATTGGGGAAAACGTGGAAATGCTACCCGATTATGCTTTTTACGGCTGCACTGGGTTAACGGAAATTACCATTCCTGAAAATGTCACCAGTATTGGTAAGCAAGCATTTGGAAACTGCACCGGGCTGACAACAGTGAATTATAATGCCACCTCCTGTACATACATGGGTGCCCCAGATGACTATTATGTTTTCTGCGGATGTACAAATCTTGAAACAGTTAATATTGGAGAAAACGTGGAAGTATTACCCGATTATGCTTTTTACCGTTGCGCTGGATTAACGAAAATTACCATCCCTGAAAACATCACTAGTATAGGTGAATATGCATTCGCGTTCTGCACCGGGCTGACAACAGTGGATTTTAATGCTGCCAACTGTACATACATGGGTACTGAATATAACTATTATGTTTTCGACGGATGTACAAATCTCGAAACAGTTAACATTGGGGAAAACGTGGAAGTATTACCCGGTTATGCTTTTTACCGTTGTGCTGGATTAACGAAAATTACCATCCCCGAAAACATCACTGGTATTGGCGAACATGCATTCGCGTTCTGCACCGGGCTGACAACAGTGGATTTTAATGCCACCAGTTGCATAGAGATGGGCTCGGTTGATAACCCTGTTTTTCATAGATGCGATAACATTGAGACAGTCAAGATCGGAAAGAATGTAGAAACCATTCCTAATTATGCATTTATGGATTGTACTGGTCTAACGAAAATTACCATCCCTGAAAACATCACCAATATTGGTTATTATGCTTTCCGGAATTGCAAGAGCCTAATGACAGTGAATTTTAATGCCATCAACTGTACGCAGATGGGCTCTCTCTATCCTCCTTTCTCTGCTACTAACATAAAACGCCTTGTTATTGGCAAAAAAGTGCAAACAATTCCAAACAATGCTTTCTATGCGAACGCCAGCATTCAAGAAGTTGTTATTCCGGAAAGCGTAACCAGAATCGGGGAAAAGGCCTTCCAATACTGCAGCGGATTGCAGAAAGTGTACTATACAGGAACGAAGGAGAGATGGGAAACAATTATTATTGGGGCAAATAACGAGGACTTGCTGAACGCAGAAATTGTCTATGAATATGTTAGCGACATAGCCGGTGATGTGGACGGCAACGAAGCCATTACTGACGCGGATGCGGTATATTTGCTGTATCATACTTTCCTGCCGGATGCTTACCCGGTGGATCAGGACTGCGACTTCAATGGCGACGGCGTTGTAACCGACCAGGATGCGGTTTATCTTCTGTACTATACCTTCCTGCCGGACCAGTATCCCATAGGTTAAAAAGGATATCTTTTATCCTGCTGAAAGGGCGTTCTGCCCCGGCGGAGCGCCCTAAAAAGGATTTAATCGCCTTGACATTGGAGTAGGGAAAGGCTATAATAAGATTATCCATTTTTAGTTGCAATATTGTGAAATGTTGCAAACTATAAAAAATAAAGGAGAAAGCGAAATGAAAAAGATTGTAACACTCGCACTTTGCCTGTTACTGGCACTGGGCATTGCCGTTACAGCTTCTGCAGCAGCTTCTGCTTCTATGAGTGGACTGCCTGCATCCATTGACAGTGGCGAAACCGCTACTGTAACGGTAAAACTTAGCGGCACTCCGGAAATGAGTTCTGCTCTGGTTCAGGTGCAGTTGGGCGAGGGATTGTCCTTGGTCTCAGGCGAGTGGCTCAAGGATGACGACTTAGATCTCGAAAAACCATTCCGCTACTTTGATGAGAGTAAAATGAACGGCGTTTTGGGTGGGATTAATGGCACCTTGGACGGTGAGGTTTTTAAGCTTGTTATTAAGGGGGGAGCACCCAAAGCAGACCAAACCGTAAAGGTTACATTTACCTTTCAAGAAGGTATTAAAAAAATAGGCACTGCAAGCGTTACCAAGAGCGTTGATGTTACATCGTTCAGTAGCCAATTGGGCGATGCGGACGGCGACGGAGAAGTAACGGACTGGGATGGCGTTATGCTGGCCCGGTATTTGGCCGGCTGGCCTGTGGAAGTGGAAGTTGCCGCTCTGGACATCGACGGTGACGGAGAAGTAACGGACTGGGATGGCGTCCTCTTGGACCGCTACCTTGCCGGCTGGAAAATAACAATAGGATAAGATAAGGGGACATAAAATGAAAAAGATTATTATCAGTTTGATGCTTGCTGTTTTGGTGCTGAGCACCTGCCTGTTCTCTGTAAGCGCGGCAGGCACTGGCAGCCTGTCTGCAACTTCTGATTCCGGCTATCGGGGCGATACGGTTACGGTGAATGTGAACTTGGGCAGCAATCCTGGCTTGATCACTATGAAGTTCCAGGTTTCTTATAGCAGTAATTTGACACTCCTGAGCGTGAGCAACTCCGGTCTGCTTGGCGGCTGGACGACGCCCGCGCCCACCATTCAATCCCCCTATACCCTGCGTTGGGCGGATTCTCTGGCAACGACCAACAATACTGCCACCGGCAAGCTGGTAACCCTGACCTTTAAGATCAACGATGATGCCAAGATCGGCACAGAAACCGTTACCATTACCTTTAATGAATCCAGAGATGCTACCGGCAGCAAGAATACCTTTAACAGCACCTCTGCCAGCATTACCATTAAGTGCAGACACGAGTACGGCAGCTGGACCAAGCTGGATGACAACCAGCACGGCAAGACCTGCTCTATCTGTGGTGATGTGCAGAAGGCAAATCACGGCTGGGATAAGGGCACCGAAACCAAGACGCCCAACTGTAAGGAAGAGGGCGAAAAGACCTTTGCTTGTGCTGACTGCGGCGCCAAGAAGACCGAGGCTCTGCCCAAGGCTGACCATAAGTTTGGCAGCCTGTCTCCTGTTGACGGCACTAACCACAAGGATACCTGTTCCGTTTGTAACAAGGAAATCACCGAAGCCCACAAGTTTGACAGCGGCAAGGTGACCAAGAAGGCTACCTGTAAGGAAGAGGGCGAAATGACCTACACTTGTACCGGCTGTGGCTACAAGAAGGTAGAGTCTATTGCCAAGACTGAGGATCACGTATTCGGCAACCTGGTATCTGTGGATGACAAGAACCACAAGGACGTATGTAAGGTTTGCCAGAAGGAAGTTACCGAACCCCACACCTGGAATTCCGGCAAGGTAACCAAGAAGCCCACCTGCAAGGAAG
>JAZNZO010000032.1:0-16852 GCA_045594945.1 Faecousia sp.
CGTAATACCGCTTTCCGGGCAGACCCTCAGCATATTTGTTGGTAAGAATAGAGCCCATAGCCGCAATAACGGCAGGTGAAGCAAAGTTTTCAGATGCAATCAGCTCCAAACCGTCCTGTTGACGCTCCAGTTCATTTTGCATCATTCCTGCAACTTCCGGGTCAAAATTGGAAACAAATCCGATAGAATCAATGGGTTTTGTCAGCATAATAATTTCCTTCCTTCAAATAAAATCCGGCAGTCCTCAAGCGAGGACTGCCGAAAAGCCTAAATATAGGTATCATCTCGTACAATCTCTGTCCTTTTGCCTGAGAGATTCGGCGTTCGCCTTGCACCTTCGGCACACAACTGAATGTGTTCTCCAGAGAGTCCTCTGCTTTTCGGTCCTACCACATAAGTGATACCTGAGACTGTTAATCCTTCGGTGGGCATAGCCACTTTCCCGAAATGCTTCATAGGTATTCTGTTACTACATAGTATACATCATTTCCCCATAATGTCAAGGGATACTCCCACATTATTCGGGAATATTTCTCATAGTCAAACTGATTCGTTTGCGAGGCTCATCCACTTCCAAAACACATACTTTCACAACGTCCCCAACCTGTACAATCTCAGATGGATGACGCACTTTGTGCTTGGCCACCTGCGAAATATGCACAAGGCCATCTTGGTGTACGCCAATGTCCACAAATACGCCAAAGTCAATCACATTCCGAACAGTGCCGGATAACACCATACCCGGTTTTAAGTCCTTCATCTCAAGTACATCCGTTCTTAGAATAGGTGCAGGCAAATCATCACGAGGGTCTCTGCCGGGTTTCATAAGTTCTTTCACGACATCCTGGAGGGTTGGTACTCCAACACCGCATTCTGCTGCTGCACGTTCAACACCGTATGCTTCCAGTTTTTCAGGTAAACTACCTATGCCGCCGTTGGCAACATCCTTCATTGTTAGTCCACAAAGGGCAAGAAGGCTTTCTGCGGCCTTATATGACTCTGGGTGCACACCGGTGTTGTCCAGTATTTCTTTACTCTCAGGCACGCGCAGGAAGCCTGCGCACTGTTCATACGCCTTGGGGCCAAGTTTAGGGACCTTCTTTAGTTGCGTCCTTGCGGTAAAGGGTCCATTCTCTTCCCGATATGCAACTACATTCTTGGCGGTGGTGCTGTTAAGACCGGAAATTTGTTGCAGAAGACTTGCAGAAGCAGTATTCACATCTACGCCAACTGCATTCACACAATCTTCTACTACCGCGCCAAGGGCTTCATCCAATCTTTTTTGCGGCATATCGTGCTGATACTGTCCTACACCGATTGCTTTAGGATCAATTTTCACCAGTTCTGCCAAGGGGTCCTGCAGTCTGCGTGCAATGGAGACCGCAGAGCGAAGATTTACATCAAAGTCAGGAAATTCCTCTGCCGCCAATTTAGAGGCAGAATAGACGGATGCGCCAGCCTCATTCACAATCATATAGCTAACACCGGGAACGCAGCGGAGCATTTCCACCGTCATCGCTTCTGTTTCCCGGGAAGCCGTGCCATTTCCAATGGCAATATGCTGCACGCCATGCTTCTTTATTAATCTGGAAAGGACCTCAATCGCTTTCGCTTTCAAATTTGCTGAATGCGTTGGATATACAACTGTGGTATCCAGTACACGGCCTGTTCCATCCACAATTGCAACCTTGCACCCGTTCTTATATCCGGGGTCCAATCCCATTGTTACAAAGCCTTTCACAGGTCTTTGCAAAAGCAGAGGCTTTAGGTTTAACGCAAAGTTATGAATAGCAGACTCAGCCGCCCTATCGGTAAGAGTATTCCGAAGTTCCCGTTCTATGCTGGGGGCTATCAGTCGGTCAAAAGCGTCTTCAGCGGCACATCGGACGAACGCACTTATCTTGGCGGTTGGCTTTAATGCCATCCGGCATACAAGGGCCTGTCCTTCTGCACCGGGTAAACTCGCATCTACCTTCAAAAAGCCTTCGCGTTCACCACGATTAATTGCAAGAATTTGGTGATTTTGAAGCCGTTGTACCGGCGATTTGAATTCATAGTAAAGACGATAAACACTGTCTTGCTCTGGGTCAACCGCTTGAACAGATACGATTGCTTGTCTGTCCATCTTTGTTCGGAGCGCTTTTCGAATTTCAGGGTCATCAGAAAGCATTTCAGCTATAATGTCGGAAGCGCCGGCCAGGGCATCCCCCACTGTTTCCACGCCTTTTTCAGGATCAATATACCCCTCTGCAAGTTTTGCAGGGTCACTGCCATCCTGTTCAAAGATGGCAAGGGCTAACGGCTCTAAGCCCTTCTCCTTCGCCACTGTGGCTCTTGTACGGCGTTTTTGTTTGTAGGGTCTATACAGATCCTCTGCTTCGGCCAAGGTGCTTGCAGCTGCGATAGCAAGAGACAGTTCTTCCGTCAATTTCCCCTGCCCATCAATAGCGCGAATGATTTCCTCTTTTCTCTCCTGCAGATTTCTAAGATATTGCAATCTTGTTTCCAGGTTTCTAAGAACAGTATCATCCATACTGCCGTGCATTTCTTTACGGTAACGGGCAATAAACGGAATCGTATTCCCATCGTCTAAAAGGGATACGACATTCTCCACATATTCCCTCTTTTGGCCCAGTTCCTGGGCAAGTTGTTCAAGCAATTCCAATGCATTACTCTCCTTTCGATTTATACAGATTATAACATAGAACTCTGTTTGTTTCAAAGGTTTTATTTGACAAGTAACCTACAAGATTATATAATTATACTAAATCCAGGAAGGAGGATATTTTATGGAAAAGAAAATCATTACCATCAGTCGTGAGTTTGGCAGCGGAGGTCGTACCATTGGCCACAAAGTTGCAGATGCACTTGGGATCCCCTTCTATGACAAGGAACTGGTTGATCAGATTGCTTTGGAATCCGGATTTGCCCCCAAGTATGTGGAAGAGCACGGTGAACACTCCCCCGGTAAAAGTTTCTTCTCCTATGCTTTTGCCCCTCAGGGTGTACCCGGTATTATGAACGGTCTGTCTTCTGCCGACTTCCTTTGGAACATTCAATGTAATGTCATTTTACAGTTGGCCGAGAAGGGACCTTGTGTAATTGTTGGTCGAAATGCAGACTATATTCTTAAAGATCGCAAAGATGTTCTGCATGCATACATACACGCGGATCTGCCCTTCCGTGCTGATCGAATTGTTCGTCTTTATGGCGAGTCTGAAAAGAGTCCGGAAGCCCGCTTGCAAGAAAAAGATAAGCGCCGCCGCGTAAACTATCAGCATTATACCGGCAGAACCTGGGGTGTTGCCCAGAACTACGATATTTGCCTTGATAGCAGTGCTCTCGGTGTGGACGCATGTGTGGATATTCTGCTTAATATCATTAAAAACAGTAAGGATTGATTAAAAGCCTGTTGCAAATAGCAACAGGCTTTTTCTTATTGATCATCTTTAATGCAAATATTCACGCCATTCACTTCCACATTATCATCAGCGCAAATAAGAATGTATTTCACACCGCCAATAACTCTTGTCTCCACCAGATCGCTTCTTTCCGGATTAACTTTAATCACAACATCAGGAGTTTTAATCTCCAATTTATTGTTATTGATTAAATTCTTAGGATGCAACTGAGCATCATGGCCGAAGGCCTCGTCAAAAGCGACATTAAATTTCGCCCTTGCCTTTTCGCTCACGGAACACTCCTGCAATGTAAGTCCAATTTCTTCCTTACCAATCAAGAGGGGCTCAGCTACTTTGCTCTGCTTGTGCATCTGTATGCATTGATATATGTTATCATGTACACCTTGCACCACATCAATGCTGCAATCCTCTCCAAGGGCACTCATAAGAGTAGCCTCAAAAGACTTCTTTTGATCAGCTGCACATTTGGGAGCCTTTGTTCCAAATAGGTTTTCAATCAGTTCTTCATGTGCCAGCTTCGGACTGTGGGTATAGAAAAGTGCATTATAGATATTTGTTGCCCTGCCATCAAATGCAGGAAACATAAAGCCGATTTCAGGCGCACTTACCACTTGCGCAAGACCGCCATCATGGAATTCCTTACTCTCTGCCACATAGCGAAGGCTCGCTTTTGCCTCTTTCACCGGACAAATTGCGCAGCAGAAGTATGTAAACACTTCACCGGATGCATCTGATTGGATACTATCGTCTTTACACTTGAAGGGAACATCATAACTTTCCTGCCCCAAAAGAATAAGATAATTCTCTTGCAAATTTACAAAATCAATGATCTTCCTATATAGGCTAAAGCGGGCGTCTTTATTTTCCAAACGGCTTTCCCGCAAGTCCATTAACAATGTATGCTCCGGACTGCCGGCAACCTGACTTGTGCGGAATGTAATATCCAGGAGATTCTTACCTAATCCACCGCTTAGCGTTCGTCTGAACAGCGAAAAGTACTTATCTGATTCGTTTTCAGGCATCAAGCCGATGCTCTGCTTAAACTCAGCAATTATCTCCTTTTTTGTATTCACATAACAGCCATAAAGGGCAGTCATATTACTTCTGTCCCGGCGCATTCTGCGCCGAATTTCTCCAATTTCTTTCTCGTTCATAATCTATCCCTCTCTCGGTAAAAGCACGCATCACTCAGATGCGTGCTTTTTCTGCTATTTCAGGCACTTCCAGTTTTGAATGAAGTATTCAACACCTGAATAAACCGTAGTTATCACAATAACTAAATTTACGGCCACTATAAGCCAGGTAATACCGGGAAATGCCATCGCAAAACACAGTCCTACCATTGTGCTGGCTGTTTTGACCTTTCCGCTCCAACCTGCTGCAATCACTGTACCATTGCCAACAGCAATCAGGCGCAAGCCGGTAACCGCAAATTCCCGGGTGAGCACAATCATCAATGCCCAAGCCGGCATTAAGTTCCATTGACAAAACATCACCATTGCAGCTATTACAAGAAGTTTGTCTGCCAAAGGATCCAAAAACTTGCCAAGGTCTGTTACCTGATTACGCTTACGGGCAATACTACCATCAATATAGTCGGTAATGCTTGCCAAAATAAAGAGAGCAAGCGCAATCATCATCCACATATTGAAGGTGCCGCCGCTCAAATACATAAACACCATATAAGCAGGGATACAAGCAATTCGCACCAATGTAATCTTTGTTGCTAATGTCATTATGATACCTCCACAGGATAACCGGAAAGATCTCCATCCACAACGGCATCCAAACATACATTTATAAATACGCCCTCTGAAATAGGCTCGTCAGTAGCTATCCAAACGCGCCCGTCAATCTCGGGTGAATCCGCATAAGTACGGCCATAATACTGCTCCATTTCCTCATCGTAACCATCGACAAGGACTTCAACTGTTCTGCCCAGCATAGAAGCACTGTAGTCATCCATAATGGCCGACTGGATAGTCTCAACCATTTGCGCACGCTCTTGGGCAACCGAATTATCAGCAAATTCCATACTTGCGGCAGGTGTTCCTTCCTCTGGCGAAAACGGGAAAGCACCAACACGTTCCATGCGCATTTCCTTGAGAAATTCACACAGTTCATTAAACTCCTCTTCACCTTCTCCAGGCAAACCGGTGATGACACTTGTGCGAATAACGAGACCCGGAATTTTATGCCGCAGATCATTAATTACCTGCCGGATAAATTCACCGTCTCCCCTTCTGTTCATTAAGTGCAGGATCTTGCTGTTACAATGCTGAATGGGCAGGTCAAGATATTTCACAATCTTTTCTTCTGTTGCGATGACTTCAATAAGTTCATCATCAATCTCATCCGGGTAGAGATAATGAAGGCGGATCCAATGAAGTCCGTCTATTTGGCAAAGTCTTCGCAATAGTTCAGGCAGAAGACGTTTATGGCCGGGCAAGTCTGTTCCATATCGGCTGGTATCCTGGGCGACAACCATAATTTCCTTTACGCCATTGGCAGCCAAAATGCGTGCTTCGTATAAAATATCATCCATCTGTCTGCTACGGAACTTTCCACGCAGATAAGGTATGATGCAATAGGAACAGCGATTGTCACAACCCTCGGCAATTTTCAAATATGCATAATGCTCCGGTGTTGTTAAAATTCTGCCAACTTCCTCTTCAGGCGCATCAATGTCTCCAAAATCCTGAACGGCATTATCATTCAGCAAGGCCTCAATGGCTGTTACAACCTGAGTATAACTACCCGTACCCAAAACACCGTCCACTTCCGGCATTTCCTTCATAATTTCCTCTTGATAGCGCTGTGAAAGGCAACCTGTTACGAGAATTTTACCTATCAGGCCTTCATCCTTTAATGCGGCCATTTGCAAAATAGCATCAATTGCCTCTGATTTTGCGGAATCAATAAAACCACAAGTGTTAATAACTACCACATCGCAACCAACTACATCCGGTCTGACCTCGTAGCCAGCTTCTTGTACACGGTACATCATCCGTTCGCAGTCTACTTGGTTTTTGGCGCACCCCAAAGATATAAAACCAATCTTTGCCATATCATTCCTCCAGGATATCCGTTAGGTCTAAATTGTTTAGCGCCTGCCGAATCTGCCCATATGTAAAGCCTTTTCGCAGGAGCGCATCCGTTACTTTGCGAACATCCTTTTCTTCCCGGGATTTTCCTAATTTGTTATGTATGAACTCTTCTATACGGTCCGCTTGGTCAGGGTAGTCACAAAGGACTTCCTCCCAGCAGGATTTTGGAATTCGTTTTTCATAAAGCGCTTGTTTTGCACGTGCTTTGCCATAGCCTTTACTGATACAACGGTTTACAATCTGGCGGGCAGTCTCTAAATCATCAACAAGGTGCATATCCTCCATCCAGGATACCGCTTCCTTTGCGTGCATAGGGTCCTCACCCTTATAAATCAATCTGCGCTCCAATTCCGCTTTCGACACACTGGAAGCAGCAACCGTTCTAACTGCCCGCATTTTCGCAGACATCCGGCTCGCTGCAATCTGCAAAGCGGAAAATTCCTCATCTGAGAATTCCTTTCCGGTATAAAGAGCGAAATCCTCTACTGTCTGCCTGTAAAGCCGCAGTGTGCTTCCATCAGAGAACTTTACAGTATATCTGCCGGCCCTGTCAGGACTGGCGGAGAGAAACTCAATTTTCATCGTCAAAATCATCAGCGCTGATTGCTACCGGCCGTTCTGCAGGTCTTGCAGGGGCCTTGGCTGCGCCTGTCAGCTTCCAGAGATTTTCACGGACCTGGGCCTCAACACTTTGTGCAATGTCCGTATTTGCCTGCAGAAAGGCCTTTACGCTGTCCTTTCCTTGACCAATGCGCTCGTCCCCCATTGCAAACCAGCTACCGCTCTTCTGGATAATGTCCATCTGTACGGCCATATCCACCAACTCGCTCCATTTGCTGATGCCTTCCCCATACATAATATCAAAATGCGCTTCACGGAAGGGAGGTGCAACCTTATTCTTTACTACCTTTACACGGGTCTTATTGCCAATCACATTGCCGCCTTCTTTGATGGCTTCTACACGACGCACATCCAGACGGACAGAAGAATAGAACTTCAGTGCATTGCCACCGGTTGTGGTTTCAGGATTGCCATACATCACACCGATCTTCATACGCAACTGGTTAATGAAGATAACAACGCAATTTGTCTTAGAAATCGTACCTGCCAATTTGCGTAGCGCCTGGGACATCAAACGTGCCTGTAAACCAACAAATGTATCGCCCATTTCACCTTCAATTTCTTGCTTGGGCACCAATGCAGCCACAGAGTCCACAACAATAGCATCCACTGCGCCGGAACGAACCAGAGCGTCGGTGATTTCAAGGGCCTGTTCGCCGGTGTCAGGTTGAGATACCAGCATATTCTCAGTATTTACACCCAGCGCTGCAGCATAGGAAGGATCAAGAGCATGCTCTGCATCAACAAAGGCAACTTCACCGCCAAGTTTCTGTGCTTCAGCAAGGATATGCAGCGCCAGCGTGGTTTTACCGGATGATTCCGGACCGTAAATCTCAATAATTCTGCCCTTGGGTACACCGCCCACGCCCAAGGCAGCATCCAGAGCCAATGAGCCCGTAGGAATTGCATCAATGTTCAATTCCGGTCTGTCACCTAAGCGCATAACAGTGCCTTTACCGAAGTCCTTTTCAATCTGTGCCAAGGCAGTTTGCAAGGCCTTCTTCTTGTCCGTTGCAGGGGTAGGAGTTTCATAAGAAGTTTTCTTTGTAGCCATAGGAATCATCCTTTCATTCATAGCGGGCAATGACCGCTCGTTCTATATTGTTATAATCTCTGGAACGCTCCAGTATAGTAAACCCATTTTCTTTCAATATGCGACAAACATCATCGCCTTGTCCCATACCAAACTCAAAACCAAGGTATCCACCAGATAGAAGTGCATTCTTAAAGTTTTTGCAGATAGCTCTATAGAAGTCAAGCCCATCCTCTCCTCCGAAGAGTGCCAGGTGCGGCTCATAATCCTTCACACTGGCATCAAGTTCCAGCATTTCCTGTCTGGTAATGTATGGCGGATTGGATACGATCAAGTCAAACTTGCCAAGAAAAGGTTTAGCAGGTTCCAGGGCGCTTACCTGCAGACAGGACACCCGTGCAGACAGTTTTAAGTTTGAAATATTGCTTTTCGCTACTGCCAGTGCATCCTTTGAAATATCGGCAAGGGTAACGCGGGCGTCTTTGATTCGATTTGCAATCGCAAGACCAATGCAGCCCGAGCCTGTACATAAGTCCAAGATGCGAGGGCCAGTCTTCAGGTTCAACCCGTAGCGTATAGCAAGTTCTGTTACAGCACAAGTGTCGTCTCTGGGGATGAGTACACGCTTGTCCACCTGCAACGGCAGACCATAGAACTCCCACTTTCCCAAAACATATGCCAGTGGCTCACCGTCAAGGAGCCTTTGCAGGCACTTATCCATCTGTTCGCACCAAGGTTCGCTTGCGTACAGTTGCCGATCCGTAATCAGTTGCTCAGGCGTTCTTCCTGTGATGTGACACAGGAGATTTCTTGCCATCAAACTGGCTGTGCCGGGGTCCTCCTGCCGAAGAAGAGCCTTTCTTGCCTCCATATAGAGGTCATTAATTGTCTTTACCAAAGGTCGGACCTCTCTTCTTGGGGAATGACCGCCTCCAAAGAAGCTATACCTATCTCAATCATATCATCATCCGGTTCTACAGTAGTAAAATGCTGAAACCACATACCGGGGGCTGTTAATATCTTTGTCAGAACGTTATCATGCCTTCCAGCCCAGCGGTTAATTTCATAACTGAATGCAACAACTACGGGCAGAAGTAACAGTTTATAGGCCACCATCAGAAGTTTATAGCCCAATGTTCCGGAGATCGATGCCAGAGCAGGAACGAGGGTAAGAAGCAAGGAAGAAGCCACAGAGAAAACAAGAATGGACACAATCATTACAACAAGCAGGAAACTTGTTCCGCATCTTGGATGTAAACGAGTGTGCATACGAACATTCTCAACCGTTAACGGCATCCCCGCTTCATAGCATCGAATGGTTTTGTGTTCCGCGCCGTGATAGGCAAACACCCTGCGCATCTGCTTCATTTTAGAAATCAGAAGCATATAAACAAGGAAAATTACGAGACGGACCCCGCCTTCAAGCAAATTCAGAAGGAGCAGGTTACGCACTACGTCAGAAAGCAGTGAACTGACAAGCATTGGTAAAAGGAAGAACAGCAGGATGGAAAGACCAAGTCCCATCACCACGCCTAAACCCACCACAAATTTTTCAAAGCCTTTATTTCCCAGTTTCTTCTCCAGCCATAAATCAATCTTGGATGGCTCTTCATCCTCCAATTCTCCGGAAAGGTCAGCCGAGCGCATCAGGGCTTTTACGCCACAAACCTGAGAATCAAAAAAGTTCACAGCGCCACGAATTAACGGCCAGGTAGCAAAAGAATTCTTGGCACGGATTTTCCTATCCTTTACTTCAACCTGCAATTGTCCGTCTTTTCGCACAACAATAGCGTCCTTTTCAGGACCGCGCATCATAATACCCTCAATTAGTGCTTGTCCACCAATGGTTGTACGAAACTTCTCTTTCATTTTTGGCATTTCTTGGTTCTGCATAAATACCTCTCTTTATTGGATAACCGGCAAATACACCAGTACAATTGTGCCACCTTCCGGGGCATTTTCAAGGGTCAATAACCCCCCGTGCATTTGCACGATTTCATCACAAACAGCAAGGCCAATTCCCGATCCTCTGGCCTTAGAGCTGCCTTTGTAAAACTTCTTTTTCACCAAAGAAAGTTCATCCTCTGGGATTCCGGGACCAAAATCCCGGATTTTCACGCAGACATAGCCATCTTCATAGCCGATTTCTGCTTCAATTCGCTTTCCTTCACCGCCGTGCTTTGCTGCGTTGTCTAAGATATTCAAAAACACCTGGCGCATACGTTTGGGATCACAGGAAACTTCGGGAATATCTTGGTCATTCTCAAGATATATAAGTTCAATGCCATCCTTTGATAGCCTGCTTCCGTACATAAACACCGTGTCCTCAAATTCGGCGCGCAAATCAACAGTTTCCATATTCAGTGTCATACGACCGTCTTGAATTCTTGTGAAATCCAAAAGGTCCATAACCATTCCGGTAAGTCGGTCAGACTCCCGTTGGATAATACGAACACCTCTGCGGGTATCCGCATCGAGGTTATCTCCGCCCAATATGGTTTCGCTCCAGCCATTAATAGCTGTTAGCGGCGTTCTCAGTTCATGCGACAAAGAAGAAATAAACTCTGTCTGTACCTTTTCATTTTCATTCAGGCGAAGGGACATTTCATTGATTGTGTCAGCCAATTCACCAATTTCGTCATTATAGCGCTTTGAAATTTGAATGCCATAACTGCCGCCGGAAATCTTCTTTGCCTTTTCCACAATCTCAGAAAGAGGAACCAAAATAGAATGAATATAGTAATTACCACTTAAAAACAGGATTGCAAGGATGAAAAGCAGTGCAATCACGCTAACAAGTGCCGTTATGGCAATTTGCAAATCCATAATTCTGGTAGCAGTTACAAAGCGCAATACGCCAAATGCTCTGCCGCCATAAAACACAGGTGTAGATACTGCCATAATCCGCTCACCGGTAACTTCGTCTTCGCCTATATAGGTACAGATTTCCCCGGAATGAAAGGATTGCTGGATTTCCGGTGTGGAAGGAGCCCCGCCTGGCCAAATGCCATAGGAAGAAGCCACAAGTTCCCCGTTGACGTTTACAAATTGCAATTCCAAGACAGCCTTTTCATCAAATGTTCTTGCATAGGTGATGCAGTCCTGATAGTACGATTCATAACTCTGGGTGGAATATTCCTCAAAAAAATCAGAGGCAGTTTTTGCCCGGTAACGCAGATCTGATTCCATATTGGAGTAATAGTTGGTTCCCACATAGAATGTCACTAACGCAACACAGACAAGGCCAAGGAGACATACTACAAGCATGGTATTAAGCAACCAGCGACGGCGTAGCCCTCTTTGCTTTTTCATAGGTCTCCTCCCCTCTCATATCAATTAAACCATTTATACCCGAATCCCCAGACAGTTGTTAAATACTTTGGGTTCGTGGCATCATCTTCCAATTTTATTCGGATGCGGCGGACATTCACATCAACGATTTTCAGTTCTCCCTCATAGTCCTGACCCCAAACATGGGTTAGAATCTCCTCACGGGCAAGAGAGCGACCGGCATTGGTCATAAAGAGCTTTACAATTGCGTACTCGACCTGCGTAAGTCGAATTGGTCTGCCACTTTTTTCCAGTGTATGTGCCCGGGTATTCAGGATAAATGGTCCACTGATAATATTCTCGGGCTCTGTATAGGTTTCACCGCCAATGCGTCGAAACAGCGCATCAATTCGAGCAGTCAACTCCGCCGGGGAAAATGGCTTTGTAACATAATCATCTGCCCCAGTCATTAGCCCGGTGATTTTATCCATCTCTTGAACACGAGCAGTCAACATCATAATACCCATGTGCTTATTGACTGCGCGAATTCTTCTGCACACTTCAAAACCATCCATATCCGGAAGCATAATATCTAATATCGCAACACCAATATCCTGGTTATCCGCAAGTTTATCAAGTGCCTGCTGGCCCGAACCAGCCTCTACTGTTTCATAACCTGCCCTTTGTAAGTTGATAACCACAAAAGAACGGATATTTTCTTCATCTTCCAGTATCAATACTTTCTTCATTTTTCGTCACTTCCTTTAATTAGCCGTCCTGTTGGATCATATGGAAACTATCTATGAGCCACTGCTCAGTAATGCCGTACTTTTCACCATTGGATGTTACTTCTCCGACAAATATGGCGCCTGTTGTGCTATACAGGCGAATACTGCCCTGCGCATCTGCCAGTTCTTCCCTGTTTTGCCCGGTAAGAACATTAATGCTGAATAGACGTATCGGCACACCGTACTGCTTATCCCAACTAAAGAAATCCACTCGTTTTCCTTGCCTGGAAACAGTTAGTACTTGCGTCCAATCAGGTTCTAATTCTACAAACCAACCATCTGCAAAGCAGTGATAGGTGTAAGTCTTATTGTGCGCCACACCTTGACTGTCCAAAGCATACCAGGAAACAATTTTGTGAGGCGATGCTCCGTCTTGTGTGACCTGAACCATATCCATCAACTGCGGAAGTTCCCAAATGCCATCCCCATCTATATCAGACAGGTCAACAAAATAGTTTCCTATGGTCTGCACAGTAGTAGGCTCTTCAGTCATTCCACTAATATTTACAAGTGTATCCTTCAAAACAGCAAACACATCCGTTGACAATGCGGTATCTCCAATCTTGCCCGACACATATACGCAGTCAACACCATCGTGCAATCTGCCCGGAATAACCCGACGCACATCCGAGGCGGGAACAGAAAGACTTAGTTCAACAGACCTCTCTACATTGTCGTTTTTGACACTATAAAGTTCTGCTACACCTCTACTCCATTCATTAGGGCCAGGCCTGACAAGGAACAATTCACTGTAACGATTCCTATCTAAATCCGTAACAAGAATCTGCGTGTAAGTGGTTGCCAAGAGTTGTTCCATATTGCCTGACCGGAAAGTATACACGCACAGGCCGCCTGTCAAGCGGTCATTGAGTTGATAGCAAATCACAATTTCTGTGCCGGACATATTATCCATCTGCACATATTCCACACGATCGAAAGCCGAGCCATTAAAGGAAATGGTATCAACAAGATTGTAACTATCTTTTTGCTTATCAAAAATGAATATCTGCAAAGGGTATTCGCTGTCGCCTTTGGCAAAGAGAAGATACTCCAAATCGCCGTTGCCATCAATATCTGCCGTTTGCACAATCTGTTGATTTGTGCCTGATTTAGGGGCCGCATAGTCTAATCCCGACATAGCATTATTAATAGCATTCTGCAAATTGTAGTCCGCTGCAGGGCGGGCAGGAACCGCATACATTTCATCTGCAGTTCTTAAGCCGCAACCACCAAGAAATAAAATTGCCGCAAACAGCAAGGCAAACAATATTCGTCTATTCATCTACGGCAACTCCTTTCCATCACTTGATTACTACATTGTCATTACCAAGAACACGGTTTAGTTCCTGCAGCATCCCCTCATCCAGGTTGCATTTTGTGCCCCGGCGTTGTTTCGTATCAGCAAAATAAACAACCGTATTCGTTTTTCCCGGGAACATATTAAGAATTGCTTTCACCTTCCCAAACAAGGGGTCTTCCTCTGTTGGCAGGCGAAGATATAATGTGGCAGATTCCATTACTTGTGCCCGAACAGCCTTGTCCTCAGTAGGTTTTCCATTGGCATAATCTGATATGGGTCGCGCACGGTTAATGACAATCTGGGGGTCTTTGTCATCTCGAATAGAGAATCGACCAACAATAACAACAGCAGCGTTTTCCCTGAGATAATTGCCATACTGACTAAGCACATTGGAAAATGCCAACATTTCCATAGATGCTGTATCATCCTCTAATGTGATATACGCCATCGCTGAATTATTCCGGGTGGTCTTCATTTTCAGAGACTGAATAACACCGGCTACACTAACAATTTGGTCATCCTGATAAGGGCATTCCTCTGACATAAGCGTGGCAATCGGCACTACATGGGTATTCTTTAAGTAGGCACGATAATCATCCATAGGATGTCCGGACAGATAAATGCCGGTAGTTTCCTTTTCCATAAGCATCCGGTCACCGGGTGCCAATTCATCAAGCTCGGGAATCTCAATAGACGCAGCATTGTCAGTGCCTTCCAACATTGAAAACAGCCCCATTTGGCCATTCACGTTCCGGCGCCTTGCAGCAAATACACTATCCATAATCAGATCATACACCGCAAGCAAGGAACTGCGGTGATACCCAAAACAATCCATAGCGCCGCACTTGATAAAGTTTTCTACCACTCGCTTATTAATATCCCCTTCATCCATTCTCTGAACAAAATCTTCCAGGGATTTGAACGGGCCGCCCTCTTCCCTTTTTGCAACCATATTGCGAATGAGGCCTCTGCCAACATTTTTAACAGCGCCCATACCAAAGCGGATACTGTCCCCTTCTACGGTGAAATTATCAAAGGAACTGTTAATGTCCGGAGGAAGGGTTTCAATGCCCATTGCTTTGCAGGCCGCAATATAGCCGGAGACTTTCATAGAGTCGTGTAATACAGATGTCATCAAGGCTGCCATATACTGCCTGGGATAATGACATTTCAGATAGGCTGTTTGGTAAGAAACCATAGCATAGCAAACAGCATGCGCCTTGTTAAACGCATAATTGGCAAAATCAACTATTTCGTCATAGATGGACTGGGCATCAGACTCCGAAATGCCATTATGGATACATCCGGGAATGTTCTGATCAGGATCACCGTAAACAAAAACCTGCCGTTCCTGCTCAATCACTTTTTGCTTTTTCTTGGAAATAGCACGACGGATGTTGTCAGCTTGTCCCATTGTGTAGCCTGCCAAGGAACGGAAAATTTCAATAACCTGCTCCTGGTACACAATGCATCCGTATGTAACCTTTAAGATAGGCTCCAGCATGGGCGTTTTGTATCTGATTTTCTTAGGATCAAATTTGTTTGCAATAAAGGTGGGAATAGAATCCATAGGACCAGGACGATAAAGCGCAACAATAGCCGTCAGGTCTTCAATACTCGTAGGCTTCATATTTACGCAAACACCGGTAATGCCTGCAGACTCCAGCTGAAACACACCGGACGTCTTGCCTTGTGCCAGCATTGCAAATGTTTCCGGATCATCATCCGGCACTTTATCAATGGAGAAATCGGGCTCAATTTTACGAATCTGCTGCTGGGCATCCTCAATAACAGTAAGGTTACGAAGACCTAAAAAATCCATTTTGAGAAGGCCCAATTCTTCAATGGTTGTCATCGTGTACTGCGTTACGATGGTATCATCGTTGCAGGAAAGAGGAACATAACTGCATACCGGATCTGCAGTAATCACAACACCTGCAGCATGCGTTGAAGTATTTCTGGGCATACCCTCCAAAGACATCGCTGTGTCTATCAGCAGTTTTACTTGCTCATCCCCATCATACATCTCCTTGAGCTTAGGAGAAACATCCAGGGCATCCTTTAAGGTAATATGCAACGGGGTTGTAGGTACCAACTTGGCAACAACATCCGTTTGGGCGTATGACATATTCAGCACCCGGCCCACATCTCGAATGGCTCCTCTGGCAGCCATTGTGCCAAAAGTTGCGATTTGCGCAACCCGGTCAGAACCGTATTTACGGGTTACATAGTCAATGACTTCCTGGCGGCGTTCCTGGCAAAAATCCGTATCAAAATCAGGCATGGATACCCGCTCAGGATTCAAAAACCGTTCGAAGATGAGGGCATATTTCATTGGGTCGACTTCTGTAATATGCATACAGTAGGCAACAATTGATGCTGCACCGGAACCACGACCGGGACCAACAGGAATGCCGTTTTCTTTGGCGTAACGAATAAAGTCCCAAACAATCAGGTAGTAATTCACATACCCCATTCGGCTAATAACGCCAATCTCATATTCCAGCCGTCCCAGATACTCCTTTGGCATATCCGGATAACGCTCTTTGAAACCATCCATACAGAGTTTGCGGAAGTAGGTTTCACTGGTAAAGCCATCCGGCACAGGGAAAGAAGGCAAATGATACTGGTTAAACACGAATTCCAAATTACAGCGATCTGCAATTCGTTTCGTGTTCTCAAATGCCTCATCACAGCCGGGGAAAAGGCTCCGCAGTTCTTCTTCACTCTTCAGATAGAACTCATCCGTTTGGAATTTCATCCGGGCCGGATCATCAATGGTTTTGCCTGTCTGCACACAAAGAAGCACATCCTGCATCTTCGCATCTTCTTTTCGAAGATAGTGGGCATCATTTGTGACAACAAGAGGCAGGCCGGTTTCCCGGGCAAGACGCATAATGCCCTGGTTTACCACTCTCTGCTCCGGAATGCCATGATCTTGCAGTTCCAGATAGAAATTATCCGGTCCAAAAATGTCCGCCAACGTTGTGGCGTGGCGCAGTGCTGCATCATAATCCTCATCCATCAAGCTGTGGCTAACCGCGCCTGCAAGGCAAGCCGATGTAGCAATCAGGCCCTCATGATATTTTCGAAGCAGGTTAAGGTCCACTCTGGGTTTGCCATAAAATCCGTTGATAAATGCCTGGGAAACAAGCATGCAAAGATTTTCATAGCCCTTTCGATCCTTGCATAGGAGAACAAGATGATAGGATTCGTTGTCGATTCCGTGAATGCGATCATCCATATTACGCCGGGCAACGTAAACCTCACAGCCGATAATCGGCTTAATACCGGCGGGTTTTGCGGCTTTA
>JAZNZO010000033.1:0-2854 GCA_045594945.1 Faecousia sp.
CGACGCAAGGCCGACCCTTTTCCTGTCGCAGCGATATACGCAGCGCAAACAGGACAGTTCAGCCGCCCGATGACCGGACATACTCCGCAGAAGTTACCGCTTTTTAGGCGCAATCTCCTGCATCATCGCAGTGCACGCGCAGAGTTTCCCTACACGCGCTCGATTATCATACCACCCTATCCCCCATTTGTCAACATAAATTTTTCAAAAAATATAAAAATTTTTTCATTAAAAAAGCGAGTATTTCCAGCAGGAAACACTCGCTCTTTTGCTTACTTGTTGCTGCGCAGAACGCAGCTATTCTCCCCTACTTCCAGGACCCAGTCACATTGCTCCATAGGCGCTTGCTTATGGGTCACGGCGATGCAGGTCGTATTGGGCAGCATCTTGAGCCGCTCCAGTACCAATTTTTCTGTTTCCCCATCCAACGCAGAGGTGGCTTCATCCAAAAGAAGGATGGGCGCTTGGGAAAGAACTGCTCTTGCGATGGAAAGCCGTTGTGCCTGGCCCTCAGAAAGGCCTGCACCATTCTCTCCCAGCACTGTGTCCAGTCCTAAAGGCAGGGTATCCAAAAATCCATCCATTCCGCTGACATAAACCGCTTGGCGTATTTCATCCTCTGTTGCATTGGGTCGGGTAATACAAAGATTTTCCCGAATCGTGCCGCTGAGCAGCAGATTTCCCTGGGGTACATAGGCAAAAAGGCTCCGAGTGGTGGCATCCACCGGTGTCTCAGTAGCCCCATTGCGGAAAGCAAGGCTTCCTTCCTCCGGACGAAGAACGCCCAAAAGAAGTTTCAGCAATGTGCTTTTGCCAATACCGGACTGGCCGGTAATAACGCCAAACGTATTTTTCGGCAGGAAAAAGGCAGCATTTTCAAAAACTTGGTCTCTGTCATACCCAAAAGACAGCCTTTTTGCTTCGATGCCCTCCATCTTTTCATAGACCTCAGCCCCATCCGTGCGGGATTTAGGCCGCTTGCCCACAGATTCCAGTTCCATCAGCCGTTCTGCCGCAGCGCAAAGGGCTACATACTGAGGCATAATGGCGGAAATGTTCACAAAAGGCGAACGGAGTTGCCCAACCAACTGGCTGACTGCTGTAAGCGTGCCAAAAGTCATTGTTCCTGCCAACAATCCACTTGCGCACCAAATAAGAGACCCAAAGGCTGCACCATAAGAAAGGATATTCAGACAAGTACTGCTCATAACGGAAATATTTTTCCGTTTTCTTTGTAAAATGTAGCGTTCTTCCAATAAACTATCTGCCCGCCGCTCCACCTCGCCGGAAATATCCATAGCCTGGACAAACAGGAGTTTTTCCAGGGTCTCCTGCATAAAACCAGCGGACTTTCCTTCGGCCACAGCCACTTCCTTATGTAGATTTTTCAGTCTCCGTCGCAAAAAGCCCGTAGCAACCACTACCAAAATGCCTGCCAGAACAACCCATAAGGTAAGCATCGGTTCCAAGACTGCCAGGAACAAAATCGCTCCTACCAGTTTCGTGGTCATACCTGCCAAACCGGGTAGCAAGGAAACAGCATTTGCTGTAACAATGCGAACATCATTGTTAAGCCGATTTAAAAGTTCACCTGTATGGTAAGCAGACACAGTCTGATAGTCACCATTCAATAAGCGATGAAGAAAATGGGCCTTCAAATCTCTATCAATTTGGGCTGTCAGTTTTTCATGCAAGTGCCGGTCCAGCATATGGCTGCCCAAAAGGGCTAAAATCAACCCGCCCTGGGCAATACATGCATAGACAAACTGCTGACTGTCCCCCGCTTGGGTGCTGTCAATAATCCATCTTGTACCAAGCGCAAACAGCACGCCCAAAAAAGCGCTGACAATGTGGGTGGCTGTCATGGCCAAAAGAGCCCCTCTGCGCTTATAAATCCTACGGGAAACCCAGGCAATCGGTGTTCTCTTTTTCATTACCGGCTGCCCTCCTTTTTTCTTACTCTATAATATATGCTGCAACAATCTGGCCGTAGTAGGCCGTGTGGTAGTCCCCCTCGGGGTAATACCGGGCGGTGTTTTCCTCGTTTACCGCATTCGGATCCTGGTCCTGCTTATAGATAACTTTGCACTCCAAAGTTAAAGGAAGTTCCCGGATACCCGGGACATTAACTGATTTGCCGTCTTCCAGGTGTAAACCAAGTTCTGCAATCTTATCCATATCCCGGCCGGACTTGGTGCCGCAGATCTTCAGAATCTCCTTATTTACCTCGCCCATAGGCACATTGATCGTAAATTCCGGGTTTCTTTCCAACATCTCCTTGGTGTAGCGGCTTTCACGGACAAAGACGGTGTAAATAGGCTTGCCCCATTCAATGCCCAAAGTGCCCCAGCCAATGGTCATAGAGTTGACCTTGTCACCAACCTTTGTGGTTACCAAAATACCTTTTCCGGTCTGCTCACAAATGTGACCGGCATATTCCCAAACATTGATGTCCTTTTTCATACAGATCCCTCCTATTTATATACTATTATCATAGCCGCAAAGGCAGCACAATGCAAGCATGATTTTACGAAAAAAAGCCACACTGATTGCTCAGTGAGGCTTTGTGTTCGCGTTACCTATCTTCCCGGGCAGTCGCCCGCCAAGTAATGTGGTTGCAGATGAGCTTAACTTCTGTGTTCGGGATGGGGAGCGATGGGAGCGCTGCCAGCGGCAGATGAAGCGACCTGAGCGAGTGGCAGGGGTCGGCGAGGGACGAAGGTGCTTCGCCACCGAGGACATTCGCCGGGGTACCCCAACAGGAAACAGGTGGACCCTCATCGCAATCAACACGAACTATATAATAAAAAACCTCACCACTTTCGTAGTGAGGTTTCTGTGTTCGCGTTACCTA
>JAZNZO010000034.1:0-13870 GCA_045594945.1 Faecousia sp.
GCAGAAACCGCAGGTAACTTCGGCGTTGCCATTATTCCGGAAGGCATCGTGGAGTTCGTTCCCGAATTCTCTGTTCTGATTGCTGAGATCAACGAACTGCTGGCCGGCGAAAAGGCGGATGCGTTCAATGCGCTGCCCACCTGGGAAGAGAAGTATGCCTTCATTAAGGCCGGTCTGACGGAGGCTTCTATGGCCGTATTTGCCATCCTGCCCCAGACCATCCAGCAGCAGTTGTTCTTGGAGCGTGACCCTCACGGCAATGTGCAGGTGTCCCTCATTGAGTCCGAAAAACTGTTCTCTGAAATGGTTAAGGAAAATTTGGCTGAGCGCAAGAAGGCCGGTACCTACAAGGGTAAATTCGCTCCTCTGCATCACTTCCTGGGCTACGAAGGCCGCTGCGCTTTCCCCTCTAACTTTGATGCTGACTACTGCTACTCCCTGGGCTACAACGCCTTTATGCTGATTCAGTACGGCTACAATGGCTACCTTTCCAAGGTCTCCAACCTGTCTAAGCCTGCCGAAGAGTGGGTTGCAGGCGGTATGCCCATCACCAAGATGATGAATATGGAACGCCGTCACGGCGCGGATAAGCCCGTTATCCGTAAAGCGCTGGTGGAGTTGGACGGCGCACCCTTCCGGTACTTCGCTGCTCACAGAGAGCAGTGGGCTGTGGAAACCTGCTATGTGTTCCCCGGCGCTATCCAGTACTTTGGACCCAGCGAAGTCTGCGACCTGACCACCCGCACCCTGGCCCTGGAGAAAGCCTAAAGGCTTTCAGTGATATTTTTCCTGCGGAAAAGTGAAATTTGCTTTTGGCAAGTGAAATATTGCATTCGCAATGTGAAATCTGCTTCGCAGGTTGTGGTATCGCTATGGCGATGAACAAATGAAAGGGATGCATCCTTGGATGCATCCCTTTTTTATTTTGCTTTTCTATAAAACATATAGTATGATAGGGAAAAAGGAAGGTGACCCTTATGAAAGAACAGATTTATACCATTCCGGTTAACGATGGCTTTGATGCAGGGGATGAGTGTCCTTTCTGCCATATGCGCCGGCAGGCGGAGCAGCGGGCGATGCGCTATGTGGCCGGGCCCGGAGCCAGTTATATGGAGCCGGATGTGCGGGAAGCGGTGGCAAAGGTCGGCTTTTGCAGCCGTCATATGAAGGCGCTATACGATTACGGCAATGCCCTGGGAGCGGCGCTGATGCTCCAAACCCATATGGAAAGCCTCCTTTCTGAACTCCAAAAGGAAGAAAAGCACCCGGATATACCGGAAGGCGGCCTCTTCGGCAAGAGCAAAAAGGAAGGCTATCATAGAGTTGTTGCCGCCCGGGTAGAAAGCTGCTATCTATGCGATAAGGTCAATTACAATATGGATCGCTACTTTGACACCTTTTTCTATCTTTTAGGCAAAGAGCCGGAATTCAAGGAGAAGTTCCTCTCCTGCAAGGGCTTTTGTATGGATCACTTTGCCCGGCTTTTGGAGGTGGCAGAGGAAAAACTGCCGAAAAAGGACCGGTCTTGGTTTTATTCTGCAGTATATAGACTGATGCGGGAGAATTTCCAGCGGGTGAAGGAAGACCTGGACTGGATGATCGCCAAATACGACTACCGGAATGCTTCTGCCCCTTGGAAAAACAGCAAGGATGCCCTGTCCCGGGCAATGCAAAAACTGCAGGGCATTTACCCTGCCGATCCCCCTTATAAAAACGACTAAAAAAGACCCTGCGGCAACTGCCGCAGGGTTCTTTCAATCAAATGATCTCTGTGTAGGATACGCCGTCAATAGCCTGGACTTTTTCCAGAACATCCATATGTAGGCGACGCTCCTTGGTGCGCACGGCTAACAGATAGGCCCGGTTGCCGGAATCTGCATCAGTAACAGGCTCTTTTTGAACTTCTGCCACCTCAATTTCTATCTGCCGCATTTTCCGAAGAAAATCACCAAAGGATAGGGTTGGAGACAGCTCCACAAAAAGGTCAAAATCCTTTGACTTCCGATGGACTCTGTTGTCCATTTTCTGCATCAGTGTCATAACACAGAAGATTGCCAGTGAGCCAATGATGGCGGCCTCATAAAAGCCAATGCCCAGGGCAAGCCCCACACCGGCGGCAGTCCAAAGGCCGGCTGCTGTGGTGAGTCCCTTCACCTGATGTCTGCGGGTGACCATAATGGTACCTGCGCCTAAAAAGCCGATGCCGCTGACCACCTGGGCGCCCATACGCACCGGATCACCGGTGCCGACAGTTTGGTAAATGAACTGGTTTGTCACCATAATCAGGCAACTGCCCACACACACCAGCATATGGGTGCGCAGACCGGCGGCCCGGTTCTTAAGACCCCGCTCCAGGCCAATCAAACCGCCAAAAATAACGGCGGCAAAAATACGCAGGGCAACTGCTAAATAAGTTACTTCTCTAAGTTCCATGAAACCCCTCCTTGTTTATCTATATGCACATAGGCAGTGCAATTATTTCCGGGCGATGGCTTCAATTTCGCAAAGCACACCCTTGGGAAGCGCCTGAACTGCCACGCAACTGCGGGCAGGGTTTGAGATAAAATAAGTTTCGTAAACCTTATTAAATTGGGCAAAATCTTCCATATTTGCCAGGAAACAGGTGGTTTTTACCACATTTTCAAAGGTCACACCGGCACTTTCCAAAATAGCGCCCACATTTTGGCAACTTCTTTCCGCCTGGGCTGCAATGCCCTCGGGGATAGAGCCGTCTGCGGGATTTACGGGAATTTGCCCGGAGGTGAAAACCCACTGATCAACGCAGACACCCTGGCTGTAAGGACCGATGGCTGCCGGCGCTTTGTCTGTTACAATTTTATCCATTTACATATTCCTCCTCCCGTCTTTGGCAACTAAAGAGGATGATTTGCCGGTTTGCGCTTTCCTCTTTCAGAAGGTCCAAAGCCGCTTTCATTCGCCTGTCGTCAAAGCGAACTAAGGCATCGTCTAAAATCATAGGACTATTTTCCGTCAGTTCCTGGGAAACAGCCAATCGCAGGGCAAGGTACAACTGGTCTATGGTGCCATCACTGCGCCAACGGGAAGGCCGGGGTGTTACATCTTCTGCTGTGCCGGCGTTCAGAATGAAGTCCCCATCCAGGAACAGGCGGTTGTATCGGCCATCGGTCAGACGGCTGATATAGGTCTGCGCCTTTTGGGAAATCCGGGGTGCAAACCGCTTTTGCAGTTCTGCCCGGGCTTTTTCCAAATAGTTTATGGCGGTTTCCAGGGCCGCATAGTGCTTTTCAAGCTGGGCAATCCGTGCCCGGACCTGGCTTAACTCTTTTGCAAGACCGTCTTCCTGACCCAGGGCTTCCATTTGCCCCTGGAGTTGCCCCAACTGGTGGCGTATGCTGTTCTGCTGGGTTTTATTATCGGATAGCAGGCGGTCCGTTTCCGGGGCAGTGAAGGTTAGTTCATCGGGAAATACCGGAGGGGCAGACGCTTTTTGGGAATTTTCCAAGGTTTGCGCAAGTTCTGCCTTTTGGGCAAATACCCGCTTTTTATCCCCAAGCGCAGCGCGCTTTTCCAAAACAGCCTGCAACTGCCATTCATACTGGGCAAGGGATTGCCCCTTGGTAAGGGCCTCAATCTTTTCTTGCAGGGTGCTGACTGCTTCTTTGATCGTTTTGCATTCTTCGTCGTGGGATTGCTTTTGTTCTAAATAGTCTTCTTCCTGCTTTTGGTATGCTTCAGCCACAATTTCCCAGCGGTCGGGGGAAATGCCGGGATACTGAGAAAGAAGTTCATCCAATTCTTTTTGGTGGGCCTTTGCCTTTTTGGCGTACAGGATGTAGATGACCAGCAGCCCAATGAAAGGCAGGGGAGCGAGATAAAGACCAAAACCGGAAATCTGCGACAGGAGTATTGCAGTGGCCGGCAGGATAGCGGAAAGAGGAATAGGAAATTTGGGCTTGCTTTCTGCCATAGCATCGTAAGCCTTTTTGTCCTTCTCTGCTTTTTGGAGTGCTTCCCTTCCGTCAAGACCCCGGAATACTTCCGGTACAGTGGGGGCTGTAGGGGCAGGGGGGAGCATTTGGGCCTGCATTTGCAGGGATTCCTTTTCTTCCCGGTATTGCCGCAAAAGAGATAGTTCTCTTTTGGCTTCCCCTTCTTCGGGCAAAGCGCTGCATTCTGCCAGCAGGGTTTCATAGTCCTGCTTGGCAAGTTGAGCGGCGGCTTGGGCGGCGGCTAATTTTTGGGCGTAGGCGTAATTTTCCTGGTAGGCAAGGGCATCCTGATGATTTTGCAGTTTCTTGCCATAGTCCTCCAACTGCCCTAATCGCTGGGAAAGCCGGGTATACTGATCGCGGAAGGAGAGTCGCTTTTCTAATTTTTCCAACAAATCGTCACGGACCTTTTCTGCCTCCGGCAGAAGACCGGTTTTATTGTGGCGGCATTTGTTTTTCAAATCTTTCAGTTTCTTTGCCAACAGTTCTGCGGTGCCGGAGTCGTCACCGGTGGAAACAAGGGCGTTGAGCCGAGCCCGAAGGGCAGGCACATCGGAAACAGGCAAATCGGCCTGCTTCAGGAAGGCCGAACGCTGGAAAACTTCCTTTTCCACCCCTAAAAGGGTTAATCCGCAGGTTTCTGCCTGCAATTCGGGAACATCTGCCCCGGTGTCGGTCTCGTAAGCCCGGAACTGATTGAGAAGTCCCCGACCCTTGGATGTCCGTTCAATGGTAATTTTCCGGTCGCCCCACAGAAGTTCCATAGATCCTGCCATAGGTGCGCCGGACCAGGGGGCGTAATGCTCTTTGTCAGCCAGTTGGGTTTCTGTGTTTCTTTGCCGGGTGTCGATGCCATAGAGCATGGCGGTGATAAAGGCACACCATGTACTCTTGCCCCATTCATTGGGGGCGTGAATGACATTCAGGCCCTGTTCAAAGGTCAAAGTTTGCTGGTTGAGTTTGCCGAAGGTGGCGGTCATAGAAAGAATTTTCACGGTAAGACCACCTCCTGCCCATCCAAAATTCTGCGGGAGAGTTCTGCTGCCAAGTGAAGGATATCCTTCTCTTCCGGGTTACTTTCCATCTCCGCTTTCAGCATTCCGAAGAACTGGCCTTCCAGGGTGTCAGAACCAAGGGCTTTCCATACATCCACCGGCGGCTGGGTTGCATCCAGAAGTTCCAAGTGGGGAATATGGGAAAATGCACCTAAAAGACCGGGAATGTCTAAAGGCTCACTCTGCCCTGTAAGGGTAATGCGGTAATAATCCATAGAGCCTGCAGGAGGCAAAATCCGCTCCAGCACTTCCAGGGCGGAAGGTTCTGCCGAAAGGGTCAAATCGTAAAAACGGGGGGTATCCAGGGGAACAAACCTGGAACTTACACCCTCATCCAGAGTGACGATATAAGCGCCCTTTTCTCCGGGCTCACCATAGTCTTTTCCCATAGGACAGCCGGGCCACAGGCACAGGGTATCTCCACACAAAAGGCTTCCCGCCTTATGGATGTGTCCCAGGGCCAGATACTGTAGGCCGGACTGACGGATTTGGGTTTGGGTGATGGGGTTATAGGCAGAAGACACCATTGTGGGGTCTGCGTGAAAAATGCCAATTCCGTAACGGGTGGTATGATTTGCCCGGAAACCCTCTAAAAGAGCAGGACAGTCCATAGAAGTAAAGGCTGCGCCGTAGATGGTGCAATCCAAATCTTCTAAAATTAGGCTTTTTATCTGGTTTTCCGTGAAAACAGTAACATTTTCCGGCCAAACTTCCGTCAGCCAAATGCTGCCGGGGGCGACGAAATCGTGGTTGCCGGGGGTGATAAAGACTGGCACTTCCATTTGTGCCAATGCTCTTTTCAGGGCGGCCACACTGTCGGGGGAGGCTGCTCCGTCAAAAAGGTCACCGGCAAGGAGCACAAGGTCACATGCTTCTTCTTTGCAAAGGGCGGCCAGTTTGCCGGGAACGGACGCAAGGGCGTTTTTCAGTTCTTCCTTGCCAAGCAGGGGGGCGTCCAAGTGCCAGTCTGCACTGTGGAGTAGTTTAATCATACAAATCCACCCTTTCTGCTTTTTTGCAAAGGCCCGTTTCCCGGTCCAAAGTAAACAGGACGGCCTCTAATTTGGTAGGGCCTTCTTCCCACTGGTAGCGGCCAATCAAATCGCCCCGGAATTTGGCAACGGACTGCCGGGCCTGGACACCCAAAATGCCGTTTTTCGGTCCGGTCATACCCAGGTCCGTTACATAGCCTGTGCCCTTGGGAAGTACCATCACATCTGCCGTAGGCACATGGGTATGGGTACCCCAAACGGCGCTGACTTTTCCATCCAGCATATGCCCCATAGCCAATTTTTCTGAGGTGGCTTCTGCGTGGATTTCCACAAGAATAAACTTGGCAGAAATCTCCTTTAACAGTTTTTCTGCCAACAGGAAGGGATTTTCTGCATTAAAGTCCATACCGCACCGGCCCACCAAATTGATCAGTGCCACATCGCCTGCATTTGTTTCATAAATGCCATAGCCCTTGCCCGGGGTTTGGGGCGCATAATTGCAGGGCCGCAGAATTCTGCTGTTGTCCTCCAGATAGTCCCCAATTTCCCGTTTGCCAAAGGCGTGGTTACCTAAGGTGATCACATCCGCCCCGGCATCAAAAATATCCTCTGCCTGCTGGGGGGTAATACCAACCATGGAAGCATTTTCGCCATTCACAATCACAAAATCTGCCAAGGTTTCTCTTTTGCATTTGCGCAGGCTCTGCCCAATTCGTTTTACACCGGGATTTCCCACTACATCGCCTACCGCCAATACCTTAAACTCCATGGTTCTCTCCTTTCTAATTTGCATATATAATAGAATAGTATATAACAAAATGTGTTAATATGCAAGCAAAAGCCCAATAAAAAGAACAGCGTTGCAGTTTTGCAACGCTGTTCCGGGTTATCTTTGATATTCAAACTGGAAGTCGTAGATGTCTACGGTGTCGCCGTCCTGGATGCCCATTTCTTCCAGGCGCTTAAAGAGGCCGCACTTGTGAAGAAGGGTATCGAAATAGTTGCGGGATTCGTAGTCGTCAAAATTGATGTTCTCAATGAGACGTTCCAGCCAGGTGCCGGTGATGAGCCAGGTGCTGCCCAAATGCTCGATTTCCAGTGCCTTGGGGTCGCCGGCTTCTACTACGGGGTCCACATATTCCGGCTCGTAAATGGTTACCGGAGGCAGGGTTCGCAGTTTTTCTGCCACCACACGCATTAAATTCCTGGTGCCTTGGGTCGTGCCTGCAGAAATTTCATACAGCTCACAGCCCAGCTCTTCCACGTGCTTGCGAAGACGCTCCAAATTGTCGCAGTCGGGCATCAGCAGGTCGCACTTATTGGCGGCTACAATCATAGGCCGGTTGTAAAGGTCAATGCTGTAGTCGTGCAGTTCGGCGCAGATAGCGTCGAAATCTTCCACAGGGTCCCGGCCTTCAGAGCCGGAAACATCCACCACATGGACAAGAAGACGGCAACGGTCAATGTGCCGCAAAAAATCGTGGCCTAAACCGGCCCCTTCTGCTGCGCCCTCAATAATGCCGGGGATGTCTGCCATAACAAAGGAAACGCCTTCTTCCACATAAATCACGCCCAGATTGGGGAACAGGGTGGTGAAGTGGTAGTTGGCAATCTTGGGCCGGGCATTGGATGTGACGGACAGCAGGGTAGACTTACCCACATTGGGAAAACCTACCAGGCCAACATCAGCCAGCAGTTTCAGTTCCAGGATAATATCCCGTTCCTGTCCTTTCAGGCCAGCCTTTGCAAACCGGGGGACCTGCCGGGTGGGGGTAGCATAGTGGCCGTTGCCCCAGCCACCTCTGCCGCCCTTGGCAATGACAAAATCCTCACCGGTGGACATATCTACAATAATTTGATTGCTTTCCGCATCCCGTACCACAGTGCCCCGGGGGACTTGAATAATGAGGGGTTCGCCCCGCTTACCGGACATATTCCGGCCCTGGCCGTTGGCGCCTGCCTGGGCGGCATACTTACGCTTATAGCGGAAATCCAGCAGGGTAGACAGGTTGTCATTGACCCGCAGAATTACACTGCCGCCGTGACCGCCGTCGCCCCCATCCGGACCGCCGGCTGCCACATATTTTTCCCGGTGGAAGGCAACCGCACCGTCGCCGCCCCGACCGCCGCAGACCGTAATGCGGACTTTATCAACGAACATTTCCATAGTAAATCATCCTTTCTTTTGAAGAAAGCAGCAAAAGACATACGCAATACGCAGAAGAGGGCGCGAACACCAATAGCCGCTATGCGGTGCTTGGCAGTTTTCAGCGCTCTGCTTTTTCTAAGGCAAAGAAAATTCCGCAGACAATACTTTGTGTATTATCAAGGGATTTTCTGCAGCATTGGGGAAAGCAGGGGGTTGAAAACCTGTTGGGGGACAAGTCCTCTCTGCTCAAGAAAAAAGGGGCTGCTGCAGATAGTGTGCAGCAGCCCATAGTAGCCTATTCGTGATTACTGCTCAGCAGCGTACACGGAGCACTGACGGCGATCCTTGCCCTTGCGCTCGAAACGGACAGTGCCGTCAACCAGAGCGAACAGGGTGTCATCACTGCCGATGCCAACATTGACACCGGGGTGGATGTGGGTGCCTCTCTGGCGAACCAGAATGTTGCCGGCCAGAACGAACTGACCGTCTGCACGCTTCACGCCCAGACGCTTAGCCTGGGAATCACGACCGTTCTTGGTAGAACCGCCGCCCTTATGGTGAGCGAAAAACTGAATACCAATTTTCAGCATGGTGTTACACCTCCAAAACTTCGATATAATCCGGATATTGTTCCCGCAGATTGCAAAGGCTCAGGAGCATACCGGCAAGCACGGCCTGCACAGTCTCCTCTTCATCGCAAGAGGCGGGGAGGGTGAGAGTGATGCGGGCGTCCGCTTCCTTCACCCGGACTTTGGCCTTTGCGCCACACACATCATTGATGGTGGCTTCAGCCATGGTCACAATCGCGGAGATAGCCGCGCAGACAATGTCTGCACCTTTTTCTGCATAGCCGCTGTGACCGCTGACAGAAAATCCTGTAATTCTGTCGTTTTCTGTAAAAAATTCACACTTTGTCATAATTACAGAGCGATCTTGGTGATCTCCACCTTGGTGTAAGGCTGACGGTGGCCGATCTTCTTCTTCTCGTTCTTCTTTGCCTTGTACTTGAAGACGTAGATCTTCTTGGCCTTGCCGTTCTTAACGACCTTGGCTTCGACGGTTGCACCTTCTACAGTGGGAGCGCCGATCTTGGAGTTCTCACCGTCCAGCACTGCCAGAACCTGCTCGAACTTCACGGTAGCTTCAGCTTCAGCGTCCAGCTTTTCGATGTACAGAACATCTCCTTCGCTGACGGTATACTGCTTACCACCGGTTACGATAACTGCTTTCATTCTTTTTCACCTACTTTAATTTGTGTAGTCTCGCTCTAAAGGTGAAGGCACAGAGCCTTACTTAAACCTTTTCAATGCGGCTGGTCTATTTTAGCAAAGGAAATGCCAAAAGTCAAGACCTTTTTCGAAAGAATTTCCGGTTATTTTCCTTGATTTTTTATAGTTTTGTGCTATATTAATGAAAAAAAGGAGGAGACCACTTTATGGAAAACAAATTTATTACCTATGCCCACCGGGGGGCCAGTGAATATTGCCCGGAAAACACCCTGCTTTCTTTCTATACGGGCGTGTATATGGGCGCCAACGGCATTGAAACCGATGTACAGATGACCCGCGACGGTGTGGCAGTGCTGTTTCACGATGACACCATAGAGCGGATGATGAAAAAGCCGGGCAGGGTGGCAGACTATACGTATGCCGAACTTCGCACTTTCCCTATGGAGCGTTGCGGCCGGGTGGATTACATCATAACCCTGGAGACTTTTTTGGAAAGTTTTTCTAAAATGGACCTGACCTTTGCCATCGAACTGAAGGGGGAGGGCACAGAAGCAGAAACCGCCCGCCTTGTGGAAAAGTATAACATAGCAGATAAGTGCATCTTCACTTCCTTCAAGATGAACTATCTGAAAAAGATGCATAAGGTAAATCCTTCCTACAGATTGGGATTTTTGGCAGAACCCGGGAAGATAGATGCAGATCTGCTGGAAGAAATGATGGCATCTGGATTCTACGAGATTTGTCCCTACTCTGAAGATGCAACACCGGAAAATGTGGCGTCCTGGCATGCAATGGGCTTAAATGTCCGCGCCTGGGGTATTGCCAATGAGCAGATTATGAAGACTGTTTATGATAATGGCGCCGACGGAATGACTGTTAATTTCCCGGATAAACTCCTTTCCTATATCAAATAAAAATATGCCTTGCGAATGTTCGCAAGGCATATTTTAATCCCACTTCCACTTAGGCCTCTCTTGTGCAAAGGCAGGTGTCATTTTTGCAAGAAAATGACGGAGGGATTGCTTATAAATTCTCCAATTCCGCAAGCCAAACTTTAGCAGTGGCATCGCTGGGCATCCGCCAGTCACCCCGAGGGCTTAAAGATACGGAGCCAACCTTCACGCCATCGGGCAGGCAGTTGCGCTTAAACTGTTGGCTGAAGAAACGGCGGTAGAATACCGTCAGCCACTTCTTCACGGTGGCGCAGTCATACTGGCCTTCATAAACACGGCAGGCCAAAGTATAAATTTTCTTAGGCGAATAGCCAAAACGCATCACGTAGTAGAGGTAAAAATCGTGCAGAGCATAAGGACCAACCAAATCTTCCGTTTGCTGGCTGATCTTGCCTGTTTCGTCGGGGGGCAGAAGTTCCGGACTGATGGGCGTATCTACAATGTCTTTCAGGACTTCTGCTGCCTGCAAGAAACCCTCCTTCTTTGCAATATGCAAAATCAGGTGGCCAATAAGGGTCTTGGGAACAGAAGCATTCACACTGTACATACTCATGTGGTCGCCGTTGTAGGTACACCAGCCAAGAGCCAGTTCGCTTAAGTCACCGGTGCCAATCACAATGCCGTTTACCACGCTGGCGTAGTCCATAAGCACCTGGGTCCGTTCCCGGGCCTGGGCGTTTTCGTAAGTGCCGTTGCGAACAGAAACATCGTGGCCGATATCCGCAAAGTGGCCGGCAACCGCATTCTTAATGGAGATTTCCTTGGTGGAAATACCGAGTTTTCTCATCAGTTCCCAAGCGTTTTGATAAGTTCGGTCGGAAGTGCCGAAGCAGGGCATCGTCACACCGTACACATCGGTGGCGGGGCGGCCCAATTCCTTCATTGCCTGTACCGCCACCAAAAGGGCGAGGGTAGAGTCCAGTCCGCCGGAAATACCCAGCACAGCATTGGTGCCGATGGTGGCAAGTCGCTGTTTCAGACCTGCAACCTGGATTTGGAAAATTTCCTCACACCGGTCAGCCAGGGTCTTGGGGTCTTCCGGTACAAAAGGCATTTTTTCATAGGCGTAAAGCGTTCCGTCGCTGCGAAGGGAAGGACATTCACAGGGAATACGGCGCATAGGCTGAATTTGGGAATAAATGGAAATGGCGTCCCGAATGCTGGTGTTGTGGCGGCGGCGGGCGCGAACTGTTCCCAAATCCACATCCTGCACCAACAGGTAATCACTGGCAATCAAATCCTTGTTTTCGGCAATCAGTTTGCCGTCCTGGGCAATCAGACTGTGGCCGGACATCACTAAATCCTGGGTAGACTCTGTAGAGCCGGAGGAGCACAAGGCATAAACACAACTGCAAACGGCAGATTGATGGGTTACCAAATTCTGCCGGTAGGCCCGTTTGCCGACAGATGCATTGGAAGCGGAAAGATTGACGATGACTTCTGCGCCGTTCAGCCGCATCATGGTAGAAGGGGGCATCGGCGCCCAAAGGTCTTCACACACTTCCACACCCAGCACAGTGCCGTCACCTAAAGTAAACAGCAAATCTCTGCCAACGGCCACAGTGCCCAGACCGTCGATGGCAATCTCCTTTACAGGCAGGTCCTGGGAGGAAGCGAACCAACGGCGTTCATAAAACTCCCCGTAGTTGGGCAGGAATGTCTTGGGAACGATACCGAAAAGTTTACCTCTGCCCACAACTGCGCCGCAGTTATATACTTGCCCGGTGATGCAAAGGGGCAAACCTACCACTACTGTCAGGGCAGGATAATTTGAAGAAGCACTGACAATTTGGGAAAGTCCTTCCATAGTGGCTTTTTGCAAAGCCTCCTGGAAAACAAGATCGCCACAGGTGTAGCCCGTCAGAGCCAGTTCCGGAAACAGAACAAGGTCACAGCCTGCACTGTCCGCCTTCTCCATATAGGCGCAGATATCTTGGGTATTTGCAAAAACATCCCCAACCTTAACTTTGGGCACTGCACAGCCAAGCCGCATAAAATCCAGCATGGAATCCCTCCAATTTCTTTTTTATTATTGTTATCATACCATATTATCCCGGTTTTGCAATGAAAAAAATCCTATTTAATATTTTTTTATCGAATAGGGCTTGACAATTAGTGGTTTTGCGGTTATGATAAGGGAGCATTACACGACTGACGGATTTCGCGGGTTACCGCGGGGGAATGTAATTGCTTTTATGCCGACCGTCTGGGCAATTCAGTTCCTTGGGCTGGATTGCCTTTTTATTTTGCTTATAGGAGAATAGAAATGGCTTTTACATATCGTGGTCTGCAGGCTGATTACAGCCGCCACATCATTACCGAAGAAGAAGTAAACCGGCAACTGCACAGACTTCTTCAGCAAAATCCCCGGATCACACCGATTACGGACCGCCCTGCCCAGTTGGGTGACGAAGTGATTTTGGATTACGCAGGCTTCTGCGATGGGGAGCAGTTTGCAGGCGGCACTGCCCAGAAGCAGTCCTTGGTTTTGGGTAGCGGTGCATTTATCCCCGGATTTGAAGAACAACTGATTGACAAGGTTGTAGGGGAGAAGGTAGATGTGGAAGTAACATTCCCCGAAGCCTACCACGCAAAGGAACTGGCCGGAAAGAAGGCCACCTTCAAGTGTACTATCCACGAAATTCGGGTGAAGGCCCCCTATGAACTGGATGATGCTTTTGCCAAAGAAGTGGGCGGCTGCGAAACGCTTGATGAAATGCGGCAGAAACTGCAGGAAAGTCTGCAGGCTTATACCGATGAGCGTGGAGAAATGGATTTGCAGGACCGGCTCTTACGGCAGGCAGCTTCCACTTTGGAATTTACTGCTGACCCGGAAGAACTGGAAAATGCGGTTAATGAGCAACTGAAGGCTATGGAAGCCCAACTGGCCCGCCAGGGTCTTACCCTTGAAATGTACTGCAGTTTTATGAATACCACCACTGCAGACTTACATAAAGATGCTTACCCGGCAGCGGAAGCCGCCCTGCGGAATATGGCTGCGGTAGATAAGATTGTGGAACTGGAGGGCTTGGAAGCCACTCAGCAAGACATTGGCCAGGCAATCGCCCTGGTTTGCCGGGAAAACGGGATTACTGCAGAGCAGCTCAAAGAGTACTACACCCCGGAATTTGAAAAGGCACTCCTGCGTAGTGTGCTGACCACCAAGGTTATGCAGTTTATTCGGGACAATGCCATCATCAGTGAATAAGTGTCGCATTTACGGCACTAATAATAAGGAGGACACATTTATGGCAATCATTTTCGACGAAAACGGCAAGTACGTTGACGAGAAGGGCAACGTAAAACTTGACCCCACCAAGTTTGCTGACTGGCAAATCGCTGAAGAAGCAGAGAAGACTCTGCCTTCTGTTGATTTCTTCCGTCAGAAGCTGGGCCTGCTGGAGGACGAAATCATCCCCTACGGCAAGACCCCCAAGATCGACTTTATCAAGGTTATGAACCGTCTGAAGGACAAGCCCGATGGCAAGTTCATCGAGGTTACTGCTGTTACCCCCACCCCC
>JAZNZO010000035.1:0-9885 GCA_045594945.1 Faecousia sp.
CCATCTTTCAGCACATAAAGCTTTGACAGTTAAATCATGCGGTTCAACTGTGTTATGCGGTATTAGCAGTCGTTTCCAACTGTTGTCCCCCACTGAAAGGCAGGTTCCTCACGCGTTACTCACCCGTTCGCCACTAAGTAAAAAACCGAAGCTCTTTACCCCGTTCGACTTGCATGTGTTAGGCACGCCGCCAGCGTTCGTCCTGAGCCAGGATCAAACTCTCAAAAAATGGTATCTCAAAGTCTTTCGACTCTAAAATCTTTTTTGAATAATTTGTCTTAGCAAATTTACTCAAGAATTTTCGTTGGCTGTTTTTTCGCTTACGCTTAAACAATCCATTATAATTGTCCAAGGTGTTCATTTCGTCTTTGCGTTATTCAATTTACAAGGTACATTTACTCGCCCGCTGAGCGGTGAGCCTGGTTATTCTAACACGGCACCATTCAGTTGTCAAGAAGTTTTTTATCATTTCTCAACATTTTTCTTTGTTCCGGACAGAATTTTGGCCCTTTCTCAAAGGCCTCGAGTATACTACCAAAAAGGCGTCGTAATGTCAAGCATTATTTTACTCTTTTTCGCACTTTTTTCCAGAAAAAAATGATCCTAAAATTGGCAGCGCCACCCAGAGGACAAATGCCCCTACTGTAAGGACAAAATAAAGCATCTGCCACCGAAAAAGCACCCCTACACCGGACAGCACACCGCCTGCCAACACGCCGTACTTACCCCAACCATTTTTCACCCTTTCTGCCAAATAACCGGCAGCACTCAAAATCAAACTGTAAAGGCCGTAAAATCCAATGGTAGCCCCCACACTAATGAAGGACTCCAGCCGATTGGCAACCCCAAAAAGCCGCACACTCTCCCCTGCTTCGTAGAAAGGCCAGTCAACTTCTTTTGCCGCATCCGATAAAAGATTGCCTTCTGTCCAAAGGGTAATCAGAAGCGCAACACCGGCCAGCACCGGAAAGAGGGCGCAAATTTTCTTATTCTTTTCTCTGGGCAAGAATTGGGCTGTACAGGGGAGCAGAAAAACATACCAAGAAAGAAAATCGGGGGTCTCCCATTTAGGCTCCAAATAGGCAGGCTGGATATTGCGAAAGCCAAAAGACAAAAGAATACAATATAGTATTGTAATAAGCCAAAAAAGAACCCCCATACCCTTAGCCGTCCTGTTTGCGCCAAACCAAGACGACACTGTAGCCAACGCAAGAAGGGTTAAAGGAACGATAGGCCACCCTTTCCCGGTAGGCCAAATAGATGCTGACCACCCAGAAACGGCAATGCAGGCTACCACCAAAGAGCCATACTCCAACAGGCAAAATAACGGCCATGTTAGAAGATTATGGGTAGGCCGAGAGAAGACTGCCAGGCAACACAGCAAGCAGACTGCTGCTACAAAAGCCACCGCAGTCCAGTTCTGTCTGCCTGCAAGGTACACGAATGGGCCACTCATAGCCACCACCAAAAATCCGCCCAGTCGGTAGGAAGAAAGTTTTTCATTCATCAAGGTAGGCTCTGTCCTCCTGCATCGTAAGTTTCGGAAGATCTGTATTTCCGGCCCGATAGTCTTGCAAGGTTCGTTTTGGTCTGTGCGTGCGCAGGTAAGTGCTTGCTTTTTCAAGGTCGGGCTTTTCCTCTGTTTGACACACACAACACCCGGACCGCAGATAGGAATTAAGGTCCGGGAGCAGTTTTTCACTGCCGGTCTCCAAAAGAAGATAATCCACCGTTTGCAGAAACACCTGGCCCGGGGCAGATTTTTTCAAATCAGCAACAGCGCCGTCCACACTTTCTCCCTTTCCAAACCATCCTCCATCGGTTTCGACACAAACATCCTCCTCATCTATATATACATATAGAGTTTCGGCAGGCTCCAATGTGGCTACATCTGTTCCTTCAAATGGCAGCCATCCCATAACCGCCACCAATAAAACAGCAAGAACGCAGATCATCCATTTCATTTTTGATTTCTCCTATCTAACGGGTCCAATTCCGTGTTTCGAAACTTTCTCTTTTTCAAAAGGGGGCGCAGAACAGGCGGTATTTTGCACTTAGAAAAAGGAGATAGATAATCAACCCCCAGGCTTGTAAGGCCTGACAAATGAATCAGCAGTGCAATCAGCCCCGCCGTCACACCAAACAGGCCGCCGATTGCACCTAAGACTGCCAGCACAAACCGCCACACCCGGATACCCTCTGCCAAGTCCCTGTTGGGTTGCACAAAGCCACAAACACCGGCAATGCTCACCGCAATCAGCGCAGCCGGGGAAATAATTTTTGCCTCCACTGCTGCACTGCCCACCACAATGCCGCCAATGATAGATACACTTTGTCCAATAGCCTGTGGCAAGTGAACGCCGGATTCCTGCAACAGTTCAAAGGCAATCAGCAGCCCCAACACTTCCCAAACAGTAGAAAACGGCACGGACTGCTTGCTCTCAATGACAGAGCGCAGTAGCGGCAGGGGAATCATTTCCTGGTGGAAAGTCGCCATAGCGATATACACCGCAGGCAGAAGAAGGCTTACAAGCAACGCACCGTAGCGCAAAACGCGGATACAAGAGGCAGAAATGAAGTCCCGGCTTCTATCTTCCGGACTCTCCATAAAATAGCCCAAATTCACAGGAGCAAGATATCCCAAGGGAATACCATCTACCAGCACTCCCACTCTGCCATCCAAGAGTCCCTGGCAAAACCAATCCGTTCGTTCCGTATACTGAATTAGCGGAAAAGCGGTAGATCTGCTGCCGGAAATATATTCTTCCACAGCAGAGGGAGACAAAAAGCCGTCGATATCAATATCTTTTAATCGTCTCTTCATCTTGTGAACCAAATCCGGGTTGGTAATTCCGTCAATGGACACCACAGCCACGTTGGTCATACTGCGCTTTCCCACCTGCATTTCAAAAATACGCAGGTTCGGTGTCCGCAGATGCCGCCGGATCAGGCTGGTATTGGAGCGGTGGGTTTCCACAAAGGCATCCTTTGGCCCTTTGACAGTATTTTCTACCTGGGGCGGTGAAATTCCCCGTTTTTCTCCTGTTTTGGCCTCAAATGCAATGGCGCCTGCACCTGGGAAAAGCACCACACAGAACCCGTTTACAAGGAAAAGGGAAACCGCATCCATATCTTTGCAGGGTCTTGCCACGCAGTTATAGATTGCCCCTTCCATAGCCTGCCGGTACAGTTCTTCCATACTTTCTCCGGACAGGCCCTGCGTAATAGGCTTAAATATATATTCTGAAATGGCATTGCCGGATGTCAGTCCGTCAATGTTATAGGCATATAGGGTATGGTTGCCGCACTGAAGCTTGCGGCTGAAGAAGTCAGCCGCATCAGTAAACTGCATTTGAATTTTTGCATCCGTAATTTCCATATTTCTCACCTACTGCCTATTGTGTCCAATTCAGCAGTGAATATGACCGCTTGATTTTTACCTGAAATCTGCTATGATATACCCAAACAACCGGGAGGTTTTCCTATGAAAAAATGGCTTGCACCGATTTTCGGTTTTATTCCCTTTGTTTATGGCGTGCTGGCAACCGTTACAACAAATAGTCTGCCTGCTGAAGCTGCCCTCATTATGGGCCCCGTGATGGCGGCTGTTTTCCTTGTGATGTGGAACAGGCTGGCAAAAATCGCTAACTTCCATATTTGCAACGACAAGAAAACCATTCTATATATGCACATCCCCGGTATTCTGGTATTTACAATTCTTTGTATGAATGCCGCCGCCACAGAGCCCTTCCTTTTTGGTTGGTTTCAGGATGTTCTTCTGTACTACCTGATGCCTGTTCTTCCCTTAAGCCTTCTACTGAGCATCTTCGTACAGAATGTGTACTTTGTCTACGCTGTCACAATGGTGTTTATGCTCTGCGCCGCCTATATGGGCTGCAACAGCAAGCGCCGTTATGTGAAATAAAGGAGCTAATTATGTCTCACACCATTGCCGCCGTATCTACGGGTAATCAAATCAGTGCCATCGGCATTTTGCGGTTGACGGGAGATAACTGCGCCCAAATTGCCGGGCAGGTTTTCACCCCGGATAACGGCTTACCCCTCTGGGAGTCCCCGAATCGGAAACTGATTTTAGGAACACTTACTGACAAGCAGGGCCGCACTATCGACCGCTGTATGGCAGTTTACACCCGGGCACCCCACACCTATACCGGGGAAGACACGGTGGAATTTCATTGTCACGGCTCTCCGGCTGTACTAGCCGCCGGGTTGGATGCCCTTTACAGCAAAGGTGCCCTTCCTGCCAAGCGGGGGGAATTTACCAAGCGGGCCTTTTTGAACGGTCAGTTGGATCTGACCCAGGCAGAAGCCGTCATTGACCTGATTGAGGCAGATACTGCTGATGCCGCCGCCAATGCCGCCGGCCAGGTAGGTGGTGTTTTACAGAAGAAACTAAATCCCATTTATAGCGATCTGACAGATCTGTGCAGTCATTTCCATGCGGTACTGGATTACCCCGACGAGGATATCGACGATTTCCGTTTGGAAAACTACACCGGCACATTGCGCAAGAACGCCAAGGCCCTTTACGCGCTTCTGCAGACCTACGGCCAGGGCCGTATCCTGCGCCAGGGTGTTGCCGCCGCCATCGTAGGCAAGCCCAATGTGGGCAAATCCAGCCTGCTGAACGCCTTAGCCGGCTATCAGCGGGTAATCGTAACGGAAATTGCAGGCACTACCCGAGACACGGTGGAAGAAACCGTGAGGGTGGGCTCTACCCGTCTGCGGCTGATTGACACTGCCGGCATCCACGAAACGGATGACCGGATCGAGGCTATGGGTGTAGACCGTTCCCGGCAGGCTGTGCTGGATGCTGACCTTGCTATTTTCGTCTGCGACGGCTCCAAGCCCCTTTCAGACGAAGACCGGGAAGTTATGAATCTTTGTTTGGATGCTCCCAATGCCATTGCCCTTATCAATAAATCTGATTTGGGTGCAGTGGTCTCCCCTTCCGATCTGCCTTTCAATATGGTCATTCCCGTCTCCACCCTTACCGGAGAAGGCCTTGACCAGTTTGCTGACGGTGTGGATATGCTATTCAAAGGCGAACTTCCCTGCGACGGCAGTTTGCTGACCAACGCCCGGCAATATGATGCCATCCGCCGCAGTTACGAAAGTATGCTCCGAGCAATGCAGGCCATGCAGTTGGGGCAGACCCCGGATGCTGTGCTGACGGATATTGAACTTTCTATGGAAGCTATGGGTGAAGTCACCGGCGCAACAGTCCGGGAAGACATTACCGCCAGAATTTTTGAACGTTTTTGTGTAGGAAAGTAATATGATTTATTTAGACAATTCTGCCACCACTAAGCCCTGTAAAAGCGCGGTGGTGGCAATACAGCAGGCCCTGACAGAAGGCTGGGGAAATCCCAGTGGCCTTTACAGTTTTGGTTTGGATGCCGCCCGTGCATTGCAGGTAGCAAGACGGAAGGTAGCCATCGCTTTGGGCGCTGAGCCTGATCGGGTGTTCTTCACTTCCGGCGGTACGGAAGCGGACAACTGGGCCATTATGGGAACAATCAAGCGATTCGGCAAGCGGGGCAAGCACATTATCACCACCGCTATAGAACATCATGCGGTTTTGAATTGTATGCACGAATTGGAAGCCCAGGGCTTTGAAGTAACTTATCTGCAGCCGGATGCTTTAGGCAATATCTCTGTGGAGAGTTTGCAGAGCGCTCTGCGGAAAGACACCATCCTGGTTTCTGTAATGATGGTGAATAACGAGACCGGCACGGTGCTTCCCATTTCCCAAATGGCAAAACTCGTTCACAAAAATAACCCGGATACGGTTTTTCACACAGATGCCGTTCAGGGATTTCTGAAAATACCCTTTGTCGCCAAGACATTGGGCGCAGATCTCATCTCCGTCTCTGCCCACAAAATTCACGGCCCCAAAGGCGCAGGCGCGTTGTATATTGCCCCCCGGCTCAAGTCCTTCCCTGCCCTGCTTTTAGGTGGCGGTCAGGAAGGCGGCTATCGCTCCGGCACGGAAGCAACCCCTGCCATTTTAGGCTTTGCGGCGGCCTGTGAAGAAGTGTACCCTACTTTCCGGCAGGATATCGCCCGTGAAAAAGAATTGCTGAATACGCTCTTTGACGAATTATGTAAACTTGACGGAATCGTGATCAACGGTGCTCACGATGCGCCCCACATCTTAAATCTTTCTATCCCCGGTGTGCCTACCCAAAACACATTGAACTTACTCCAGGACAGAGGCATCTGTGTTTCTGCCGGCTCTGCCTGCGCCAAGGGTCACAGAAGCCACACCCTGACAGCCATGAAGTTAGACCCCAAAATCATCGACAGTTCCTTCCGGGTTTCCCTTTGCCGGGATACTACAGAAGAAGAAATTGATGCCTTCTTAGAGGGCATTCAATCTATCTTAGACTGGAAAAACAGATAATTACGACAAAACCCGTGCTGCGATTGCAGCACGGGTTCATTTCTTTCGTCACGGCACAATTTAATGTATTCTAACGAATCTTACGATTGAAACGAAGCATCCTCATCGGCAACTATTTGCAGATGCAAATGCGGTGAAGTTTTGCTAACGCAAAGTGAAGTTAAGTTCGCCCACTTTGCCACAGGTAAAACTTCACTATCCGCAGGATAACTTCACTTACGCGGTAAACTTCACTTGCCCGCAAGGGCAAACTTAGTTAATAAGCCACGCCCCAGTATATCATCTTGCTGGCGGGCTTGCCGCAGCAGGCGCAGGTATCACCCAGATTCTCCTGTGCGAAGGGGATGCAGCGGGAGGACATACCGGCCTTTTCCTTCATAGCCAGTTCGCAGTCCAATTCTCCACACCACATAGTCTTGACAAAGCCGCCGTTTGCATCCTGCAAAGCCTTGGCTTCTTCAATGGAGTGAGCCTCGTAGATATGGTCTTCCAGGTTCTTCTTAGCCTTTTCGAACATACCCTTATGAACCAGTTCCAACTGCTCGGCAACGGCAGTTTCCAGATCGGCAAGATTTACAACGACCTTTTCTCCATCGTTACGGCGAACCAAGACACACTGACCGTTTTCCAGGTCACGGGGGCCGCATTCCACACGCAGGGGCACGCCCTTCATTTCGTATTCGGCGCACTTCCAGCCCATAGAATTATCGGAGTCGTCCATCTTTACCCGCAGGCCTGCAGCAACCAAGCGGTTTTTCAGCTCGGAAGCGGCTTCCAGAACGCCGGGCTTATGCTGAGCGATAGGCAGAACCACAACCTGGATGGGAGCCACCTTGGGGGGCAGCACCAGACCGTTGTTGTCGCCGTGCGTCATAATAATACCACCGATCAGACGGGTGGAAACACCCCAGGAAGTTTCATGGGGATTGGTCTTTTGGTTGTTCTTATCGGTAAACTCAATGTTGAAAGCCTTTGCAAAGCCGTCACCGAAGTAGTGGGAAGTACCGGCCTGGAGTGCCTTACGATCGTGCATCATACACTCAATGGTGTAAGTTGCTTCTGCGCCGTTGAACTTTTCCTTCTCGGTCTTCTGGCCCCGGGTCACAGGCATTGCCAGCACGTTTTCGCAGAAATCAGCATAGACATTCAGCATCTGCTCAGTGAATTCCTTAGCTTCTTCTGCTGTTGCGTGGATGGTATGGCCTTCCTGCCACAAAAATTCTCTGTGGCGCAGGAAAGGACGGCTGGTCTTTTCCCAGCGAAGCACACTGCACCACTGATTATACTTCATAGGCAGATCTCTGTGAGACTGGAGTACATTTGCAAAATGCTCGCAGAACAGGGTTTCAGAAGTGGGGCGAATAGCATAACGCTCCTCCAACTTTTCCACACCGCCGTGTGTAACCCAAGCGCACTCGGGAGCAAAGCCCTCCACATGGTCTTTTTCCTTCTGCAGCAGGCTTTCGGGAATGAGCATAGGCATATAGACATTCTCTACGCCTACCTTCTTAAATTCCTTGTCCATAATGTGCTGAATATTTTCCCAAATTGCGTATCCGTAGGGGCGATAAATAAACACGCCCTTAATGGAAGAATAATCAATTAACTGTGCTTTCTTGCACACGTCGGTGAACCATTGGGCAAAGTCCACTTCCATATCGGTAATTTGCTCTACCTTCTTCTCTTTTGCCATTTTTCGAACCTCCAAATAAGGCTTATTCTTCCATATATTCTAACACATCTGTCAAGGGTTTGCATAGGATGAATTGCATTCTTTTCTTTAGGAGGCATTGCATGGTACAAATCACCCTGCTTTTAGAGCCATCGGTGGCTCTTTTTTACCGGCAGATAGCGGAAAAAGCCGGCTTACCCCTGGAGCAGGTGCTATACGATGCCCTGTTTAAGTTGGCTGGAGAATTAAGCCTGGAAGCAATCAAAGGTTGCAATTAGGTTAGCGTTCCGTTATAATAAAGGTAGGATATCTTACCGGAGGTTACTTATGAAATCCATCCGAAGTATATATAAAATCGGCAAAGGGCCATCTTCGTCCCACACAATGGGGCCGGAGCGGGCTGCAAAACTCTTTAGGGACCGGCATCCCCAGGCGGATCGTTTTGAGGTTACGCTCTACGGATCGTTGAGTAAGACAGGTGTTGGTCACGGCACTGACCGTGTTATTCGAGAGGTGCTATCCCCTGTCCTCACAGAAATTATTTTCTCTGCGGAAACCCTATCCCACCCCAACACCCTGGATTTGCGGGCTTTTGCAAACAATGCCGAGCTGGGCTTTTTGCGGGTAGAATCCATAGGCGGCGGTGACATTCGTTATGCCGGGCAGGAAGCAACCGCAGAGGAAGAAATCTATGTGGAGCACTCTTTTGCGGAAATCGCCGATTTCTGCAAATGGCGCTACATTGATACCCTTTCTGAATATGTGGAATTAAACGAAGGTCCGGAAATTTGGGACTTTTTGATGGAAGTATGGCAGACAATGAAAAATGCCATCAAAGAAGGTCTTGCATCCGGCGGCACTCTACCCGGCGGACTGAATGTGCAGAAAAAAGCCAAGTTCCTTTATGAACAGCAGCCCCACGAAGATGTGGCCGCCCTAAAGGAATTCCAGGCCATTGCCGCCTACGCCTATGCCGTCGCAGAGCAAAATGCAGACAACGGCACGGTGGTAACTGCCCCCACCTGCGGTGCTTGCGGCGTGCTGCCAGCAGTGCTGAAATATGCCCAGGATGTGCGTGGCTTTACGGACGAGCAAATTCTTCGGGGTCTTGCCACCGCCGGTATCATCGGCAATCTGACAAAAACGAATGCTTCTATTTCCGGCGCAGAATGCGGCTGCCAGGCAGAAATCGGCACCGCTTGCTCTATGGCGGCAGCTGCCCTTGCAGAACTCTATGGACAAACTATCGACCAGGTGGAATACGCCGCCGAGGTTGCTATGGAGCACCATTTGGGTCTGACCTGCGACCCCATTTGTGGATTGGTGCAGATCCCCTGCATTGAAAGAAATGCAGTCGCCGCTGTGCGGGCTATGAATGCCTGCAATCTTAGTTACTTCCTCACCGGCTCCCGCCGTATCAGTTATGATATGGTCTGCCGGGCTATGAAGGAAACCGGTGTTAACTTAAATCACCGCTTCCGGGAAACCAGCGAAGGCGGCCTTGCCAAGCTCTATACACGAAAAAAGTAACCAAGCCCCCGCCTTGCAAAAGGCGGGGCGTCTTTTCACCAACCCGGTATTGAAAAAACCAATGCAACAGAGCCTATAACAACACCCCGTCTTCACGTAAAGACGGGGTGTTTTACTGCTCAATATGCAATCCTAAAATAATCCAAATACGCCTTAAAGCGGTCCTGGGCGGTGCGGCAGGTATCCATTAAAAAGCCCTTTTCTTGATCCTATTCTTTGGGCCCACCCTAATATAACAGCTTTAGGTTATCTTCGA
>JAZNZO010000036.1:0-4520 GCA_045594945.1 Faecousia sp.
CAGGCCGTATTCCGTGTTCGCAGCCTGATCGCTTTTGCTATCCACCAGTTCTTCCGTGAAAGAGACTTTGTGTATGTCCACACGCCCCTCATCACCGGCTCTGACTGTGAAGGCGCAGGCGAAATGTTCCAGGTTACCACAATGGATCTGCAGAATATTCCTCTTACTGAAGATGGCAAGGTAGATTTCACCCAGGACTTCTACGGCAAGCCCACCAATCTGACCGTTTCCGGCCAGCTCAATGGCGAGACCTTTGCTATGGCCTTTAAGAATATCTACACCTTTGGCCCCACCTTCCGGGCAGAAAACTCCAACACTACCCGCCACGCCGCAGAATTCTGGATGATCGAGCCGGAAATTGCCTTTGCCGACCTTTCTGACGATATGCGCCTGGCTGAAGATATGATCAAGTATGTGATTGCCTATGTGCTGGAGAATGCCCCCGAAGAAATGGCTTTCTTCAATCAGTTTGTGGATAACGGGTTGCTTGCCCGTCTGGACAATGTGCTCCACTCTGACTTTGGCCACATCACCTATACCGATGCCATCGCTCTGCTGGAAAAGCAGAATGACCGATTTGAGTATCCCGTTCACTGGGGCTCTGACCTGCAGACCGAGCACGAGCGTTACCTGACAGAAGAAGTGTTCAAGAAGCCTGTTTTCGTCACCGACTATCCCAAGGAGATCAAGGCCTTCTATATGAAGCTGAATCCCGATGGAAAGACCGTTGCGGCTATGGACTGTTTGGTTCCCGGTATTGGCGAGATCATCGGCGGCTCTCAGCGTGAAGACAACTACGAACTGCTGAAGGCTCGCATCGAGGAGCTGGGCATGAAGCCGGAGGACTACGACTTCTACCTGGATCTGCGGAAATACGGCTCTGCCCGTCACGCCGGCTTTGGCCTGGGCTTTGAGCGCTGCGTGATGTATTTGACCGGTATGGCAAACATCCGTGATGTGCTGCCCTTCCCCAGAACCGTCGGCAACTGCGATCTGTAATCGCCAATAGAGATTACAAAACAATGTACAATCTTGGCCCCCTCCAAGAGGGGGCGGGCAAAACCGTAGGTTTTGATTGGGGGAGTGTCCTGTCATTTGATGGGACACTCCTTCCGTCTTTGCCTAACGGCAAAGCCACCTCCCTCAAGGAGGGAGGCAAGATAGTTGTTACCCTAAAGAACTTGCTATCTGAAATCAATTCCTGTATAATGTGGGTACTTGATAAAGCGTGGAGGAAATGATGACTGTTTACGAAAGCATTGTAAGCCGAAAGTCGGTGGAGAAGGGCTGGTCCGGGGATAAAAAGTACTGCGCCACGACGAAAGATGGAACGAGGTATCTTTTGCGCATTACATCGGAAGAACGGGCCCATCGCTTTCATTTAGGTTTTCTAAGGATGCAGGATGTGGCTTCTTTGGAAATTCCCATGTGTTTACCCATCGAGTTTGGCAAAAGTGAAGAAGGCGTATATGCCATTCACAGTTGGGTTGACGGTGTGGATGCAGAAGCGTATATTCCCACACTTTCCAAGGAAAAGCAGTACCAATACGGCTTGGATGCAGGCCGCATTTTGCATAAGCTCCACAGCCTTCCCGCGCCTTCTGATGCGCCGGAGTGGGAATCAAGGTTTAATGCCAAAATTGACCGAAAAATTCAGATGTATGAAAACTGTGGACTAAAATATGAAGTGGATGGCGATGCATTCATCCGCTACATTGAAAACAACCGCCATTTACTTAAGGACAGACCTCAAAGCTATCAGCACGGCGACTATCATATCGGTAACATGATGATTGACCAAGACGGCGTTTTGACCATTATTGATTTTGACCGGGATGACTTTGGTGACCCCTGGGAGGAATTCAACCGTATTGTGTGGTGCGCCCAGGCTGCTCCTGCCTTTGCTTCCGGTATGGTTGACGGTTATTTTGAGAACCAAGTACCAATCGAATTCTGGAAGCTGCTGGCCCTGTACATTGCCAGCAATACCTTAAGTTCTCTGCCTTGGGCCATTCCCTTTGGAGAAAAGGAAATCGGGGTCATGCAAAAGCAGGCCACCCAGGTACTGCAATGGTATGCGGACATGACCAATCCTGTACCCACTTGGTACAAGCCTTGTAAATAAGGAGAAAAGAAAATGTCAAGGTTAGAAGAAGTAGAACTGACGAATATGTGTATGATCTGCGACGGCAAGGGCAATGTGCTTGTACAGGATAAGAGAAATCATCCTACCTGGCACGGATGGAATTTCCCCGGTGGCCATGTGGAAAAGGGGGAGTATGTTACGCCCTCTGTTATTCGGGAAATGCAGGAAGAAACGGGCCTGACTATTGAGAACCCCAGGCTTTGCGGTATTAAAGAATTCCACGCGCTAAAGAACGGAAAACGCTACATTGTATTTCTCTATGTGGCAGATACATTTACTGGGGAGCTGAAAGCCTCCGACGAGGGGGATATCTTTTGGTATCCCATTTCGGAACTTGCAAAGTCAGATAAGCTGATTGACGGCTTTGGTGAAATGCTGACCGTATTTCTGGATAGTAATGTCAGCGAAGTCTATTACGAACGCACACCCGACGATTTCAAAACTGTTTTTTGCTAAATTATAATGAAAATGGGGATATATATGAACTTTTATGAAATTGCCTGCAATCGGCAGTCCTGTCGCAAGTACGATGTTCAAAAACCTATCGAGCAGGAAAAACTGACCGCCATTTTGGAAAGCGCACGGCTTGCGCCCTCGGCCTGCAACGGCCAGCCTTATCATATTACCCTTTGCCGGGGCGAAACGGCAAAGCAGGTGGCAAAGGCCACTATGGGTATGGGGATGAACAAGTTTGCTGCCGATGCACCGGTGCTTTTGGTGATTTCTGAAAAGCCCTATGTGAAGTCTGCGGCGCTGGGCGCAAAGGTAAAGGGCAATGATTACCGCTCCATCGACATTGGCATCGTGGCGGCCTATATTACCGCAGAAGCCACTGCCCAGGGACTGGGCAGTTGTATCTTGGGCTGGTTTGACAATGACGACATTTGCAAGGTCTGCCATTTGGACGGCACCGTGCGCCTTGTGATCACCTTGGGCTATGCCAAGGACGAGCCACTTCGCAATAAAAAGCGGAAGGATATGGACGAACTGGTGACGGAACTATAAAATGGTTACTTTATTACTGGCTTTTATTTATTTGGCTTTTATCAGCCTTGGCCTGCCGGACTCTTTGCTTGGCGCGGCTTGGCCGATTCTCCACGCAGAACTGTCTGTGCCCATTTCCTATATGGGTATGGTGACTATGACAGTTTCCTTAAGCACGATCTGTGCCAGTTTTGTTTCTGAGCGGCTGACCAAGACCTTTGGCACTTGGAGAGTGACCACCATTAGCATCTTTCTGACTGCGGCCGCACTAATAGGCTTTTCCTGCAGCAACCGCTTTTGGATGCTGATCCTGTGGGCCATTCCCTATGGCTTAGGGGGCGGCGCCATTGATGCGGCACTGAATAACTATGTGGCTATTCATTATAACTCCCGGCATATGAGCTGGCTTCACTGCTTTTGGGGCGTAGGCACCATTATCAGCCCCTATGTGATGAGTTATAGCCTGACCTATGCCACCTATCACACCGGCTATCAAGCGGTTGCAGCATTGCAAGGTGTAATCGGCGTGCTGGTTCTTTGCAGTTTTCCCCTTTGGTGCACAAGCGCAAAGCAGGAAAAAGCCCAAAAAGAAGAAACAGTTTTAGGCATACGGGGTGTATTAAGGCTAAAAGGCGCGATCTGGTGGCTATTAGGCTTTCTGTTTTACTGTGCCGGCGAATCCACCGTTATGCATTGGGCAAGTTCCTTCCTTGTAAAGGGTCGTGGCTTTGCCGAGGATCAAGCCGCAGCATTGGCATCTATGTTCTTTATCGGTATGACCCTGGGAAGATTTCTTTCCGGCTTTGTGGCAGACCGGGTGGGGGACAAGAGAATGATCCGCCTTGGCGCTGTCATTGCCGCGGCAGGCACAGTTTGCCTGTTCTTGTCGGGACAAGTTTTGCCCACGATAGGCTTGGTACTGATGGGTTTTGGCTGTGCGCCTATTTATCCCTGCATTATGCACGCCACCCCAAATGTCTTTGGAGAAGACAAGACCCAGGCCATTATTGGCATTCAAATGGGCTTTGCCTATATGGGCTCTTTGCTCCTTTCTCCGCTGTTTGGCCTGCTGGCACAATTTGCGGGAATGGGCCTTCTGCCGGTGTATTTTGCCGCCGCCATCGTGCTGATGTTCCTATTACTGGAACGGACATATAAAGTAAAAGGATGCAGTTAACTGCATCCTTTTTTGTTTTTGAAGATTAGCAGGGCCACAGCAAAGGCGGCCACACCGGAAATGAGCTTTCCTGCGATCATAGGCCCAACCATCTGAGGACAGAGGGCAAAGGTGAAGGCCATATGCCCGGCGAAGGTAAAGCCTGCGGAGATGGCAAAGGCGCTATTGAGGATAATGCCCCGGCGGTCCATATTCTCCATCATTTCAAAAGTG
>JAZNZO010000037.1:0-6772 GCA_045594945.1 Faecousia sp.
AATACCGCAGAAAATCCCTTGATAATACACAAAGTATTGTCTGCGTGATTTTCTTTGTCTTGGAAAATGCAAATGGCTGAAAACTGCAGAGCACCTCTCAGCAAATAATTTTTGATTGATTTTTGGCGCAGATGACGCCGCCTTGCTGCCGCAAGGCAAGGAAGATAAGGCAAAAAGCGGCAAAAAGGGGTGCTGAGAGGCTATTTCGGTTCGAGTTCTCTCAGCCTAACTTGCTGATTATATCATATTCCGGGGTAAATTTCTACTGTTATTAACCCCACAGTGCAGACAGCATAGGAATAACCTGTTTCTTCCGGCTCATAACACGGGGTAAAAATACAGTGTTCTCCTTGGGGTTGACATTGAATGCCTGGGTGATAACTTCGTCGCTTCCTAAATAGATGATTTGCGTGCCTTCCTTCAGCACATCCGTGAGCATCAAAATCATCATAGAGAAGTTCTTTTCCTTGGCGGTTTTCTGCATCAAGCCCAGGAACTCATCCTTCCGTTCCAGCATCGCCGGGCTGTCCACGCAGATAATCTGTGCCACCGCCAGGTCGTGTCCTGCAATGTGGAATTCTTTGTAGTCGGCGAAGAGCAGTTCCTCTGCGGACCGGTTTTCTCCGGTGACGGAGAAGATTTCCCGTCCCAAGTCCTCCAAAGAAACATTGGCAATCCGGGCAAGCCGGGTGGCTGTATTCTTATCCCGCTGGGTGCAGGTGGGAGACTTAAACATAACTGTATCAGAAAGGATAGCCGCCGCCATCATACCTGCCATCTTCTCAGAGGGCAAAACGCCCTGTTCCTGGTACATACCGGCAATGATGGTATTGGTAGAGCCCACAGGCTCGTTGCGAACATAAATGGGGTTGGTTGTCTGAATATCTGCCAGACGGTGGTGGTCGATTATTTCCAAAATATCCGCCTCTTCCAGGCCGGGAACGGACTGGGCCGCTTCATTATGGTCCACCAGTACCACCCGTTTTCTACGGGGACGGAGCAAATGATACCGGGTTAATAAGCCCACCACTTTTTCGTTCTCATCCAAAATGGGATAGCAGGGATGCCGGTGCTTCAGCATCTGCTCCCGCACTTCATCCACCCGGTCTTCCAAGTGGAAGGAAACAATGCTGCCTGTACGGCAAATCCGGCGAATGGGTGTGGACTGGAAAATCAGTCTGGCTGCACGATAAGCATCGAAGGGAGTCGTAATGATACAGGTAGAAGTATCTGCAGAGCGCAGATCTTCCTTAGGCTCGGCCTGGCATAGGATGAGGCAATTCACCTTCATTTGCAGGGCTCTTTCAATCATATCCGGCTGGTCGCCGCAAAGCACAATGCTCTGCACATTTTGGAACAGCAGATTTTCCCGGCTTTGGGGCAACGCAATGGTGACCTGCCCGGAAACATAGTCGGTAGTCTGTCCGGCGGCGCCCACAAGTTGACCCTCCAACACAGAGAGCAGGTTAAAAAGCGGTACGGGCTCTAAAAAGCCTGTGTTGGCCATTTCCATATTGTAGCTTGCCACATCTTCCCGGGAGAGCATACCGTAAAGCGTGCCATCCTCATTGGCAACGGGCAGAGCCGGAATGGCGCTGTTGCCCATCAGTTGCTCCCAAGCCCGGCCCAGGTGGACCGCCTGGCTCAGAAGGGGCGGTGTGTCAAACTCCAGGTCCTTCACCTGGGTATACATATTATGAATGCGCTTGGGCGCTTCACAGCCAAAGCGATTCAGTACAATCTTGGTTTCATCGGAAACGTGACCCAGACATGCGGGCACATACTCCCGGTCTCCAAGGGCGTTGCGCAGGGCCGCATATGCCATAGCCGCCACAATAGAGTCCGTATCCGGGTTCCGGTGACCGGTAACATAAATAGGTTCCATAGACTACCTCCTAACGGCATTTCATCAGGATATACATTCTCTTTTATCATTATATCCTCATTGAGACCAAATAGCAAGAAAAAAGAAGATTACAACCGGTTTTAGGATTGCATTTTTCTTTTGGGCTGTGTACAATAAATGTGTTAAATATTCCAATTAAGGAGGATATGAAATGAATGTACTGGTAACCGGCGGCGCCGGCTATATTGGCTCCCATACTTGCGTGGAACTTCTCAATGAGGGCTACGGTGTAGTAGTTATCGACAATCTTTGCAACTCCAACGCCAAAAGCCTGGACCGGGTAAAAGAACTGACCGGTAAGGACCTGAAGTTTTATGAGGGCGATGTGCGGGATGAAGCCTTGCTGCAGAAAATTTTTGCAGAAAATGAAATCGGCTGCGTTATTCACTTTGCCGGCTTGAAGGCTGTTGGCGAAAGTGTTTCCATCCCCTGGAAATACTATGACAATAACCTCAACTCCACTCTGGTGCTGACTAAGGTAATGGCCGAAGTTGGGATGAAGAACATCATTTTCTCCTCCTCTGCCACTGTTTACACGGCTGATAACGAAATGCCCCTGAAAGAAACCAGCCGCACCGGCGGTTGCACCAATCCTTATGGCTGGACCAAGTATATGACCGAGCAGATCCTCACCGGCATGGCAAACGCCGATAAAGAATGGGGCATTGTTCTTTTGCGGTACTTCAATCCCATCGGGGCCCACGAAAGCGGCCGCATTGGCGAAGACCCCCGGGGCATCCCCAACAATCTGATGCCTTACATCACCCAGGTAGCCATCGGCCGCCGGGAGCAACTCAGCGTTTATGGCAATGACTATGACACCCACGACGGCACCGGCGTGCGGGATTACATCCACGTGGTTGACCTGGCAAAGGGCCATGTAGCCGCCGTAAAGTATGTTATGAATAACAAGGGCGCAGAAGTCTTCAACCTGGGCACTGGCACCGGCTATAGCGTGCTGGATATGGTTAAGACCTTCCGGGATGTAAACAATGTGGCCCTTCCCTATGTGATCACCGACCGCCGCCCCGGCGACATTGCCACCTGCTATGCTGACCCTGCCAAGAGCGCAGAAAAACTGGGCTGGAAGGCAGAAAAGACCCTGGCGGATATGTGCCGTGACTCCTGGAACTGGCAGTCTAAAAACCCGATGGGATATAACTGATTTTGCCGTCCATTCCGATTTGCAGGACGATGAGGGCATCGTCCCCTACCCCACAAAAAAGGACAGAGAAACATTTTCTCTGTCCTTTTATTTATTGCATATGCTTTTTGGTATAGCCGTTGCCTTCTGCAATGGTGAGGGTCAAGGTGCTTTCCGTATAGCGAAGTTCTTTCCCTTCTGCCCAGATGGTTTGCAGACCTTCTGCGCCCAGTGCCAGCAATGCTGCCTCATTTAATTCTTCCGTTAGGAAGATGGGGGCGCAGGCAAGTACCATTTCGGCGCAGGATGCGCCCTTGCTGTAGCAAACCAGATTATCCGTAGAACTCTTGCAAACACCGTCTGCAGGATCTACATACACAGAGGAAATCCTGCCATTATTGAAAGCAAAGTACCGCCAGGTATCCAATCCGTTATTCTGCAAAGGATAATTGCGGAAGGAAACGGTACGGGTCGGGCCCTTCACCTGATAGGTGGCAGGCCGGTAAATATCATAATTCACCCGGTCGCTGAGAGACAGGGTATATTCCCCGCCAAGATAGCAGCCAAAGCCATCGAAGCTGACCAAATACCCCTGGGTATAGCCCTTTTCCGTGAGAGTGTCTGCCAGGAAGTCCGCAACAAAGGCGTTCCTCATCCAGCCAAAGTCCAAAAGGTTTTCTATATCGCGCTCCCGGGCAAGGGCCAGGTATGCTTCACTGACATACAGTGAAACCTGATTACTTCCCAAAAGTTCCAGGCGAATATGCTCCTCGGAGCCTACAAACCCCACAAGTTCTGTGATATAGGCCATTACTTCCGGGTTTTGAGCCGGGTCGCACTGGGCCGCCAGGTATTCGTCCTCATACTGGAAGATACGACTGTATTCCGCCGTTACAGGACCCATAAACAAAAGCCGGCTGTCCTTTGCCAGGGCCAGCGCTTCATAAAGCCGCCCGTCCACCGTCACCGGCTGGTTCGGCCTGTCACTAAGGTAGCGGATGCCGCCCTCAAACGGTGTTTCCACGTCCCAGGTAAACAACTGATAGGCTTTCTTAGAGGCTTCGGTATAGAGATTTGTAACAGCCTTCTTTTCCTCTTTGGCATTTTTTCCGGCAGCGCCCACATTGTAGGAAAAAGCGAATTCATTGCCGCAGTTTCCTTCTGTGGTTTCCACAGAAATGGTGTACCAGCCCGACTCAACTGTCACAAGGCCGTGTATCCAAATGCCCAAAGCAACCGCCGCCACCGCAAGACAGATAATCAGCAGAATAACCCGGCGTTTGCCGGGTTTCTGCTCTACTTCTATAACAGGCTTCGGGGGTTCCTGATCAAAAATAGGATTGTTTCGTAATCTCATAAGACCTTACAGTACTGCAGACAGCAGTGCCAAGCCAAACAGGGCTACAATGGCAAACTTGGTAATCAGTCCGGCAATGGCGCCCTTCTTGCAGGCTTTGTAGTTGCGGATGTGGTTCTTCTTCTTGAAAATCAGACCCGCAATCAGGCCGGGAATACTCAAGATGAAACTCAGGAAGGAGTACCACTTGCTGCCGGTGTCAAACCGGGGAGTGGTCAGAATGGGCTCGTTGCTTACATTCTCATCTTCCTTCACAGGTGCTTCTTGGCCGGGTTCCAAAATGGTGATAGACTTTACAGTCTTGCCGCTTTCCCGGATGGCCTTATACTCTTCAATTTCCTTCTTGTTGCCGAAGATGAAGTGATTATGACCAATATCCACCAGCTCGGGCTTATCCTCGCTATAATCGTGAACACTGGGATCATAGGTGAACAGCACCTTGTTCTTCTCCAGCTGAGGATCAGGAATGGGGATAGCGGAAATCAAGCTGCGGGTGTAGGGGTGCAGGGGGAAGTCGAACAGTTCCTCTGCATCGGCAATTTCCACGATATCACCCTTATAAATAACACCAATCCGGTCGGAAATAAACCGCACGATGGAAAGGTCGTGGGCGATGAACAGGTAGGTAACGTTTCTTTCCTTCTGGAATTTCTTCAGCAGGTTCAGAACCTGGGCACGAATGGAAACGTCCAAAGCGGAAATAGGCTCGTCAGCAATAACCAGTTCCGGCTCCATAACCATAGCGCGGGCCAGGCCAATTCTCTGACGCTGGCCGCCGGAGAATTCGTGGGGGTAACGGGTCATATGCTCGGGCAGAAGACCTACTTCTTCGATAATCTTTTCAACCTTCTGTACACGATCGGCTTCGTTTTCATACAGTTTGAAGTTGTAAAGGCCTTCGGAAACGATATAGTCAACAGTTGCACGCTCGTTCAGAGATGCAGCAGGATCCTGGAAAACCATCTGGATGTTCCGGATCACTTCCCGGTCCAGACTCTTTTTGGTCTTGCCGGAAATACGCACGCCCTTATACTGGATTTCACCGGCAGCACAGGGATTTACCCGGATAACAGCACGGCCAATGGTGGTCTTACCGGAGCCGGATTCGCCTACCAGGGAGAAGGTTTCGCCCTTGTAGATATCGAAAGAGGCATTCTTAACTGCCCGAACAGCGCTGTCGCCCTTACCAAAGGTAATGTCGACATTCTTCAGGCTCAGCAGGACCTCACGGCCATTTACAATAGGGCCGTGTTCCGGCAGGTGGGCAACACTTTCGGAGAGAGTCTGCTTATTCTGTTTCTTACTCATAAGAGGACCCTCCTTAAATATTGAATGCATCCAGCAGTTTTTCGTGGATATTCTGGATGATCTCGGGCTTTTCTACCTTGGGAGCTCTGGGATCCAGCAGCCAGGTCTTGGCAAAGTGGGTCTCGCTGACCTGGAACATGGGAGGCTCCTCCAGGGTGTCGATCTTCAGGCAGTAGGGGTTACGGGGTGCAAAGGCATCGCCCACGATCTTGTTATACAAAGAGGGGGGTGTGCCGGTAATGGAGTAGAGCTTGGTGTTGCGCTGTGCAAGCTGGGGCAAACTGGAAAGCAGGGCCCAGGTATAGGGGTGCTGAGGATTGTAGAATACTTCCTCGCAGGTGCCCAGTTCCACCATTTGGCCGCCATAAAGAACAGCCACACGGTCAGCGACATTAGCAACAACGCCCAAGTCGTGGGTAATAAACACGATGGTATAGCCGTATTCCTTCTGCAGGTCCTTGATCAGCTTCAAGATCTGTGCCTGGATGGTCACGTCCAAAGCGGTGGTGGGCTCATCACAGATCAGGATCTTGGGCTGGCAGGAAAGGGCAATGGCGATAACGATACGCTGACGCATACCGCCACTATACTGGAAGGGATAGTCGTCGAAGCGGTCTTCCGCATTGGGAATGCCCACCTTCTTCATCAGAATCAGGGCACGGCGACGGGCTTCCGTCTCGGTGCAGTTCTGGTGCTGCAGGATAACAGAAGTGATCTGCTTGCCGATGGTGATGATGGGGTTCAGAGAAGTCATGGGGTCCTGGAATACGGTAGCGATCTTGCCGCCACGGATCTGGGTCCAGTCCTTGGAGTACTTCACCTTTGCCAGGTTTACCAGGCTGTCGCCATGAAGGACACCCGGCTCATTTTCATCCAGGTACTTCACGCGGAAGACCACCTGGTCGAAGATCTGGTTCTTCTGCTCATCATCAGAAAGATCCACGCCGATTTCCATAGCCTTCTTGGTGACCTTCAGGAGTTTGCGCAGCAGATTTTCCCGCTTAACAAAACCATAACGGCCGATGGAAAGGTAAATTTCCTTGGCAATAATCAGGTT
>JAZNZO010000038.1:0-20276 GCA_045594945.1 Faecousia sp.
CAATACCTGCGGCCTTGTGGGCCTTGTAAATTCTATACGAACAAATAAAGGGCAGCGACATCGTGATAATGAGAATGATAGGCAACACCCAAAGCTGCCAAGTCATAGGCAGGAAGGTGGCGGCAATCATCACAAGACCACCTGCAAACCAAACCTTGCCGGTGAACCGGTGGGTCTTTACCCAGTTTTCTTCATTTTGCAGTGTCCAGCTGATTTTCACGCCTAAGGTGCTGTTCTGCTTGACCTTGGGCATATAATTGCCCATGATCAGGAGCAGAAGACCCAAAAAGGCAGGCAGAAAACGGAAAACATTCATTTCCATACCCAGGGCCACACCGTAGAGAAGACCGTAAACAAACAGATTCAAACAGGGGATGATCCAGAAAATAATGGCCTGCGCTTTCTTTGTTTGCGTGTGGATGTTCTTATCCAAACCTGTGAGCATCAGGGCGAAAAGGTGGACCAGCAGCAAAATGCCGCCGGGCAGAAAAATAGCCATCGCCTTACTGCCCTGGCCGTCAGCCACACCGTCAACGCCAAAGTGGGTGGTCATTGTGCTTGGCAGTTTGTTCCACAAAAGCAGGCCGACTGCCATAGGAACCAAAAGAAGCAGGCAGGAAAGTAAAACCTTTCCCTTATGGTCTTTCAAAAATTTAATCATTTTCCTTTTCTCCTTTCAATGCGCTGACCCACAGCATAATTTCCTCCAACACGGAGGCGTTCAGTTCATAATAGATAAATTTTCCTTCCCGGGTGTCCCGGATGAGATCCGCCTCTTTCAGCACCGAAAGGTGCCGGGAGATGGAAGCATCGGTGACAGGGAAGTGACTGCTGATTTCCCCGGCGGATAGCCGTCCCGCCCGGAGCATTTGCAAAATTTCCCGGCGGATGGGGTCTGCCAGTGCCTTTAGTGTATGTTGTATGGCCAATGGGATCACTCCTTTAACATTTAACCTAATTGTTAACTGTATGATACCACGACCTGCTCCCCTTGTCAAGCACTTTTCTATTGAAAATTACAAAAGAAATGGTATTATATAGAAAAGGAGGTGAGCCGGTGGAGACCATCAAACATTTTCTCAAGGGCATTATTGCGGGCATTGGCGGTATTGCGCCGGGGCTTTCCGGCAGTGTGCTGCTGGTAATTATGGGCCTTTATGAAAAGACCATAAATGCACTGGGCACCCTTTTTAAGCAGTTTAAGAAGAACGTGAAATTCCTGCTCCCTGTTTGCCTGGGAATGGCCCTGGGTGTGCTGCTTTTCAGCAAGGTGGTGGATTTTCTGCTGGCAACCTTTGAAACGCCCACCCGATTTGCATTTCTGGGCCTGGTGCTTGGCACCATTCCCCTATTTTATAAGCAGGTCCGCAAGAAAGGGTTTCGGAATATCTACTATTTTGTAATGGTGATTGCCGGTCTGGCAGGCCTGATGCTTTTTGGTATGAACAAAGCCCTGTTCCCCCAAATCACGGAGCCCAATTTTGGGCAAAAGGTGCTTTTGGGCGTGGCAGTTGCCGGGTCTTCTATCGTACCCGGTGTGGACAGCGCCGTGATTATGTCCTCTTTGGGCCTGTATGAACTGTATGTTTCTTCCATTGCCAATTTGGATATGGGCGTTTTGCTTCCTGCCCTTATCGGCCTGATTTTGGGCGCGGCGGTGATATCTGCCGGAATGAATTTCTTACTGAAGAAGGCCTATACCCTGACTTTTTCCGTGATTTTTGGCCTGTTTATTTCCATTATTCCCAATGTTTTGCAGGACTGTTACAGAATAAGCAGTTTCTGGGAGGGGACGGTGGCCATTGCCTTTGCCTTGGCAGGATGCCTGACCAGTTACTACTTAGGGGACATTTCCGCCAACAATGCCCGCTTAAAACGGCTCTTCAAAAAGAAATAAAAATGGAGTTGCAAACGCAACTCCATTTTTTATTAGTCAATGCCTCCCTTGCCTAAAGGGAGGGGGACCGCTTTAGCGGTGGAGGGATATTTTTGCAGAAAGCCAAAAGGCTTAATATTTAGGAGTCATCCGAATTAGTCTTCAATCTTGTTAAAGCGGTGACGGATGGACTGGACGATCTTGTCATCCTTATAGGCAACCGCCCAAAGGGTGCAGGATTTTTCCAGCACAAGAGGCTTCTTGTAAAGCATACGGCTTTCAGAGGTGGCAGGATCTGTGCCATCAGTGGTGTAGTAGATGGCATCTACCCTGCAGGCGGTGGAAATGGCGACAGGTCCGGTGATTTCGCCGCCGTGAGAACTAAAGAACAGTTTATGAAAGGCGGCCGCAAAGCCCCGGTAGGCAGGCACATCCAGTTCCAAACATTCGTGGGCCTGCAAAATACGGTATTCGCTACGCAGACCCTCGGGGGAATCGTACCACAGTTCCATACGGTAGATGCCTTCTCCCAGGAAGTCGGAAAGTTTCAGGCTGTGGTGGACCGTCTTGCCTTCTGCATTCATAGCGCCCACATAGTAACTGCCGTCTTTTTCCTTTGCCATAGCCACATACTTGCCAAATTCCGACTTGGGCAGCACTACGGTTTTATCAAAGGATCCGGGAACTTGCTTCAAAAAGTCCTTTGCCGGGTGCGCGAGCAAATCTTCCGGAGAAGCGGAAATGGTGGCCACAGGAGAATCCGTCAGCACCACCGCCGCCAGGCCAAAACCATCGTGAACCAGGGGGGTCCAGTCGCCGTGTCCTGCCAGACCCCGAACGAAGGTCAAGGTAGAAAAGGCGTAGGCAATGTCTTTATAACTGTTGGTGTTATAGTAGAAATTCTCCATGCCCTTGATGCCTTCCCGGGAGACTTCGTTGGGATACTTGGCAGAAAGGCCGGTGGGCTTGGTGCAGCCGTGAAAATTCACCATCATCTTTTTGTCGGCGCAATAGTCGGCAACGTATTCATACATATTTACGCCGGATTCCAAGTCGCTTTCCGAGCGGAAGAAGTCAATTTTTGCGCCCACAGCGCCGCCCTGGGCCATAATATCCAGAATTTCCTTGGTAGAGAAGGGAGAATTGCCCCGTTCGTCGAAGGATGCGGGATTGAGCATAGGGGGATTGCCGTAGTAACCGGCCCAGCAGAACTGCTCTACGCCATATTTTTGGCCAACAGCCTCCAGTTTTTTCAGGGAGTCGGCAACGGAGAGTTCCTTGCCGTCTTCTTCTGCAACCAGCCATCTGTCCCAGCCGCCGTCTACGGTGTTGTACTCATAGCCCATTTTTGCGGCAGCCAGTGTATAGTCGGCCATCATCTGATAACTGCGCTCAATGGTACGCAGAACTTCCACGTGCCAGTGCCAGGCACTGCGACCAGGCTTTACAAAGGAGAAATCCTTATCTGCCTGCTTCACCACTGCATGGATGATGCTGTTGGCGTAGAGGGCGTTCAGATTTTTGCCAAAAGTGAAAATGCGCCAGGGCGTGGTGACCTTTTCCTTTACACAGAAGGTGTGGAATTGGTGGGCACCGGCCCAGGTGTTCAACCCAAAGCGGTAATTACCGTAGGGCCGCAGGGAGACACCGGAGTAGTTATATACTTCTGCTTCCATCAGCGCGCCGAAACTGCCGTCATGAAACTTAACGGCCATCGGCAGAAGGACATAGTTGTAAAATTCTTCGTTTTTGGCCAAATCGTGGCGGTCCCGCAGGTACGCATACTCTCCGGGGGCGAAGGTTTCCTTGGGGTCGTATTCTTCGTAGGTGCATTCATAGCACAGGGCATCGTGACCGTTCAGGGCGGTGTTGCAAAGTGGGTGGCGGCAGCCAAAGGAAGCATATACCTTGCTGCCCTCTTCCAAAGCAAATTCCGTGTGCTCGCCCATCACATAGCAGCCGGCCTGTTCCGGGAAACGATAGCGCAAGGCCGCGCCATCGTCAAAGACTTTAATTTCCAGGGCATAGGGGCAAGTTTCATTTTCTACAGTCACTGTATAGCAAATGGAATTTTCCTCCCGCTTTTCCTGGCGGCCGTAAACGGTGAATTCCCGGCCTGTGATTTCCTCTTTGGTCACAGCGCCCAGCCGGTTGCGGATAGAGTAGTCAACGCCGGTATCTTCCGTTTTGCCAATGGTAATGCCAAGGGGGGATTTTCCGAATTTCTCACGGCCGTTTTCCGTCAAAGCATAAAAAAGCCGGCCGCCCTCTTCTGTCAGGGAAAGGCATACGCCGCCCCGGGGGCTGAAAAGGTTATAGCCGTTTTGGGTTTTCACAATATGTTCCATAGAAAAACAGTCCTTTCGACGGTTGTTTTTGGAGAAGTTTATCTGGGGTCATCATAGCACAAAGGAGGGAAAAAGCAAGCCTAAAAGCCCAAATAGCAGGTTTTTTACAAAAAAGAAATGTTCTTGACAAACCGAGCCTGGGTGATATAATTTTTCCATAAGGGCTTGTAGCGCAGTTGGGAGCGCACCACATTCGCATTGTGGGGGTCGGGAGTTCGAATCTCCTCAAGTCCACCAATAAAAGGGACACCCAAACGGGTGTCCCTTTTATTGGTATGCTTACGCAGAGGAGATTCGAAGAATTAGATCCAACAGTCCAGTGGACTGTTGGCGCCGACGGCTGGACGGAGGCGAACCATAATTTTTGCCAAAGGCAAAAATGCAAACGAATCTCCTCAAGTCCACCAACAAAAAGGCCACCCGATGGGTGGCTCTTTTTGCGTGATGCGTTCCTTGCGGAACGTGATGCGCACTGCGTGCGTGATGCAGACTGTGTCTGTGATGCACGCCTTCGGCCCGTGTAAGAACGCATCGCATCACTTATCACAGCGCAGCGACATCACTTATCACTGCAGGTGCCACACATCATTCCGGCACTTACAAACACAAATGGAACTACATTTTCTCCACAAATTGACGAACTTCCCTGTTTATGCTATAATACCGAAAGAAAATTGCGTTTCCCGGAGGAAAGAGTATGAGAATGCGTAGAAAGAACAATTTAGAGCCCCGCCTTGCTGCTTGCAGCCCCTGGCAGATTAAAGATCCTGCCGCTCTGCAGGGCAACTGGCGTTCCCTGAAGCCGGACTGTACCGACCTTTGGGTGGAAGTTGGCTGCGGCAAGGGCAAGTTCACCGTAGAAACCGCCCAGGCAAACCCGGATGTGCTGATGATTGCCATTGAGCGCTGCCGGGAGGCTATGGTGATGGCAATGGAAAAAGCCAAAGGGATGGACCTTAAAAATGTGTTTTTTGTGGATATGGATGTTGCCCTTATGGAAGGCTGTTTTGCATTTGGGGAAATTGACCGGATTTTTATCAACTTCCCGGACCCCTGGCCCAGAAGCAAGAATGCCAAGCGGCGGCTCACCTTCCGCACCTTCCTGCGGCTCTACTCCCGTGTACTGAAGGACGGCGGCGAAATCCACTTCAAAACCGATAACGCGCCCCTTTTCGAGTTTTCTTTGGAAGAAATGGAACTGGTGGGATTGCCTGCCCGGAATGTGACCCGGAATTTACACGAAAACGGCATTGTGGGCATTATGACCGGCTACGAAGAGAAGTTCCACGCTCTGGGTACGCCCATTAACCGCTGTGAAGTGGTGACTCGGCCAATTATGGAGGATGCGAAATGACAACTTATCAGGCAGGAGCCTGTGATGTTGCGGTTGTGGGGGCAGGCCACGCGGGCATTGAAGCGGCTTTGGCCACCGCCCGGATGGGCGTAAAAACCATTCTTTTTACCATTAACTTAGATGCGGTGGGCAACTTGCCTTGTAATCCGGCCATCGGCGGCACAGGCAAGGGCCACCTGGTAAGAGAATTGGATGCCCTGGGCGGCCAAATGGCCCTGGCGGCAGATGCGGCTTGCATTCAGTACAGAATGCTCAACCGGGGCAAAGGGCCTGCGGTCCATTCTCTCCGGGCCCAGGCAGACCGGCGGCATTACCAGGCCTATATGAAGCATATCCTGGAGACCCAGGAGAATTTGGAACTGAAGCAGGCGATGATTACCCGGGTGCTGACGGAAGACGGCAAGGTGACCGGGGTGCAGACCCGGCTGGGTGCTATCTACCAGGCAAAAGCGGTGATTATAGCCACCGGCACCTATTTGGACAGCACGGTTATTACCGGCGAATCGGTAGAGCCTTCCGGCCCGGACGGCATGCACGCCTCTTTGGGCCTTGCAGATAATTTGCGGCAGTTGGGGCTGACCCTTCGCCGTTTCAAAACCGGCACACCTCCCAGAGTGAACCGCCGGAGCATCGACTTTTCCAAAATGGAACTGCAGCCCGGTGATGAAAACCCGGAGCCCTTCTCTTTTTCCACTGAGGGTGGGCTGTATAACCAGGCAGTTTGCTATCTGACCTATACCAATCCCGAAACCCACCAAATCATTCGGGAGAATTTGCATCGCAGTCCTATGTACGATGGCACCATTTCCGGTGTAGGCCCCCGGTACTGCCCCAGTATTGAAACAAAGATTGTCCGTTTTGCAGATAAGCAGCGCCATCAACTGTTCATTGAGCCCTGCGGCCTTGACACAGAGGAAATGTATATTCAGGGCTTTTCTTCTTCTTTGCCGGAAGATGTGCAACTTCAAATGCTACGCACCATTCCCGGTTTAGAGAATGCGGAAATGATGCGCCCGGCCTACGCCATTGAATACGAGTGTGTAGACCCCCGGGAACTATACCCCACTTTGGAGCACAAAAAAGTCAGCGGTTTATACGGCGCAGGCCAGTTTAACGGCTCTTCCGGCTATGAGGAAGCGGCGGTGCAAGGCTTTGTGGCGGGCGCAAATGCAGCGCTGAAATTAAAGGCGGAGCCGCCTTTGATTTTAACCCGGGATACGGGCTATATCGGCACCCTTATTGACGATTTGGTTACCAAGGGAACGGAAGAGCCCTACCGGATTATGACCAGCCGCAGTGAGTACCGATTGCTGCACCGGCAGGACAATGCAGATAAACGGCTGACCCACATTGGCTATCAACTGGGGCTTGTGAGCCGGGAGCGAATGGATGCGGTGGAAGAAAAGTACGCCCAGGTTGACCGGGAAATTGCCCGCCTGGAAGGAAAGGGTGTGCCGGCATCGGAAGCATTAAACGAAATGCTAAAAATGCGGGAGTCTGCTCCTGTGGCAAGTTCCGCCCGCCTGGCAGACCTTTTGCGCCGCCCCCAGGTGACCTACGAAGATTTAGCCCCCTTTGATAAGGAACGGCCCAATCTTCCCTTTGCCGTTACCAATCAGGTGCAAATCCAGTTAAAATATGCAGGCTACCTGGCCCGACAGGAAAAACAGGTCAGCGATTTCCAAAAAGAAGAAACCCGGGAGTTGCCGGAAGACCTTGATTATGAGGCCATCGGCGGTCTGCGGCTGGAAGCAAGACAGAAATTGCAGGAAATCCGCCCCAGATCCATTGGACAGGCAGGCCGTATTTCCGGCGTCAGCCCGGCAGACATTGCTGTGCTACTCATCTACCTGGAACAAAATAAATAACAGAAAGGGTTTGAGCAAACGCTCAAACCCTTTTATTTCGAAGTTGCCAGTGTGCGATAAGCGCACGGCCAGAGGGCAATAGAGGCCCAAAGACAAACAAAACGGATCCCGTAGTGTACCGAGGTACATGAGGGTCCGTTTTGTGCAGCAAGGCAAAACACCTTGCATCGCAAGGCGTTTTAGTTCCATAAAAAGGATAAGGTGTTATTCCGCCATTATGGAAAAACAAAAGGCCCAAACCGCCAAATCCTGTTTTGCCGGTTTGGGCCTATAGTGTACTCTGGGTTACTTGGTGCCAAAAATGCGGTCGCCGGCATCGCCCAGGCCGGGAACGATATACTTGTGCTCGTTCAGTTTTTCATCAACAGCAGCCAGGTAAAGTTCCACATCGGGGTGGGCTTCCTGGACAGCGGCAATGCCTTCGGGACAGCCGATGATGTTCATCATAACGATGTTTTTGCAGCCCCGCTTTTTCAGAAAATCAATGGCGGCGATGGCGCTGCCACCGGTAGCCAGCATGGGGTCAACCACGAAAACAATACGCTGTTCGATATCTTCAGGCAACTTGCAGTAGTATTCTACAGGCAGGTGCGTCACCGGATCCCGGTACAGGCCGATGTGACCGATTTTAGCGGAAGGAATCAGATTAACCATAGAGTCCACCATGCCCAGACCGGCCCGGAGGATGGGGATGATGGCCAGTTTCTTGCCGGCCAAAACCTGCACCTTGGCGGTTGCCACAGGGGTTTCTACGGTTACTTCCTTGGTGGGAAGATTCCGGGTGGCTTCATAGCACATCAGGGCGGCAATTTCGCCTACCAATCCGCGAAATTGATTGGTGCCGGTGTTCTTATCGCGCATAATGGAGAGTTTATGCTGAATCAGAGGGTGGTCCAAAACATGTACGTTTGCCATAGTAATGCTCCTTTATTTCTGTTCTTTTTCCAGCCGTTCCCGTTCGGCCTGTGATAGACGAAGATAATTAGGGGTGAGGGCAGCACCGTCGCAGGGTTCTCCCCGGAGGTGTTTTTCTTCTGCGGCAAGGGCAACCCCGGCGGCCCGCTGATGCATCCGGTGCTCCGGAGGCAAAATAAGACCGTTTACTTGCTCCTGCAACGTATTATAACACAAAATGCTGCCATCGCCAACAAGAAAAATGGGGTCTGACAGATTTTTTAATTCTTCTCCCAGTTCTGATAGAGAAATAGCCCGGTCTTCCGTCAGCCGGCTCAGTTTGCCGGCATCTGCCCGGAAGGTGGCGGTATAAACCTGGTTTCTCCGGGCATCCATTACGCCAACCACGATGCCCCGGTAAACACCCAATGAAAGGGCCATTGCTTCCAACGTGGATACGCCATAGCAGGGAATTTCTTTACCCCAGGCGTAGCCCTTGGCGGCGGCGACACCAATGCGCACACCGGTAAAACTGCCGGGCCCTGCGGCAACGGCTACCGCTTCCACATCCTGAGGCGTGCAGCCGCAGGCGGCAAGCAGATCTTCTGCCATTTTCAGCAGGGTTTGGGAATGGGTCAGGCCGGTGTTGCTGTAACTTTCTCCCAAAAGTTTACCCTCTTTCATGAGGGCAACAGACCCGGCTTTGGCAGAGGTCTCAAAGGCTAATATCAGCAAGGAAGCTTCCTCCTTCCAAGGTGATTATACGGCTGTCTTCCCCGATTTTTTGGATGGTCACGGTCAAGGGATTTTCCATAGCCTGGGCGACATTTTCGCTCCACTCTACGGCACAGACACCTTGCCGGTCCAGGTAATCCTCCCAGCCGATGTCAAAAAGGTCATCAGCGCTGTGAAGCCGGTACATATCGAAATGGAAAAGGGGAAGTCTTCCGGAAGTATATTCATTTACAATGGTATAGGTAGGGCTGGTTACCGGGTCGGTAATCCCCAAACCCCGGGCAAGTCCCCGGGTAAAGGCGGTTTTTCCTGCACCCAGGTCGCCCCGGTAGGCAATCACCGTACCGGCAGGGATAAGCCGCCCCAATTTCTGCCCCAAATCTTCCGTTTCCTGGGGGCTGTGTGTAATAAATTCCATAATAACCTCAATATTGAGCGTTTTGCAGTTTTTCTGCCTGGTCGGCAGTGGCCAGACCGTCAATCAGTTCATCCAGAGCGCCATCCATTACCGCATCAATTTTATAAAGTGTCAGGCCAATCCGATGGTCGGTGACCCGGCCCTGGGGGAAGTTATAGGTGCGGATGCGCTCGTTGCGCATACCGGTGCCAACTTGACTGCGGCGCATACCGGTGATTTCCGAGGAGAGCCGCTCCTGCTCGATTTCATAGAGTTTGGAAGCCAGCAGGCGCATACACTTTTCCCGGTTTTGCACCTGACTGCGCTCTTCCTGGCAGGCCACAACGATGCCGGTAGGCTTGTGGATAAGGCGGACGGCAGAACTGGTCTTATTGACGTGCTGACCGCCTGCGCCGCTGGCCCGGAAGACCTGCATTTCGATATCTGCGGGGTTTAACTGCACATCCACCTCTTCCATTTCCGGCAGGACCGCAACGGTGGCGGTGGAAGTGTGGACCCGTCCGCCGGACTCGGTTTCCGGCACCCGCTGCACCCGATGGACACCGGACTCATACTTCAGACGGGAGTAAGCGCCCCGCCCGTTGATCACAAAGTCTGCTTCTTTTACGCCCCCCAGTTCTGTGTCAGAATAGTTCATCAGTTCAATGCTCCAGCCCTTTTGGGCGGCATACATACTGTACATTCTGAAAAGACTGTGGGCAAAAAGGGCGCTTTCTTCTCCGCCGACACCGCCCCGGATTTCCACAATGACGCTTTTTTCGTCATTAGGATCTTTGGGCAGAAGAAGGATTTGAAGTTCTTTATACAGGCTTTCAGACCGGGCTTTGGCCTCCTGATAGGTCTGCTGGCAAAATTCCTTCATATCCGGCTCACTCATCAAAAGCTGGGCATCTTCCATTTCCCCAATGGCTCCCCGGTAGGCGGCCAGTGTTTCCATCAAAGGCTCCAAGTCGTTTTTCTCCCGCAAGATGGCCGCCGCCTTCTTGGGGTCATTATAAAAGTCCGGCTGTTCTGACCGGGCGCAAAGTTCCTCAAAGCGGTTTTGCACCGCCTGCAATTTTTGAAGCATAGCAAACCTCCGCTTCCAATTTTTCTTATTATACAAAGGTTTTCTCTTTTTGTAAAGTAATCCCAAGGGATTTTGCCGGCAGGTACGGGTCATAGGGGCAGGGATATTTTCTGTTATTTTTGCCAACTTAATAAAAACTTAAAATTTAACCGCTTTTTTTCTTCACATTTTGGAATTACTATAATAGTAACAATGATTCAATCTTCTTTTCTTTTTTCCTTTCCTCTTATTTTTTGCAGAAACCGCAGCAGGGCTGCGGTTTTTGCATTATACGGAAAAACTGGGCAAAACTATCACGAGGTGACAGTTTTGCTTTTTTCTTTTGTGCGAGGAATTCTTCTGTATATTCTGCTGGTGGCCGTTATTCGTATGATGGGCAAGCGGCAAGTAGGACAAATGGAGCCGTCGGAATTTGTAGTGACCATGATGGTGGCAGACTTTGCCGCCATTCCCCTGGAAAAAGCGGATATCCCCTTATACACCGGGGTAATTCCCATTCTGACGGTGTTGGGAATGGAACTGGTGCTGTCGGGTCTTTCGATGGGGAGTGTTTGGTTTCGCAAATTCGTATGCGGCAAGCCGGTGATACTCATTGAAAACGGCCACATTTTGCAAAACAATTTGCGGCGCACCCGGGTGACAATGGACGAACTGACGGGCCATTTACGGGAAAAAGAGGTATTGGATTTGGCCAGTGTCCAATATGCCATCCTGGAAACCAATGGCAATCTGTCGGTTTTTCCCTATACCAAAGATGCGCCGGCATCTGCCCAGGATGCTGGGATCACGGTCCGGGAGCAGTATCTGCCGGTAACCGTTATCAGCGACGGCAAACTGCAAAAGGAGAATTTAGGGTTAAGCGGCAAAGATGAAAAATGGCTGGAAAAGGAACTGAAAAAACAAAAAGCCAAGGTGGAAGATACCTGGCTTTTGACAGTGGATAAGGCAGGAAATGTGTTTTTCTGCCGGAAGGAGGAAAAGTGACCTGGCGGTTTTATTTGGGGGCGGCCCTCCTTGTCGGGTTGGGAATTATCTGCTTTGTGGCGGATAAACTATAAAAACGCAGTTGAAGCCAACTGCGTTTTTATAACAATGTTCTTGCCATATAGGGCGGGCGGATATATCGCTCGTAACTGGTGGGACTTGGTCGGGCGAATACGCCGGATACAAACCCAAGCATGCCGTACACCGTCAGAATGGAAGAGCCGCCGTAACTGATGAACGGCAGGGTCAGACCGATAACGGGCATAACGCCCATACACATACCCACATTGATGACGATCTGGAAAATGAGGGCGGCTGCTGCGCCGAAGCAAATCAGTTTTCGGGTATAGTCGGGGCTGCGGACACCAACCCAAACAACACGGGCAACGATTAAGAAAAGCAGGGTGATGGTGAAAATGCAGCCAAAATACCCCAATTCTTCTCCGATGGCAGAAAAAATATAGTCGGTATGCTGGGCAGGCAGAACACCGTAGGTTTGGGTGCGGTTGCCGTTAAACAGCCCTTGACCGAACAGACCGCCGCCGGTGAGGGATTTTAATGAGCGCATGGTGTGATACCGCTCGTTGATACCCAGAGGGTCAATGGTGGGATCAAACAGGATCAGGAAACGGTTTTTCTGATAGCCGTCCAGCATAGACCATAGGAATGGGAAAGCCGCAACGGCGGTGCCGCCGGCGATGGCAAACCAAATCAGATTGATGCCGCCGGCCAATGCCATAATTACATAAATCATAATAAAGATGGCAGAAACGCCCAAATCCCCGGACAGGAGCAGGTTAAGGCCAAACAAAAGGGCAAAGGGGATAAAACTGCGCAGAACAGAAGAGATGGCAGAGGGGCGGTTTTGCCGGGCCCCCATAATGGAGGCGCAGACCAGAATAAAGAAGATTTTGCAAATTTCTGCAGGCTGAATATAGAAAGGCAGAAAATCAATGTCCAGCCAACTGACGTTACCGGAGCCGTTGTCCGTGCCGAAGGGGATCAGCAGCAAAATCAGGCCGTACATAATGATGTACAGGATGCGCCGATGCTCCAAAATGCTGTCAATATTCAAAGAGGAAATCAAAATAAAGAGGAAAACGCCGCCTAAAGAAGCCATCAACTGGCGGTCCACATAGGATAAGGTATCCCGGTAGTTGGTGGCGCTGGCAATCATCAGAAGGCCAAAGGCGTTGGCAAGGATGCAAAGAAGCAAAAGAATTTTGTCGCACTTGCGGCAGGCATTCCAAAAGTATTGCCGAAACCAGCGAATCACAGCATTTCCCCCTTTCCCGATTTTTTATTATTCTATCACGAAAAGGGGGAAATGTAAAGAATGCCTTGCCGGGAAATTGCCTATTTGTCATACAGCGAAAAGAACTGTTTTAGCGCCTTTTCGTAGGAAAGGGGGTCTTTGTAGTAACTCATCCCGTGATCAGCGCCGGGAACAATCAAAAGATGCTTGGGACCGCCGCAGGCTTTGTAGTTTTCATAGGTCATTTCCACAGGCACAAACCGGTCATCAGAGCCGTGAATGAGCAGTACCGGCAGACGGCAGCGGGCCAGGGCTTTGGGAGCAGAACAGCCGGAAAGACCGGCCTGGTTTTTCCGTTTGCAAAGCCTGTGGGCCACAGGCCCCCGAAGGGAGTAGGAAAGATGCAGATTGTTTTTTACCACATGGCGGCAAATGGCTTGGGGGTCGGTGAAGCCACAGTCCCCAATCAGCCCCCGGACTGTTCCCGGAAGGGGAAGTTCCGTACTCATCAGCACGGTGGCGGCACCCATTGAAACACCGGCAAGATATAAAGGCAAATGGGGATACAGTCCGGCCAGGTAATTGGCCCAGCGGACACAGTCGTGCCGCTCCAAAACCCCTAATCCCATAAAAGCGCCGCCGCTTTCTCCTTGCCCCCGTTGCTCCGGCAGCAGCAGACAGCAGCCCTCCTGCAATAAAAAGGGGGCAATCATTCCAAAATCGCCGCACCAACTGCTTCGCCAGCCGTGCATACCCAAAAGAAGCCGTTTGGGATTGGGGCAGGTAAACAGATGCCCTATCAGGGTTTCCCCATCCCGGGCTTTGATGGATACCCGGGTGTGAGGCATAGCCTGCAGGGTTTTGCCTGTTTGTTCCAATTTGTGTAAAAAGCCCTGGGTGCAGCCGCTTCCCCGGATGGCGGCCCGGGCAAGACCGGCCGGAGCGGAGGGCATTTGCCTGTCCACCGCCATCTTCACAAGGTAGCAGGTCAGCGCGTGGGAAAGGGCGGCAGTGCCGGCGACTCCGGCGGCAAGAGAGAATGTAACTTTTTTGTTCATGAGGACCCCCAAAAGAAAAAAATAAGCAGAGAAGCTCGCTTCTCTGCTTATTTTGGACAAGGGGGAAAAGGATTATACTTCCTTAGACTTTGTGGCGATCTCCAGCAGGCACTTTGCCATAAATTCGTCGGGGGTCATAGCGCCCAGGTCGTCACCTTTCCGGGTACGGACGGAAACAGTGCCGTTTTCCATATCCCGGTCGCCAACCACCAGCATATAGGGGATTTTCTGCAGTTGGGCTTCCCGGATTTTGTAGCCCAATTTTTCGCTGCGGCAGTCGCTTTCTGCCCAAATGCCGGCGCTTTCCAGTTTTGCAACCAACTGGTTTGCGTATTCGTGGGTCCGGTCGGTGATGGGCAGGACCTTAACCTGCAGGGGCATCATCCACAGGGGCAGAGCGCCGGCATACCGCTCGATCAGGTAAGCCAGTGTCCGCTCATAGCAGCCAAGGCTGGTGCGGTGGATGATATAGGGAATCTTCTTCTGGCCGTCGGCATCGGTGTATTCCATGCCGAACTTCTGCGCCAGCAGCATATCAATCTGAATGGTAACGATGGTATCTTCCTTGCCAAAGACATTCTTATACTGAATGTCCAGTTTGGGGCCGTAGAAGGCGGCTTCGTCGATACCCACTTCGTAGTCCACGCCCAGTTTGTCCAGGATTTCTTTCATAGTGGCCTGGGCATCTTCCCACTGCTGGGCCGTGCCTTCGTACTTGATGCCGGCCTTGGCAGGATCCCACTGGGAGAAACGGAAAGTGCAGTTTTCCAGCATACCAACGGTGTCCAGGCAGTACTTGGCAAGTTCCAGACAGCCCTTAAACTCTTCTTCCAACTGATCGGGACGAAGCACCAGGTGACCTTCGGAAATGGTGAACTGGCGGACACGGATCAATCCGTGCATTTCGCCGGAATCCACGTTACGGAACAGGGTGGAAGTTTCGCCTAACCGCATAGGCAGGTCACGGTAACTTCTTGCCCGGTTCAGATAGACCTGGTACTGGAAGGGGCAGGTCATAGGACGAAGGGCAAAGCATTCCTTTTCTTCATCGTAGGGGTCGCCCAAAACGAACATACCGTCCAGATAGTGATCCCAGTGGCCGGAGATGCGGTACAGATCCCGCTTGGCCATCAGAGGGGTTTTGGTCAGCAGGTAGCCCCGCTTGCGCTCTTCGTCTTCCACCCAGCGCTGCAGAGTCTGAATGACCCGGGCGCCCTTGGGCAGCAGAATAGGAAGACCCTGGCCGATTTCTTCTACGGTGGTGAAGAATTCCAGTTCCCGGCCCAGTTTGTTGTGATCCCGCTTCAGGGCTTCTGCCTGCTTTTCCAGGTAAACATCCAGTTCTTCCTTGCTGGGGAAGCCGATGCCGTAGATGCGCTGAAGCATTTTCCGGTTGCTGTCGCCCCGCCAGTAAGCGCCGCAGGACTTGGTCAGCTTAAAGCCGTTGTGCTTAATTCTGCCGGTGTGATCCACGTGAGGGCCGGCGCAAAGGTCGGTAAAGTCCCCCTGGGTGTAGAAAGAGATGACTGCATCTTCCGGCAGGTCGTTAATCAGTTCTACCTTATAGGGCTCGTTGGCACTTTCCATATAGGCGATGGCTTCCGCACGGGGTTTTTCGGTGCGCTCCAGGCGAATGCGCTCTTTGCAGATCTTCTTCATTTCTGCTTCGATCTTCTCCAAATGCTCGGGGGTGAAGGAGAAGGGCGCGTCAAAGTCGTAGTACCAGCCCTCATCAATGGCAGGGCCAATGGCCAACTGTACTTCCGGCCACAGACGCTTGACTGCCTGAGCCATAATGTGGGAGCAGGTGTGCCAGTAGGTCTTCCGGTACTCCGGGTTTTCAAAAGTGTACAGATTTTCTTCGGACATAATATTTCCTCCTTTTGATTGGGGAGAGGTATAAAAAATACCCACTCCCTGATAGAAATCAGGGGTGGGATGCAAAACATTCCACGGTTCCACCCTGGTTACGGCATAGCCGTCACTCATTGACTCTGTAACGGGAGTTCCCGGTATGGCATTTCCGCGCATACGGCTCAGAAGTGGTATGGCACAAAGGAAAACTTTAAGGTCTTTCACCTGCCGACCTCTCTCTGAAAAGTTCCAAAGCGCCCGTGTCTTCATCACGGCCTTTAACGAAAAAAATATACCACAAAAATAATTGGTTGTCAATCCCAGCCCATTGTTTACAAAAAAGCCCTTGATTTTGACCTGGGGCATGTGGTATTCTCTCCCCCTCAAGGAGGCTTTTTATGAAAATTCTGATACTACTTTTGTGTTTGCTTTTTGCGGGGTGCGCCCCGGCCAAAGAGCCGGAGCCCACAGTGCCTGCCACCCAGCCCCGGATAGAAACCCGGGAAGAACAGCGATTGGCAGGGATTGGCTACGGCAGCATCTACTGCCAGGACCCCTCTTTGCCGGAGGGAAAAATGGAAGTGCTTTTTTCCGGGCAGGTGGGAAAGGCCAGCCAAACCTGCCTGGTGACCTATAAAAACGGGAAACAAACGGAAAAAGAGGTTTTACAGGAAGAAATACTATCTGAGCCAATCCACCAAATCGTAGCAATCGGCACAGGAGAAAAGGCAGGGCAAGGGCGGGTCTTTCCTTTGTTTGGAGAAAACTGCATCATCACAGAAGAGGGGCAGGTGCTGGAATTTTCCCACCAGGGGCAGTTTAGGGCTACCGCCTATACGGCCGGAGAACCGGGAGTAAACGGCATCACCGCCACCGGCACCCAGGCCCGGGTGGGTGCAATCGCCGTTGACCCCAAAGTCATTCCCTACGGCACAAAAATGTTTATTGTGTCGGAAGACGGCAAGTATATCTACGGAGAAGCCACCGCCGAAGACTGCGGTGGGCTTATCAAAGGCAACCGGATTGACCTGTATTTTGATACCCTCCGGGAATGTAATGCCTTTGGGGTGCGGATGTGCCAGGTATATTTCTTGATTTGATTGCAAAATCATCGCCTGTTTGCTATAATGGCAAAAGAAAGGCGGAATTTGTATGTTGGATGTTTGTAATATCGGGGTGATGAAGCCCCTTTTGGCAGAACACGGCTTCCATTTTTCAAAAGCCAAGGGCCAGAACTTTTTGATTGCCCCCTGGGTGCCGCAACGGATTGCGGAAGACTCCGGCGTGGATGAAACAGCAGGCGTGCTGGAAATCGGCCCGGGTATCGGCCCTTTGACCCAGCAGCTTTGTTTGCGAGCCAAGAAGGTCTGCGCAGTGGAAGTGGATACCCGGCTGGAGCCGTTGCTCCAAAAGACGGTTGGAGAGTTTTCCAATTTGGAAATCCTTTGGTCCGATATTCTTAAGCAGGATGTAAAGGCATTGGTTGCAGAGAAGTTTGAGGGCTTACGTCCTATGGCCTGCGCCAATCTGCCTTACTATATTACAACCCCCATTTTGAGCGCTCTTTTGGAAGCGGAATGCTTCCAGCGGGTGACGGTTATGGTGCAGAAGGAAGTGGCCCAGCGAATTGCCGCCAAGCCGGGCACAGCCGACTATGGCGCATTTACGGTGTTCTGCCAGTTTTATGCCCAGCCGGAACTGCTGTTTGATGTGCCGCCCCACTGCTTTATGCCCCAGCCAAAGGTCACCTCTGCGGTGGTGAGTCTGAAGGTGCGGGAGGAATTGCCCTGGGATATTAAGGACAAAGCCTTATTCTTCCGGGTGGTAAAAGCCAGTTTTGCCATGCGCAGAAAAACCCTGCAAAACGGCCTGGCATCCGGTTTCCCGGAACTGGGAAAAGCCGGCGCAGCCGAAGTGCTGGAAGCGGTGGGTCTGCCGGCCACTGTCCGGGGTGAGACCCTGGATATTGCCGGGTTTGCATCCATTGCCAACGAAATTTATAGGAGGAAACATAATGGTTGAATTTTTGCTTCTGGACTTGGACGATACCATTTTAGACTTCCATAAGGCCGAGCAGATTGCCTTAAGCAAAACACTCAGAACTTTGGGATTAGAGCCTACAGAAGAAGTGCTTGCCCGGTACAGCATCATCAATAAGGCCCATTGGGAACGGCTGGAACGGAAAGAATTGACCCGCCCCCAGGTGCTTTTGGGCCGGTTTGAGACTCTGTTTAAGGAATACGGCATCGAAGTTGACCCCCAAAAGTGCGCCTCTTTGTATGAAGAAAACCTCTCCATCGGCCACTATTTCCTGCCCGGGGCAGAGCAGGCACTGGAAAGTCTTTCCAAAAAGTACAAACTCTATCTTGTGAGCAACGGCACGGCAAGGGTCCAGGCAGGACGGCTGAAAAGCGCCAACATCAGCCGCTTTTTCGAAACGATTTTCGTATCCCAGGAAGTGGGAGCGGATAAGCCGGATATTGCCTATTTTGAACGGGTCTTTGCCCGTATTGAGGGCTTCCAAAAGGAAAAGGCCATCATCGTGGGGGACAGCCTGACTTCCGATATCCAGGGCGGTATCAACGCAGGTATCCGCACCTGCTGGGTAAATCCCAAGGGAAAACCGGTCACCAACATTGTCCCGGATTACCAAATTGAAAGTATCGCCCAACTGGAACAATTACTGGAAACGCTATAAAAGGGCGGACGGAATTTTCCGTCCGACCTTTTTAGTTGAAAGTTGATAGTTGAAAGAGGAAAGTTAAGGAGTCGGCGTTGCCGACAATAAAATCATTTTCCGCTTTCCTCTGCTACAGTTTTACTTCTACCGGATTCTGCAGCACCATGCTCTCCGGTGTAACAGCGCAGTCCATAGCAAGGATTTGCACACCATTTTTTGCGGCCTGCCGCAGAGCCTGCCCAAATTTAGGGTCGGTTGCGTCATTGGGGTGCAAATATTTGGCAGGAGAAAACTGGATTACAAACAGCACATAAGCGCCGTAGCCCTGCTTTGCAAGCTCCGTCAGTTCCCTTAAATGCTTTGCCCCACGCTCTGTAGGTGCATCCGGGAAAGCGCAGATGCCGTTTTCTTCTAAAGTAACCCCTTTTACTTCCAAAAAGCAGGGCCTGCCGTCTTTGGTAAAGGAGAAATCAAACCGGCTTGCCCCGAAGGTACTTTCCGGCTTCAGATCGGCAATTTCTCCCAGGCCGCCCCGTTTCAGCCAGTTTTCCACCGCCTTGTTGGGGGCTTGAGAATCCATATTGATGAGCAGATCCCCCTTTTGCACCGCAATCAAGTCATACCGGGTCTTCCGGGTGTGGCTTTGGGCATCCAAGCACCAAACCTTTGCACCAATGGGGAGCAGTTCTCTGCAACGACCGGTGTTTTTCACATGGCAAATTTCCTCTTTGCCGTCAATTTCAATGTGGGCAATAAACCGATTGGGCCGTCTTTTGAAAATCCCCTGCACCACCGGCTGTGTGTAGCGCATTCAAGCACCCCCTTTTTATAAGGAAATCCAATACCGCTTCATATTTGCTTTGTAATTTACATCATCATAAACGGTTTTCTCAAAAATGCCGCCGCAGCTTTCGATGGTTTTGGCGCTGCCTATGTTGTCCTCCAAACAGGTGACCAGGACTTTCCCAAGGCCTTCTTTGCGGCAAATATCCAATGAGGCCTTCAGCATTGTTTTTGCATAGCCCTTTCTTCGATCACTTGGCCGCACGCAATAGCCAATATGTCCGCCAAAATCTACTAGATATCCCTTTAGCTTAAGACGAATCTGGATAAGCCCTAAAAGGTGGCTACTGTCAAACAGACCGTATTGCAGACAAGGCACAGAATTGGGATCATCTGCTTCTTCCATCTTCTGGATATATTCCAGCCACTGCTCTGCGCTGACTCTGAACAAAGTGCCGGTGCCATCCATTCCGCTGCCATAGTCCAGAAATTCCTGCTTGAAGTCTGCAATTTCCTGTATGTCGTTTTTGGTTGGTTTTCTGAATACAAGGCCCATCGTGCATCCCTCGCGAATGTAAGTTTGTGATAGTATTTTAGCAAAAAGCAAACCCGGTTGCAATCTAAAAAATATTTTGGAAACATAAGGCGAACGCAAAAAAGAGACCACCCCAAAAGGAGTGGTCTCGAAATGTGTTCTGCAGATTATCTCTTGGAGAACTGGGGAGCTCTTCTTGCAGCCTTCAAGCCGTACTTCTTTCTTTCCTTCATTCTGGGGTCGCGGGTCAGGAAACCGGCAGCCTTCAGAGCGGGACGGGTCTCGGGGTTCAGGGTCAGCAGTGCGCGGGAGATGCCGTGACGGATAGCGCCGGCCTGACCGGAAACGCCGCCGCCTGCAACAGTGACAACGATGTCAACCTTGCCCAGCAGGTCAGCAGTGACCAGGGGCTGACGAACGATCAGCTTCAGGGTCTCCAGACCGAAGTACTCGTCCATGTCGCGGCCGTTGATGATGATGGAACCGGTGCCGTTTTCGTATACACGAACGCGGGCAACGGAGGACTTACGGCGGCCGGTGCCGTAGTTATACTTTCTTTTGCTCT
>JAZNZO010000039.1:0-20702 GCA_045594945.1 Faecousia sp.
CTCGCATTGCAAGAATCTGTGGTGACAATTCCTGCATATTTGTCCATTTCCTTTTGCTCATAACAATACCCCCTGATGTAGTTATTATCCTACATCAGGGGGCTCTTTGTCTATTGTCTGTTTTTACAGGGGCAGTCTACAAGCGATGCCCACTTTTCATTTTTAGCCTGCCAGGTCTACCTGGCCGATGGCAATCATATCATAGTCTGTTTTGATGGTATAATCTTCAGCAAACTGTTTCATCTGGTTGGAAACAATATCATTGGCATAGTTGGCTCTGCAGTAGCGAATCCAGGCATCTTCGGTGTCTACATAGAACATAATGTGATAGCCGTAGACCGTTTTCACAAGGGCATGGTCGCCATAAGCCCGGCCATCTTCAAAGAGCCATTCATTGAAACCTTCCACCGTTTTACCCTTGGCAATATCCGTAATCAGGCCGCCGTTAGCAGCAGAGCCGTCTGCAGAATTCTTTTTGGCCAGGTCTGCAAAGGTGTCCTCGTTCTTCTCCCCATTGAGCCACAGATCATAAACCACCTGGGCCTTCTGGCGGCAAGCCTCCCAAGCAGCATCTGTGTAGGAATAGGTCACACCGTCAGTATTGAGTGTACCGCCCTCCGGCTTGATGAGAATATGGCGCACATCCACCACTTTGCCTTTATCCTTGCCGTAGCCTGCACTCTTAACAGCCTCTTCGTTGGCATCGTAGTACTCTTCAATCTGTGCATCAGTGGGCGCATTTTTTTCCCGCAGACTGGAAACATAGGTGCTGCAAAGGTAGTCAAGTTTAATATAGGCAATATAGTCATCGGCAGTAGCGCCCTTGCCCATTTCCTCTTCTACCATTTCTGCCAAATTCGTATATCCATAATCCAAAGCACTCTTTTCCAGGTTTTCCACTGTGGTATTCAGCGCCTGCTGTTGCTCCTGTGTCATAGTGAAGCCATCTTTTTCTGCCATCTGTGCAATGGTTGCCATCTGGCTCCAGGAATCCAGGGCCATTTCCAGGAAGAACTCTTCCCAGGTCATAGTTTCATCGTACATCTGGGTGTGCAGTGGCTTTGTAAAGTCCACACCGAAATAAGACAGATAGGCACTGTAGTTGTTGATAAACGTATAAATCTGCGTCCAGTAGTGTACCTGCAGTTGTCCATTGAGCAGTTCCCGGTTACCCACAGTGGCAACTACGTTTCGGTTTGCCGCAACTGCCGCTTCCGCAGTGGCCGTATAAGATTGGGTAGTAACTACAGGGGTGGTTTCCTCCTGCTTGCCCACATTGACCGTGATCATACCGGACATTACCATCCAAACAAGAAGGCCCACCAAAGCCAAAACCGCAACACCGGCAGTAATCGCCAGAACGATTTTCGTGGTGTCCCACTTCATTTTCTTATTCTCCTGTTCCATATACATCCTCTTTTCTCCCCCCAATAGGAAGGCACGAATGGAAGTATCTTACCATAAACCGGTAAAGAATGCAAGATATGTTACGAAATGTTCATAATCTTCTATTTTTATTGTAAGAGCCCTTGCAAAAAGAGAAGAAAAATGGTATTATTTTATGTTGATAGATTATATCGAGGAGCGACCTAATGAATACCAAAACTACAACTATTTCCCAAGAGCAGGTAAATGATCAACTGCTCTTTTGCGATAAGATATCTGCCCTTTGGGTTGCTGAAGGGCGTACCCCCCGGGCCTATGTGGAAACATACGGTTGCCAGCAGAACGAAGCCGATTCTGAGCGCATTCGGGGTATGTTGGCGCAAAGCGGCTATGCCATTGCAGGTGAAGCAGAAAATGCCGATGTGGTGGTAATGAATACCTGCGCCATCCGGGAACACGCAGAACAGCGGGTATTCGGCAATTTGGGCGCTCTTACCCATACCAAGCGCCGCCACCCGGCCCAAAAGATTTTCCTATGCGGCTGTATGGCTGGACAGGAAACGGTAGTAAACCGCATCCGCAACAGTTATCCCCATGTAGATGGGGTGTTCTCTACCCATCATCTTTGGCAATTCCCGGAAATTTTATACCGGGTACTGACAGGAAAGAAGCGTGTGTTCTTTACAGAAGATGAGCCCGGTTCGATCGCAGAAGGCCTGCCCCAACTTCGGGATCAAACGCTAAAGGCCTGGGTGTCCATCATGTACGGCTGCAACAATTTCTGCACCTACTGCATTGTCCCCTATGTACGGGGACGGGAGCGTAGCCGGAAGGTAGAGGATATTCTTGCCGAGTGCCGGCAAGTCATTGCAGCCGGTGCAAAGGAAATCACCCTTTTGGGGCAAAATGTAAACTCCTATGGAAAAGACTTGGCTGAAAAAGTGGATTTTGCCGACCTGCTTGCAGAAATCGCCAAAATTCCCGGCCAGTTCCTTATCCGGTTTATGACCAGCCATCCCCGGGATGCTTCCAAAAAACTGTTTGACACGATGGCTGCTGAGCCTAAGATTGCAAAGCAGTTGCATCTTCCCTTCCAGTCCGGCTCTTCCCGCATTCTGAAGGCTATGAATCGGCATTACGACCGGGAGCATTATTTGGAACTTGTGAATTACGCCAAATCTGTTATGCCCAATTTGGTGCTGACTTCTGATGTGATTGTGGGCTTCCCCGGAGAAACAGAGGAGGATTTCCAGGAAACCCTTTCTTTGATCTCCGAAGTTCACTATGACAGCCTTTTCACCTTTATCTTCTCCCCCAGACCCGGTACGCCGGCGGCTTCTATGGAAGATCCCACCCCCAAGGAAGAGAAAAATCGTCGGTTTGATGCTCTTTGCGCCCTGCAAAACAGCATTTCCGAAAGCATCCACGCCGGCTATGTTGGAAAGACAATGCCTTGCCTTGTAGATGGCAAGGACAAAGACTTGCTCACTGCCCGTACAGAGGGCGGCCGTTTGGTTCGCTTTCCAGGAAGTGAGGACCTTATTGGTTCCTATGTGGATATCACCATTACCGGCGCTACAACCTGGAGCCTCACCGGCAAGTTGCCTGAATAAATACAAAGAGAGTTGATTTTATGGCTACACCCGCCAACGAAATGACGCCTATGCGTCGACAATATTTCCAAATCAAAGCGAAAAACCAAGATTGCATTCTATTCTTCCGCCTTGGCGACTTCTACGAAATGTTTGACGAAGATGCCAAACTGGCTGCAAAAGAATTGGATTTAACTCTAACTACCCGGGACAGAAATAAGCCAAAGGAAGAGCAGACCCCTATGTGCGGTGTTCCCTACCACTCTGTGGATGCGTACATCGCCCGCTTGGTTGCAAAGGGTTACAAGGTGGCAATCTGCGAGCAGATGGAAGACCCCTCCCAGGCCAAGGGAATTGTGGAACGGGATATTACCCGGATTGTCACCCCCGGTACCGTTACGGAAAGTTGTATGCTGGAAGAACGGAAAAACAATTACTTTGCTTCTCTTTACGGTAAAAACGGCAAATTTGGTGTGGCTTTCTGTGACCTTTCCACCGGTGCATTTTACGCCACTTTGTGTGCCGATGCCCAGGCGGCCGCATCGGAATTGGGCCGCTTTGCTCCCACAGAAGTTATGCGTGGCGGTGAAAATTGCAAAGATGCCATTTTGGAAGAGGCCCTTCACCACCGTCTTGTATGCTGTGTGGACGAAGAAAAGCCCGGTCAGTATGATCTTTTCACTTGCACGAATGTTTTGCAGTCCCATTTTGAACAAGACCTGGCATCCCTGGGCATTGCAAATATGGATCAGGTGGTTATGGCTGCCGGTGCTCTTTTGAACACCCTTTTGGAACTGCAAAAAAACGACCTGGCCCACATTCGCCAGTTCCAGTATTATTCTTCCGGGCGGTTTATGGAATTAGACCTGGATGCCCGCAGAAACCTGGAACTGACAGAAACCATGCGAAACCGGGATAAGAAGGGAACACTTCTTTGGGCTATCGACCGGACTTCTACGGCTATGGGCGGCAGAATGCTCCGCAGTTGGCTGGAAAAGCCCCTGCTGGATGCAGTGGAAATTGGCCGCCGCCAAAGCGCCGTGCAGGAACTGGTGGAAAACACTATGCTTCGGGCTGACCTGACAGAGGCCCTGAAGGATATTACAGACTTTGAACGGGTTATGACCCGCATTGTCACCGGTACAGTTAATTGCCGGGACCTTTTGGGCCTTGCCCAGGGACTGCGTCCCCTGCCCAAAATCAAAGCCTTGCTAAGTAACAGCCGCAGTTCTATGCTCCAAAAATTGGCTCAGGCCATTGATCCCCTTGCAGACTGTGCAGACAGGATTGAATTTACCATTGTAGAAAATCCCCCGCTAACTGTCCGGGAAGGCGGCATTATCCGAAAAGGCGCAGACCAGCAGGCCGACTTCCTTCGCAGTTTGATGGAAGGCGGCACGGATACCATTCTCCGTCTGGAAGCCCAGGAGCGGGAAAAGACCGGCATACGCACCTTGAAAATCAGCTATAACCGGGTATTCGGTTACTATATCGAAGTTTGCAAGTCCTTTATGGACCAAGTACCTAATCATTACATCCGCAAGCAAACCCTCGCCAACTGCGAACGTTACATCACCCAGGAAATCAAAGAACTGGAAGACCAGGTAATGGGTGCCAAGGATCGGCTCACCGCTCTGGAGTATCAAATCTTTACAACCCTGCGGGAATGGCTTTCTGCCCAGGCCGCCCGTGTGCAACTAACCGCCGCTGCTGTAGCCGCATTGGACACTCTTTGCTCTATGGCGACTTTGGCTGTGCAAAACGGTTATTGCCGTCCGGAAATCACTGTCGGCAACGAAATTCAAATTACAGACGGCCGTCACCCGGTGGTGGAGCAAATTCTCACCGATTCTCTGTTTGTTCCTAACGACACCCAGATCGGCAGCCGGGATCATTTGGTCTCCATCATCACAGGCCCCAATATGGCGGGTAAATCCACCTATATGCGGCAGGTGGCCTTGATTGTCCTATTGGCCCAAACCGGTAGTTTCGTGCCGGCCCGCTCTGCTACCATCGGCATCGTAGACCGAATTTTTACCAGAATTGGTGCCAGCGACGACTTGGCATCCGGGCAATCCACCTTTATGGTGGAAATGTGGGAAGTTTCCAACATCCTCAAGTACGCCACCAATAAGAGCCTGCTGATTTTGGATGAAATCGGCAGAGGCACTTCCACCTATGATGGCATGGCCATCGCCCGGGCAGTGCTGGAATATGCTGCCAACCCCAAACAGCTGGGTGCCAAGACCCTGTTTGCTACCCACTATCATGAACTGTCTGCCATTGAGCAGGAACTTACAAATGTCCGCAACTATAACATCGCTGTAAAAAAGCGGGGCGACAAGATGATTTTCCTGCGAAAGATTATTCCCGGCGCCACCGATGACAGTTACGGCGTAGAAGTAGCCAAATTGGCAGGACTGCCGGGTCCCGTTGTAAACCGCGCCCGGGAAATCCTGCAGGAACTGGAAACCCAGTCGGGAAAACCTGTCATCATTTCCCAGCCTGTCAATGCAGACGATCAAATATCTATGATGGATTTGAGTGCCCAGCAAGTGAGGCAGGCCCTGGAAACGATCCAGGTGGAAACGCTCACACCCATCGAAGCTATGAACGAACTATATAAACTAAAGAAACTATTGGATTAAGGTGATGTTATGTCCAAGATCATAAAACTGTCCCCCCATGTGGCAAATCTGATTGCCGCCGGTGAAGTGGTGGAACGGCCTGCCAGCGTTGCCAAGGAACTCCTTGAAAACGCAGTGGATGCAGGTGCCACCCAAGTAACCATCGAAATTCGGGACGGCGGAATGACATTTTTGCGTGTAACCGATAACGGCTGTGGTATGGAAGCAGAAGACGCCCGCACAGCCTTCTTGCGCCACGCCACGTCCAAACTGAAAACAGCAGAAGACCTGGCTGCCATTTCCACAATGGGCTTCCGGGGCGAAGCACTTGCCGCCATTTCCTCGGTCAGTCGTATTGACCTGATGACGAAAACGGAAGGGGCCCTCAGTGGCATAGCCCTTTCTTTGGAGGCTGGCAACATTACAGAAGAAACGGAAGCCGGCTGTCCCCAGGGTACAACCATCATTGTGCGGGACTTGTTTTACAACACCCCTGCCCGTATGAAATTTATGAAATCGGACACTGTGGAAAGCGGCAGAATTACAGCCACTGTCCAGGCCCAGGCTCTGGCCCACCCCCAAGTGGCCTTCCGACTTTTGCGGGATGGAAAAGAGGTTCTCTCCACTCCCGGTACAGGAAAACTGCAGGATGCGGTCTTTGGCATCTATGGCAGAGAATTTGGCCGTATGGTGTCGGTGGAAAGCAGTTGGGAAGGTTACCGCCTTCACGGCTATGTGTGCAAACCCTCTGATGCACGGCCCAGCCGGAATATGCAGACTTTCTTTGTCAATGGCCGGCCCGTAAAGTCCAGAATTTTAATGGCCGCATTGGAAGAAGCCTACCGCAATCAAATTATGGTAGGCAAATTCCCTTCCTGCGTTCTGCACCTTGATTTTCCTGCCCATTTGGTGGATGTTAATGTCCATCCTGCAAAAACAGAGGTAAAATTCCTTAACGAAAAGAATGTTTTTGACTGCGTTCACTATGGTGTTTTGGGCGCATTAAACCAAACCCCGGACCGGCCTCAAATGCAGTTTAAGGCATCCGCGCAGCCCGCGCCCCAAAAAGCCGCCCCTGCCAAGCAGGAAACCTTCTTCCGCACTATGGATGCCCAGGAATTCCGGGCATTCCAAAGCGCCATAAAAGAAGCCCCCAAACCTAATCCTATGGCCGCAGTTGCCACTGCAAATGCCGTTTCCAACACCCCTGTTGTGCGGCAGGCACCTATACAGCCCAGCATCGGCATAAAGGAACCTTCTGCTCCCCCTATGCCGCCAGTTCCTCCTATGCCCCCTGTGCCTACCGCTCCCATTGTGCAGCCGGAACAGATGGTTATGGATATGCCCAAGGAAACGCCTTGGCGCATCGTAGGGGAACTGTATCACAGTTATATTCTCGTGGAACAAGGGGAAAATGCTTTCTTAATTGATAAGCACGCGGCCCATGAGCGAATTCTCTTTGAGAAACTGAAAGCCAACCAGGAAGCCATCAGTTCCCAAATGCTTTTGGCGCCTCAAACGTTGCGCCTGCAGGCAGACGACCGGGCCATTTTGCTGGAAAACCGGAAACTTCTGTCCTCTCTTGGCTTTGAAGTAGAAGAATTCGGCACGGACACTTTGCTCCTGCGTCAAATTCCTATGGATCTATCCCAGGAAGATGCTGCCGCCACCCTGGAAGCTATGGCAGCAGACCTTGCTATGGGCAAAAGAGAAAAAGTTACCACTGTACGGGATGAAATTCTCCACACAGTCGCATGCAAAGCTGCCATCAAGGCCGGCTGGCAAACCGATGAGAAGGAACTTGCCGCCCTTGTGGAAACCGTAATGACCCGGGAAGAACTAAAATACTGTCCGCATGGCCGTCCCATTTGCATCAGTCTGAGCAAAAAGCAACTGGAAAAACAATTTAAGCGGTAAGAAAGGGTGAGGCCCGTGAAAAATATTATATGTATTGCCGGGCCTACTGCCTCCGGAAAAACAGATCTGTCCATCGCCCTGGCAAAGCAGTTGGATGCAGAGATTATCTCCTGCGACTCCATGCAGGTTTATAAGTATATGGACATCGGTACTGCCAAACCGACTTTGGAAGAACGGGGCAACATCCCGCATTATATGTTGGACGTGGCAGATCCCAACGAGGCCTTTTCCGTCAGCCGCTACTGCCAAATGGCCACCCCTATTTTAGAAGACATTCTATCCCGGGGAAAAACCGCCATCGTGGTAGGCGGCACCGGTCTATATATGGATGCGCTTATCCGGGGCAATGCTTTTGCCCCCTACCCTGCCACAGGTCGCCGGGAAGAACTGGAAGCCATTGCCGCTGCAGAAGGCATTGAAAAAGTCATCGAAATGCTCCGCAAGGTTGACCCGGACTCTGCAAATCGCCTCCATCCGTCGGATCAAAAACGAATTATCCGGGCGATGGAAGTATATCTGGAAACCGGAAAAACCATCACCCAGCATAATTTGGAAACCCAGGCCCTTCCCCCCCGCTTCCAGGCCATATGGTTTGCCTTGCAGGATGAAAACCGGAAAGACCTTTATGCCCGAATTGACAGCCGGGTAGATAAAATGCTGGAACTGGGACTATTGGAGGAAATCAACGCCCTTTTCCGGATGGGCATCTCAGAGAAAGCCACTGCCATGCAGGCCATTGGCTATAAGGAATTTGTGGATTACCTGGCAGGCAACTGCACTCTGGAGGAGGCCTGCGCCCAGGTGCAACAGTCTTCCCGCCATTATGCCAAGCGGCAACTGACCTGGTTCCGCAAGAATCCCCAAATCCACTGGCTGACCCGAAAGCCGGGACAAAAGACCTTTGAAATTCTCCAAGCCCTTCGACAAGTTCTTGAGGAATTTGACAACGAAGCCGTGATAACATAGGTGCATCTCAAAGAAAGAGGGAGTACTTATGTTGGAAAATAAAAAATTAGAGGAGGCCATTTTGCAGGAGGTTTGCCGGGATAAAGTGCCGGTAACTTTGTTCCTGATGAATGGCTTTCAGCTCCGGGGGACCCTGACAGGCTTTGACGGCTGTTCTGTGGTTCTGGTAAGCGATGGCAAGCAGCAGATGATCTACAAGCACGCCATCTCCACCCTTGCCCCCATTCGACCTGTAAAAGCCGCAGCAATCACTGCATAGTAAAAGGGCGACGGAGCATATCCGTCGCCCTTTTCTTTAGAAAGAGAGTGCCTTATGTCCATTGAAGAAAATGTAAAAGCCATCAAAGAAAATATGCGCCAAGCCGCAATATTGGCCGGCAGAGATCCAAATTCCGTTCTCCTTTGCGCCGCCACCAAAATGAATGACGCAGATGCGGTCCGCCGGGCAATTAAGGCCGGTGTGGATTGCTGCGGAGAAAACAAAGTCCAGGAATTGACGGAAAAATTAGCCCAAAATGCCTACGAAGGTGTACCCGTCCACTTTATCGGCCACTTACAAACCAACAAAGTGAAATTCGTAGTGGGAAAAGTGGACCTCATTCAGAGTGTGGACTCTTTGCGCCTTTTAGAAGCCATCCAAAAACAGGCCCAAAAAATTGCCTGCATTCAGGACATCTTACTGGAAGTCAATATTGCAATGCAGCAGAGTAAATCCGGCTTTACCTTGGAAGAACTCCCGGCAGTTTTAGAAAAAATTGCCGTTTTTTCCAACATTCGGGTCCTTGGCCTTATGGCTATCCCCCCAATTGCAGAAAATCCCACAGGAAATCACAAATTTTTTCAAGAAATGTGCAACCTTTCTGTTGACATAACGACAAAAAAATACGATAATGTACGGGTAGATATATTGTCTATGGGTATGTCCGACGATTACAGCGATGCCATCGCTTGCGGCTCTACTATGGTCCGGGTAGGCACAGCCATCTTCGGCAGACGAAATTATGTAACAACGCATTCTTAAGAGTGCCAGAATACCAGGAGGAATCACCAATGAGTTTTTGGGATAAGATGAAGAACTTTACCCAGCCCTATTCCGATGAGGATTACGATGATTACGAGGATGGAATGGATGAATTTGAGGAAGCGCCTCAGGAAGCTGCCTCCAAGCCCACCCGTCGCCCCTCTCCTTTTAGCCGAATTGGCGAAAGCGAGCCTGCTGCACCCGCTTCCCCTGCTGCTACCCCCAGCACAAATAGCAGTGGCTTCAGCGGTCAAGTGCTGAATATGAATTCCGGCAAGCAGGAAGTTGTCCTTTTCCACGCAAGAACCTTTGATGATGCCGCCAAGGCCGCCAACGAACTGCGGAAGAAAAAGGCTGTTATCCTGAATATGGAAAATGTGGACAAGGCTTTGACCCGTCGGGTTGTTGACTTCCTTTCCGGCGCTGTTTATGCACTGGATGGCAGTGTGAAGAAAGTTGCCCAGTCTGCCTACCTGTTCTGCCCCCACAATATGGGTGTTGTAGGCGATCTTGAAAATGTGCAGGCTGAAGCAGAAGTCCACATTTAATGGGGAAAGGATACAAAATAGATGTTTACACCCCAACAAATTGAGCAAATTTCTTTCAATACCGCAGCCTTCGGCGGCTATGAAAAGTCCGGCGTGGATGCAGTACTTGAACCCCTGACTGAGGATTACATTACCCTCTATAAGGAAAATGCTCAGCTGAAAAGCAAAATGAAAGTTCTTGTTTCCAAATTGGAAGAATACAGGGCCAACGAAGTTTCTATGCGGGAGTCCCTGGCGAACACCAAATTGGAATGCGAGAAAATGGTGCAGGAAGCAGAGTCTAAATGTGCCCAAATGCTCACAACGGCCACCGAAGAAGCCGCCGAGACAGCCAAGAATGCTGATGCCCTCATTGCAGCCGAAAACGACCGGGTGGAAGAAGCACGGCAGTCTGCAAATGAGGCGATTGAAGCCCTGAAAGCCCAGATTGCTTCTTGCCTTGAAGAACTCACCCGCATTCAGCAGTCCAACCGGCCCGCCTATCGGACCGCCGGCGTTGGTGCCTTTGACTATGAGCAGGAAGAAAGCAAGAAAAACTCCGCAGATGCCTTGGCCGACGAAATCGCCGCCAATCTGGAAACTCTTATTGGCACCACTGAAGAGGTGGCACCCAAAGCAGAGCCCCGTCATCCTGTGAGTGACACTACCACCAAATTTGCAAACCTGCAATTTGGCCGGAACTACGATGTAAATAACACTTAATATGCTATGATGAGGACAGGTAAAGGTCTTCTCCCCCATCAGAGAGCTGCCGGTTGGTGCAAGGCAGTTGGAGGCATTCCTTTATATCCCCTCGGAGCTGTGCACCGAACACAGTAGGCTGCACCGGGTTCGCCCGTTATCGCGTTTTGAGTGCCGGTGAAAGCCGGAACGAGAGTGGTACCGCAGAGGTTAACGCCTTTGTCTCTTGATAGGGACAAAGGCGTTTTTATTTTGTTATCAATATGGAGGTTATTCCTATGGATTATAAAAACACAATTATCACACCAAGCACAGACTTTCCTATGAAGGCCGGTCTTCCCAACCGGGAACCCGGTATGCTGGAGCGCTGGAATGAACAGGATCTTTACCGGTTGATGCTGGAAAAGAACAAAGATCTGCCCCCCTTCATTCTCCACGACGGCCCTCCCTTCAGTAACGGCTTCATCCATATGGGTCACGCACTGAATAAGACTTTGAAAGACTTTATCGTCCGTAGCCATGCCATGATGGGCTTCTACACCCCCTATGTTCCCGGCTGGGACAATCACGGTCTGCCCATCGAGCGCGCCATTGAAACATCCAAGAAGAAGCTGAACAAGGATATGTCTGTTCCCGAATTCCGCAACGCCTGCGCTGCTTTTGCAGAAGACTTTATCCAGACGCAGATGGGAGGCTTCAAGCGGCTGGGCGTCGTAGGCGATTGGGAAAATCCTTACCGCACTATGGATAAGCATTTTGAAGCCCAGGAAGTCAAGGTCTTTGGCCGGATGTTCGACAAGGGCTACATCTATAAGGGCTTAAAGCCCGTCAGTTGGTGCCCCTACTGCGCAACAGCCGTTGCAGAGGCTGATATTGAGTACAAAGATGACCCTTGTACCACCGTTTATGTCAAGTTCCCCGTAAAGGACGATCAGGGCAAACTTGCCGGTTTTGACCTTTCCAAGACCTTCTTTGTCATCTGGACCACCACCATCTGGACTCTGCCCGGCAATATGGGTATCAGCCTGCATCCTCGTGACAGTTATGCGCTGGTAAAGGCAGACAACGGTGAAACCTACATTATGGCCGAAGCTCTGGTTGAGAAGACCATGAAGGCCGGCGGTTTTGAAAACTATGAGATTGTGGCAACACATCCCGGTCAGTTCTTTGAATACATGGTCGCCCAGCATCCCTTCCTGGATAAAACTTCTCTGCTGATGAACGCAGATTATGTTACTATGGATTCCGGTTCCGGCCTGGTCCACACCGCGCCCGGTTTCGGTGCTGACGACTACCACACCTGTATGCGCTACGGCATCGAGTTGGTAGTGCCTGTGGACGACTACGGCCGCCACACCGACTATGCCGGCAAGTACGCCGGCCTTAAGACGGAAGAGAGCAACCCTGTCATTCTGGCAGATATGAAAGAAAGCGGCATGCTGTTCGCTTCGGAAGAAATTGTTCACTCCTATCCCCACCACGACCGTTGCAAGAAGCCCACTATTTTCCGTGCAACTCCCCAGTGGTTCTGCAGTGTGGAATCCTTTAAGGACCAGGCCGTCAAGGCCATTGAAAATGTGCAGTGGTATCCCGCTTGGGGCGAAGACCGTATGACCAGCATGATGCGGGAACGTGCCGACTGGTGTATTTCCCGTCAGCGCCGCTGGGGTCTGCCCATTCCTGTATTCTACTGTGAAGACTGCGGCAAGCCTGTTTCCACCCCTGCATCCATTGAAAAGATTTCCGGTCTGTTTGACGAATTCGGTTCCAATGTTTGGTTTGAAAAGGAAGCTATGGAGCTTGTTCCCGAAGGCTTCACCTGCCCCCACTGCGGCGGCACTGCATTCACCAAGGAAACCGACACCCTTGACTGCTGGTTTGACTCCGGCTCCACCCATTTTGCCTCTTTGATGCACCGCACTCCCCAACTGTGGCCTGCCGATGTATATCTGGAGGGTGCTGACCAGTATCGCGGTTGGTTCCAATCCAGCCTTTTGACCTCTGTGGGCGCTTTAGACCAGGGCGCACCCTTCAAACAGGTTTTGACACACGGCTGGGTCGTTGACGGCCAGGGCCGGGCTATGCACAAGTCCCTGGGCAACGGTGTTGATCCGGCTGATCTTATCAAGGACTTTGGTGCAGATATTGTCCGTTTGTGGGCCGCCTCTTCTGATTATCACGCTGATGTACGCTGCTCCAAGGAAATCTTCAAGCAGATTGCACAGAACTATCTGAAATTCCGCAACACTGCCCGTTACTGCTTAGGTAATCTCAGTTCTTTTGATGCCAACAATCTGGTGGCTGCTGACGAGATGGAAGAACTGGACAAGTGGGCTCTGACTAAGTTGGACGCCCTGACCAAGCTGGTTCGCAAATCCTACAATGGCTATGAGTTCCATGTAGTTACCCACGCCATCAATGATTTCTGCGTCGTTGAACTTTCCAGTTTCTATTTGGACATTCTGAAAGACCGTCTGTACTGTGAAGATGCCAACGGCCTGCGCCGCCGCAGCGCACAGACCGCCCTTTACCTGATTGTAGATGCAATGGCTAAGCTCTTTGCTCCCATTCTCTGCTTCACCTGTGATGAAATTTGGCAGGCTATGCCCCATCGGGCCGAAGATGACACCCGGAATGTACTGCTGAACCAAATGCCGGACGATTTCAGCGCCTATATGCTGGACGAAACCGCTATGGCAAAGTGGGATACTGTTATGAAACTGCGTCAGGATGTGAACGGCGTGCTGGAAGTTGCCCGCGCTGACAAGCGAATTGGCAAGGCTTTGGAAGCCCATGTAACCCTTGCCACCGATGACGAAGCCATTAAATCTGCCTGCGATGGCAAGAACTTGGCTGAAATTTGCATTGTTTCTGCTGTAGACTGGGCCGCCCCCGAGGAGGGCGCAGTGACTGCCCAAGGTGCAAACTTCCCCACCCTTACTGTGGGCGTTTCCGAAGCCAAGGGTGAAAAATGTCCCCGTTGCTGGATGCACTCTGTAAATGCCAACGAAGAAGGCCTCTGCCCCCGTTGTGCTGCCGTTATTTCCCGTATGGATTTGGATATCTAATAGAAGAAAATTGCCTGCGGCAAAATGCCGCAGGCAATTATTTTATCTTTTATAGTTTGCAAAGGTTTCATCCGCCCTTTTGAGCATTTTCCGAATGGGCAAATTGTAAGGGCAGCGGCTTTCACAAACACCGCAATCCACACAGGCATCCGCCCGGACAGGCATGGCCATATACCGGTCATAGGCCCAATCTTTCAAGTCGTAGCGGTTAAAATAGCCCTCAAACAAGATAGCGCCGGAAATATTGATGCCGGCAGTGCAAGGGGCGCAGTAATTACACCGGCGGCAAAACTCTGTTCCCAAAGTATTGCGAGTATGGGAAATTTCTGCCTGCTCTGCTTCTGTCAGGGGGCTTCTATCCAAGGCAGCGGAAATATTTTGGGAGATTTCCTTTTCTTCAGCCATACCGGGAATAACCACACTGACGTGGGGGTTTTGCATAATAAAGCGGATTGCCAAAGGCGCATTTTCCAGAGCGCCTCCAGCCAAAGGCTTCATACAGATAAAGCCGATATTTTTTTCGGTGCAACGGGCAATCAAGTCTTCGGCTTGGGTTTCCACAATGTTATAGGGGAACATAATGGTTTCTACCCAGGGCAGTTCCAGTGCCTGTTTGAACAGGTCTGCGCTGTGGAGGGTTATTCCAATATGCCCAATCTTTCCGGCGTTTTTGGCTTCGCACAGGGCTTCCAACGCACCGCCGGGGGCAATAACCTGCTCCAGATCTTTGGCTGAAGGGTTGTGTATCTGATACAAGTCAATATAGTCAGTTTTCAGGTTTTGCAGACTAATGGAAATATCCTTTTCCATCGCCTCTTTTGTTCTTGCCATACTCTTGGTTGCAAGAACAAATTTGTCCCGCACCCCTTCCAATGCGCAGCCTATATATTCTTCACTTACCGTATAGCCCCGGGCTGTATCAATATAATTGACGCCTTCCCGAATTAGCTGAGCAATCAATGGTTTCACCTGCTCTGCACTCACTCTTTGAATGGGAATTCCGCCAAAGCCGACCCGGGAAATTCTCAGTCCGGTTTTTCCAAGTTGCGTATATTCCATAGCGATTAACCAAACACCTTACCGCAGTCTACCTTGAAATCGTGGGGAACGATGGCCCTGGGGATAACAACTGCATTGCAGTCAATATAACAGCCGTCGCTGACGTGACTATTGTGCTTAAGTACGCTGCCGGAGCAAATCAAACAGCCTCTGCCCACAGTAGCATTGGGCTGAATGACCGCATAGGGCTCAATAATGGTGCCGCCGCCAATACGGCTGGTGGGAGAAACATAAGCTCTGGGATCAATCAGCGGATCCAGGTGGTAGCCAGCCGCTCTGAGTTTTTGAAGCCACTGCATACGCACAGAAGTCTTGCCGATGGCAACAACCGCATGGGTAAATTCGCCCTTGAGTTCTTCGTACATGCTCAGTTTTCCCAAAGCCTTTTCGTTATTATCATCCAAAAAAGCAATCTTTTCAAAGCAATTCATGGCGTTGGCGATTTCGTAAGCCACAGAACCGTACTGGCCTGCGCCTAAAATAAGCAGTGTTCTTTTCATAATGTTCCTCCTCTATGTTTGAATGCAATTCCTCTTCCTCTAAATTCATACCGCGTATGATATTGTAATTATAAAATAAGTCCGGCCATTCGTCAACTATGGTAAGCGGAAATATCTTTCAATATAACAAAAAATACACCGCCTGACAGCGGTGCAACCATCCTACAAAAGAAATAACCCTTGACGACTTAGCTTTTGCCTCTTCGTCAAGGGTTATTTCTGTGAACTCTTAGTATCTAACATCCTTGGTTAACCTCTCTTTCTGCAGATTTTCCGATGGTCGCTTTTTTGACAAAATTTGAATGATTCCGTAAACATTCTTTTTGGCATTTTATGATTTTATTTAATCGGATTTTTGAAGCGTCCATCTTTTTCAGGGGTTTTTACCTGTTCATTGGTATCACCTCTTTGTGTCTATAAAGTAACATATATTTTCCTTGTTTGCAAGATGGCAGGTTTCCTAAAGTTGCAGGTCCAGTTCCGTGCAATGTGGAGAAAAACTTTCTGCAAATATGCTGCCTATTGACAACGGGTAAATAGTTGTGTTATGCTAATTATGTTGTGGGGCTGAAATAGCCCCGCATTTTTTCTGCATCTATATGTATAACGCCCTCCGAGCAATCGGAGGGCGTTCTCATTAATTAATAGGATACTGATCCGGCAGGAAGGTGTAATAGAGCAAATACACCGCATCTGCATCCGTCACTTCTCCGTCACCGTTGAAGTCGCAGTTCTGATCTACCGGGTAATCTTCCGGAAGGAAGGTATAATACAGCAGATACACTGCATCCGCGTCGGTAACCTGGCCATCACCGTTTACATCACCGGGAACGGTAGCACCGGGGATAGCCGTCTTAGTAAATACTGCGGTGTAGATAGCATTACCCTGGCAAGAGGTTACTTCCTTATCCCAGCCGGCAAACGTATATGTGTAATGATTGTCAGCCGGCTTGGTGGGATTGGCCGGTACTTCTACCGTATCGCCCCAATGGTAGTTTTCATTGGAAAGAATGGTGCCATCTTCGTTTACAAACATTACGGGATACTCTTTGTAAGTAGATTCGTAAGTTGCAGTATATGTGGCATTACCCTGGCAAGGGGTTACTTCCTTGTCCCACCCCTTGAAAGTGTAGGTATACGTATTGTCTGCAGCCTTGGCAGGAGCGGCGGGAACATCTACCCTATCGCCCCAATGGTAGTCCTTACTGGAAAGTATGCTGCCATCTTCGTTTACAAATATTACGGTATACTCTTTGTAAGTAGATTCGTAGGTTGCCGTATAGGTAATGCTTCCCCGGCAAGTAGTAACTTCCTTGTCCCAGCCGGCAAACCTATACGTGCAATGATTGTCTGCCGGTTTATCAGGACCTTCCGGGACTGTTATTGTATCGCCCCAATGATAGGTCTGCTTGGATAGTTCTGTGCCGTCTTCATCCGCAAAAATTACAGTATACGCAATATAGTCTGCCCTGTAGGTAGCAGTGTAAATTGCATTGCCTGCACAATTCACAATTTCCTTATCCCAACCTGCAAATGTATAGGTATAGGTTTCGTCTGCCGCCTTGCTTGGATCGGCTGGAGCATTCACCTTATCTCCCCAATGGCAGGTCTCACTGGAAAGTATTGCGCCGTCTTCATCTACAAAGAAAACGGTGTATTCCCCATTATGATAATGCCAGGTTGCATCTTTCAGGCAGTCATTATTGGTGCCAATGCTTATCTTATTGGCATTTTGCTCTGTACCGTTGTAATGCACATCTGTCAAACCGGTACAGCCGGCGAACGCATAATTTCCAATGGTGGTAAGGCTACCGGGAAGCGTAATAGTTGTAATCATAGCGCAATCGTAAAAAGCGCTGCTGCCAATTCCGGTAACCGTATACTCCACGCCATTAACAAGGTATGTATCCTCAATAACCACATCCACAGGCTGCGCAGATGCAGACCTTGTCATACGCATCACAGCCACATTTTCTTCACCCTCTATTGCAGCAAGTGCTACCGCAGAAGAATCCGCTTCTGTTAACTGGACACTGCGGATGTAACAGTTCAGACCGCCGATTTCGTTGCCGCCGTCACCACCCAGGTAACCAAAGACAAACCGGGTGGTGTCAAAGGTTGTTACTGCAGTGGCTGTTGCCTTGTACCAAACATCCGCCTTCAGTCCGGAAACTGCAGAACCGTCCGTATTTGTAATAACACAGTTTACACCGCCAGGTATGGAAACGCGTGTCCCGTTCAGTCCGTTCATCGTAAACTCAAACGCAACGGTCTTGATGTTAGATTTTTTCAGGGTTACATTCAGTTGCCTGTGCTCAGCGGGGACAGACTGGTGACTGCCGCCAATGGCGTAGCACCAGCAACCATCCATGTAGTTGACCACAGGATCCGCAAAGGAACCCCAAACCGTCTCAAACTGGATGCTATCCTGCATCAGGCCGGTATCTGCCGTGCAGACACACTCACGGATTTCCATCGTCAGGATTGGCGCATCGGTGTTGTAATTGTGGGCTGTCCAGAAATCGAAACTGGTGTAAGAACCGGGTGTGATAACAACGGTGTACCACTCATTAACAGTCAGTCCGGTCTTTGCATTGCCGGAAGCAACCACATTGCCGTTGGTATCGAAGATCTTGGGGCTACCCACGCCGGATGTGCCATTGTAGACACCCAAAGAGGGCTGGATAGGCGTTACGCCGTCAGCTGCAAAAGCTTCTGTATAGCGGAATTCAATTGCCACATACTTAGTACCGGCTTCCCAACCGGTGAACCCCAGTCTTCTTGCCCAGGGATCTTTGCTGGGAGCAACAGTATCCTTTGTAGTGTAGGTGTAGATATGCTTGCCATCCACAACACTATGGGTAATAATCGCCTGGTTGGGATTGCTGGCAGCATTGTCCTTCACCACAACAGGGCTGGTATCCGGTGTCATTGTCCACTTGGCATAGAGCATATGTCCCCCATTAACTGCCAGCGATTGGCCTGCCACCACAGGCGTGCCACTGCATGCAGCATTCAAATACCAACCGCCAAAATCGTAACCGTCACGCGTCACAACGGGCAGTGCAGGATACTTGGCATTATCGCTCCAGGTCATCGTGATGGGATCCGGCGCAGACGCACCGGTCTCATAGTTCAGGTCGAACTGCAATCTAATCTCAGTAGGGGTTGTGTCTTCGTGAAGAATAACCAGGGCGCAGCGGCCGGCCGCAATCTTCAATGTTGCATACGCACCGATCTGCCAGGAGGCATTGGCATCCATGATAATCTCATAGGTGTAATTGCCGGTGAAGTTCAATGTGATATTACTTTCTTTTTCCACATCATTGTTCACAACCAGCAGGGCCGTCTTGCCGCTGTAATTGAAAGCGCCGATCAGAGCAGTACCACTTACACCATTCAGTTTCACGGAATTCAACTCGCTGGCAGTATCCAGCAGAGTGGTCTTGCCCACAGATTCATCATAGCTCATAATTCCACCGCCGGTGAGAATTACGCCCTTGTGGGTAGCATTCATCAGCACGTGGTCAATAGCCTGAATTTGGGTGTTGATTTTCTTCACATAATCGTAGTACTCTGTGGTCTGGCCATAGATATTGATAAGAGATTGTTTGCTCTCAAATTCAGCAGTAGCCGTATTGAAATAAGGGGGAGACACATTGACATAGTAGAGAATGCCCTTGGCTCCAAAGGCCAGCATTGCATTCACATTCCAGTTTGTTTCCGCCTCCGTAGGAGGTCTATTGTTGCCATAGGAAGGTTCTCCACCACCAATTTGCGCCGCACCCATCCAGGGCACGCCGGCCTCCGTAGCTGCCTTGTTTGCTCTGCCCAGGTAATTCAGGAAGGTCGGACTGTTTCCGTTCTCCAGGAACGGATACATATCAAAACTCACATAATCCATTCCGGTATCCAACGCACCGGCCTTCAGATAATTATCCCAGTTCAAAACCGTATTACTATATCCGCCCTTGCCGCCATCTGGACTCGTGTAATACTTGAAGTTGGTAAGGCCGCCGGAACTGCCCATATCAGGGAACATATTTAAATACCGGTTAAGAACCGTACCTTCCCCCATTTCCTTTTCGATTTCATCAAGAATTGTATTTACCTTAAGAATTTCATCAAAAAGGTCAGAGTATGGTTCATCTCTCAGATACAAACCACCAAAGCTTTCATACTGGTACATTTCAAGGATCTTTGCCTTAATGATGGCCTTATCCGCAATAACATTACCGAATACAGTCTGATTATGGGTTGAACCCCGGAAGTTTACGCTCTGTGTTCCCTTCACAATGCCGATCTGCACCACATCGTAGGCAGGCATAAAATAGTTAATACCATATTTTGCAGCCAGGCGAAGAGATTCTCTGGAAGATTCCAAATTGCCATCGCTGTAACTCTGATTGTTATCGCAAATATAATTAATGCCGGACTCCGCAATTTTCTTAAAAATGTCATCCCGAATCAAGGAAGGCAGCAACTCACCGCTTGCGGTTGCATAATCCTCCCGGGGAGCTAAGAAACCTTCCAGAAGCATTTCATCTGCCTCCAGACCCCGGAACTGGGTGCTGGGATTGGCTACAGGCGCATCTGCGGTTGTGTAAGCCTTCAAATTCTGGATTCGAACGTTGCCGGAAAGTTGCAGTGTTAAGTTGCCAAGGTCGTTGCCGTTATTGGTAATGACAACGGTTTTCCAAGTGCCGGTGCCGGTAGTAGTCACGCCGGTACCGGTGATCGTGCCGCCCTTTACAGTAAAGCGAATCTGCTTATAGCCGGAAGCATTCACAGTAACTGTCTTGCTGCCGGTGCTTACATATTCCAGTTTGCCAAACTTGGACAAAGCCAAGTTCATACCGCTAAATTTCACATCCAGTTCGTCTGCATTGTAGGTATTTAAGTTTTGCAGTTGCAATTTGAAAGTGGCTGCAGTGGTTTCGCCCATAGGCAACAGAGCAAACCGGCTTTCCCCATTTGCGGTGATAAACAGGCGATACCATTTGCCGGTCTCCAGGCTGGTGACCGGATCATCGTTTTCATCTACAATAATATACTTTGCCATTGCAGGCGTGCCAGAGAATACGGTGCTGACCAGCATCGTAGGTGCTACCTCTGCGCCCCTTGCCTGTGCAGATAGGAACCGGAAGTCTACCTGGATAAATTCCTTTGTTGTATCGCTAAGGGTCACCTTCAGGGTGCGACCGGTCCAGGTTGCAGAGTCGGATACGCTGTAAGTAACACGGCTAAGGTCTCTGGAAGTCCGCTCTGCTACGAAGGTGCCGGCTGTGCCGTTCTTTGTCAGCGTAACAGTGTTGGCCGCGCCAATATTGTCGATCA
>JAZNZO010000040.1:0-4102 GCA_045594945.1 Faecousia sp.
AGACTGCCTCCTTGCTGTTGCATACGGCAAGGAGGATGTAGTATGACACTACAAGAGAAATTGCAAAAATATCCCCCGGTCCTTTCTGTGAAAGACCTGGAGGATATCCTGCGAATCAGCCACAACACGGCATACGCCTTAGTGCGCTCCGGACAGATCCATAGTGTTCGCACCGGCAGGAACTATCGCATACCCATAAATGCGGTCGTTGACTACCTGAAAAAGAACTAATTTTATTGCGGATAGACCGCATTTATGGTATAATATTAGCGTACCTGCTATGCGGCAAAGAAAGGAGTAATATTTATGCCGCAAAGCAAAAAATCCACTTCCGGTATGGGCTCTATTCGCAAGATCACAAGAGAGGTCAACGGAAAGACCTATACCTATTACGAAGCTCGTTATACCGCCGGTTTCAATCCTGGGACCGGAAAGCAGATCCAACGCAGCATCACCGATAAATCCAAAAAGGTCGTTGCACAAAAGCTAAAAACCGCTATGGCTGCTATCGATGCAGGCACCTACAAAGAACCCTGTAAGATGACCGTTGCCCAATGGCTGGACATTTGGGTCACCGAATATCTGAACAGTGTAAAAACCCTGACCAAGCACAACTACAACAAGCAGGTACAGAAGCACTTCAAGCCTGCTTTTGGTGCAGTCAGGTTGGACGCATTGGACACGCATACTATTCAGCGGTTTTACAACTCTCTGTCCGCTTCAGGACTGTCGCCCAAGACAGTCAAGAACCTTCACGGAATTCTGCACTGTGCCCTGCAGCAAGCAATCGCTTGCGATTATATTTCTCGCAACCCTGCTGATGCTTGCAAACTGCCAAAGGTCATCAAACCGGAGATCAAGCCGCTGGAGCCGGAAGAAATTGCCCGGTTGCTGAAAGAGGCAGAGCAGGACGATTACTGCAACCTGTTCATCGTTGCTATGTTCACCGGTATGCGCCAAGGCGAATTGTTAGGTCTGGCTTGGGAGTGTGTAGACTTCCAAACCGGCATCATAACCGTCAAGCAGCAGTTACAGTGCAAAGACGGCAACTACTTTTTGGAGACACCCAAAAGCGGTAAGAACCGCACCATCCTCCCTGCGCCCATCGTTATGGATGCCCTCCGCAATCAGCTGGAGCGGCAACAGGAAGAAAAGGAACAAGCAGGAGAGATGTGGAATAACCAGTTCAATTTGGTATTCACCGATGCTCTGGGAAAATATCTTGTCCGCCGCACGGTGGTCAAGCACTTCAAAAAAATTTCCCAAAGGGCAGGGATTTCCGATGATGCCCGTTTCCACGATCTGCGCCACAGTTTTGCTGTTTCCTCGCTTTATGCCGGTGATGACATCAAAACCGTTCAGGCAAATTTAGGCCATGCAACCGCCCAATTTACCTTGGATGTGTACGGACACGTGACCCAAAAGATGCGCCAGGAAAGCGCAAATCGGATGCAAAAGTTTTACGAGCAGTTAAATGCAGAAAATGCTCAATAAGGGAAAAACAAGGGAAAAACCTTTATCAGATTCCCGTTTTCGAAACAAATTCGGTCAAAAAGTTCGGAAAACAAAAGAAAACAGTCAGTAATCATAAGATTTACTGACTGTTTCTTGGCAGGGGCACAAGGACTTGAACCCTGAGCCTACGGTTTTGGAGGCCGCCGCTCTACCAATTGAGCTATACCCCTATATATGAAAAGGCAGTGCCTTTATTTTGTGTGGTGGGCCCTCAGGGATTCGAACCCGGGACTATCCGGTTATGAGCCGGAGGCTCTAACCAACTGAGCTAAGGGCCCGTATATCACTGGTGCGTTGCACCACATTGCAAGGGCCATTATAGCACCGGAAATGCCGGATGTCAAGGCTTAGTTTTTGAATTTTGCCCGGTAAAAACCGGGCAAAACGCGACTATTTATTCCTGGTTTTGCCGGGGGCGGTGACGGCGGCGGGAAGATGTGGGCCGTTCCTGGGGATCTGCTTTTTCTGCTCGCTTTGCATAGGCCTCTGCCGCCTGGGAATCCGCCTCATAAGTAAGGCGGCTAACACGGATGGTAGTATCCGGCTGCTCGGAAAGGCGGACACGAATCAAGAATTTTCCGTGTTCCGGGCAGGTTGCCAAGTCCATATACCGATGGCCGGGCTGAGCAAACCAGCGTGTACCGGTCATATTTTTGCCACAGTGGGGACATTTATTTTCCGGGCCGGACATAGCCCCCAAGGCTTCCCGTTTGTCCCGGTAATCATAAAACACCTTACGGCTGATACAGCCGGGCAATTCTGCCCCGTGAAAGCCGTTGACGTGGCTTTTCAGCGCATCTTCGTATTCTGCAATGCCACGCTTTAAGTCCAGTCTGGCACAAATCAGGGCGGTGTGGTAGGCATCTCCCAGGGCATCGTGGGCGGGGCGGCTGGCAGGAATTTCGAAAATCTCCATAGCCGTCTTCAGTGCCTTTTGGTTATTGCTGCCATCGGTTTGTGCGTTAAAAATCATTTGGGCATTGTACCAGCGGCTGACCCAATTTTCATCAATGCCGTAAAGCCGCAGGTTTTCCCGCAAAATGGTAATGTCATCAAAGCCCCAGGTGAGGAAAATCACATCCGGGCCGCACCAGGTACGGAACCGCTCCATTGCCAGTTCCATAGTCACGCCCTCTTCCCGCAGTTGGGCTTCCTTGATGCCCGTTAGTTTGCTGACCCGGCGGTTTAATCGGCGGTAGTATTTGGGACGAATCAGCACATTAAATTCATCTGCCACCTGACCGGCTTCCGTTACACGCACCGCACCGATCTGCAGGATCTCTCCCCGAATTTGCACAGGAAGAACTTTCCGGGCAGAAGGAGAGCCGGGCCAGGGCTGATTCCATTCCATATCCAATACGATGTAATCCATCTGCGGTAACCTCACAACTACTGTTTTTCTTACTATAGCACATAGTGTGCGACTTTGCAAATAATCTTCCTTTATTTTTGCCAAACAGGGTATTTTTTCGCAAATGCCTATTCCCTTTTCCGTAAAATAAATGTATAATAGTACAAATCATTTTTAGGAGGATATACAACATGTCCAATCAGGTCCTCGCCTTGACTTCCAAAGAACTGGAGCCGGTATGCGCCGGTTTTTCCGCCACCTTTGGTTGTGAGCCCACCCACTTCTTCTCCGCCCCCGGTCGCACAGAAATCGGTGGCAACCACACCGACCATCAGCGGGGCCGCGTACTGGCAGCAGCCGTAAATTTACATACTTTGGCCGCCGTTCGGGAAAACGGCACAAATACCATCCGCATCCAGTCCGAGGGCTACCCCCTCTGCCAAGTGGATCTAAAGGAACTTTCTCCTGTAGAAAGCGAAATCAACTCCACTCCTGCCCTGGTTCGGGGCATTGCCGCCCGGTTTACCGAAATGGGATGCGCTGTTCGCGGTTTTGATGCCTATGTAACATCTTCTGTTCTCCCCGGTTCCGGCCTTAGTTCTTCTGCCGCCTTTGAAGTGCTGATTGGCACGATTTTGAACCATATGTTCTTCGGTGGAAAAGCAAGTCAGCCGGAAGTGGCTATGATTGGCCAGTACGCAGAAAACGTGTTCTTCGGCAAGCCCTGTGGCTTGATGGATCAGATGGCCTCCAGTGTAGGCAGTATGGTGACCATCGACTTCCTTGACAAGGAAAGTCCCATCATCGAGCCCATCGCCTTTGACTTTGCCGCCTGCGGCCACGCCCTGTGCATCATCGACACCCGTGCCAGCCACGCAGATCTGACCGATGAATATGCCGCCATCACTTTGGAACTGAAGGCTATCTGCCAACACTTCGGTAAAGAAGTGCTGACTCAGATCGACAAAGCCGATCTGCTGGCTGCTATCCCCACCCTGCGTAAAACCTGCGGTGACCGGGCCGTTCTTCGGGCTTTGCACTTCTATGCTGAAAATGACCGGGTACCCAAGCAGGTAAAGGCTCTGAAGGAAAATGATTTTGATGCATTCCTTTCCCTCATCAAGGAAAGCGGCCGCAGTTCCTATATGTATCTGCAAAATGTCATTCCTGCCGGCTACACCGCCCACCAGGATGTGGCGCTCAGCCTGTGCCTGTGCCAGGAACTGCTTGGTGACC
>JAZNZO010000041.1:0-42207 GCA_045594945.1 Faecousia sp.
GACTAATCTGTATATAAAAAAGAGCGAGTTCAAAATGAACTCGCTCTTTTTTATTATGCGTTTTCAATGGCTCTGATCACATCAGCAACCGCATCGGTGTTGACGGTTTCCATCAGGCCGCTGTCATAGCACTCAGCCACCTTGGGATCGATAGGCAACCTTGCCAGAACGGGCAGGCCGAAAGCTTCAGCCACTTCGTCCAGCTTGCTTTTACCAAACACTTCGATCTTCTTGCCGCAGTCAGGACACTGCAGATAGCTGTAGTTCTCTACGAAGCCCAGTACGGGAATGTGCATCATGTGTGCCATCTTCACAGCCTTACTCACGATCATTCCCACAAGGTCCTGAGGGCTTGTTACAATCACAATACCGTCAACCGGAAGGCTTTGGAACACCGTCAGCGGTACATCACCCGTTCCGGGAGGCATATCCACAAACATATAGTCCACATCTTCCCAAATCACATCGGTCCAAAACTGCTTAACGGCTCCGGCAATCACAGGTCCGCGCCACACAACAGGGTCAGTATTGTTATCCAGCAGTAAGTTAATGGACATCACCTGAATTCCACTTCTGGAAAGCGCAGGATATAAACCATCTTCATTAGCACCCTGGCACTGTGTCACGCCAAAGGCTGTAGGCGCACTGGGGCCGGTTATATCCGCATCCAGGACTGCAGAGCGCTTGCCCCTCCGAGCCATAGCAACTGCAAGCATTGAAGTAACAGTGGATTTTCCCACGCCGCCTTTTCCGGAAACTACAGCAATAACCTTCTTAACTGTGGATCTTTCATTCAATTTTGCAAGCAGACTTTCTGCCTTGCGGTCAGCGCAGTCACTGCCACATGTAGAGCAATTACCGCTACAAGAACCCATAAAATTTCGCCTCTTTCGTATATTCTTTGGCTATTATAAGACGGAAAAAGCCGGGTGTCAACCTGGTCTTTCCATTATTTGGCGGGTTTTGGAAACCGTCTTTACTGTTACAAACCCAAAACGATTGTAAAGAGATATGGCACGGATATTTTTCCTAAAAACATAGAGAAAAATACGTCCGCCGGTATTGGCACAGATATTTTCCAAAACAGCTGAACCAAGTCCTCTTCCGCGATAGGCAGGCAAAATATAAAAGTCATCCAGTTCCCATTTGTCGCCTTGCTTTTCAAGGCGATAGTAGCCAACCGTTTTGCCTGCAAGTGAAATAGCCGTATAGTTATTAATATTATTTTGAATTTTGTTTTCAACCCACTGAAGAACCTTGGGATAATCAATGGCAGAATTATCCTCGTAGGTATCTATCAATGCTTTGCAAAGCAGGAATATGGGCTCTGCATCTAAATGAGTGGCCTTGCAATAGCCAATATCCATTATATCGCCTCCTGAGCTTGTTCCCATTGCTCCATCAACTCAAGAAGATTTGCTTCTTCCTTCTCCTTTGCCTCCAGCAAGCGTGTCAGTTCCACATAGTCAGCGCCACAGGCTCCGATCTGTTCTTCTAACTGTCCAACCACTTGTTCCTGCTTTTCAATCTCCCGCTCCAATCTGCGAATAAGTTTATCCAATTCTTTTGTGCCACCCTTGGGCTTTTCCTTTTTGGGCTTCACCTGTACAACAGGCGCAGGCTTGGAAATGGATTCTTTTTCCAGAATGCTTCTGTATTTTTCGTAGCCACAGGGATAATCCCGGATTGTCTCATTCTCCAAAACCCAAATTCGGTTTGCAAACTTTTCAATAAAATACCGGTCGTGGGAGACAAACAAAAGAGCCCCTTCAAATTCATCAATGGCCGCCTCAATCCATTCACGGGATGCAATATCCAAATGGTTAGTCGGCTCGTCTAAAATCAGAAGGTTGATTTTTTCATCCATCAACATACATAGCCGCAAACGGGACTGTTCGCCGCCAGAGAGGTCACCAACTTTTTTGAACACATCTTCGCCGGAGAACATAAAAGCGCCCAGGCGGTCACGAGCGGTCTGTGGGGTGCAGTTTTTTTCGTAGAGCATTGTGTCATACAATGTCCGCTCCGGATGGTCAAAGTGGATAATTTGAGGGAGGTATCCCCACTTCACAGTAGGGCCGAATTGCAGTTTTCCGGAAAAATCTTCCTCATCCAAAAGGCACTTAATAAAGGTAGATTTCCCAGTGCCGTTATCTCCTAACAGAGCAATTCGCTCTCCCCCCTCCACCCTAAGATTAACATCATGGAAAAGGGTGCGTTCGCCAAAGGACTTGGCCATATTCTTAACCTGGAACACCACATCTCCCGAAAAATCTCTTTCGGCAAAGGTTGCTTTCATTGTCTTTTCGGTTTTGGGTCGTTCCGTTTTTTTAATGCGGTCCATCCTATGCTGAATGGACATGGCACGACGATAAAGGGCTCTGTTATTAATGCCCCAACCCTTCATTCTCTCTACGGTATACCCAAGTTGCTTCAGTTTTGCCTGTTCCTGCTCGTAATGCTTCATTTGCAGGTCAAACCGAGCCTGTTTTTCATCCATATAAAAGGAGTAGTTGCCGGAATAGAATTCGCACCGTCCGTCCTCAATTTCAATCACTCGCTGGGCTACCCGGTCTAAGAAATATCGGTCATGGGAAATAGCAAGAACTGTGCCCTTAATCGTCTGAATATAGCTTTCAAGCCATTCTACACTTTTTAGGTCCAAGTGGTTGGTAGGTTCGTCCAAAAGCAAAATATCTGTTTTCTCCAACAGTAATCTTGCCAAGTTCATTCGTGTCTTTTCGCCGCCGGAAAGGCTGTCAAAAAGCTGCATTCTTTGCTCCTGTGAAATAGCAAGACCATTGCAAACTTTTTGAAGTTCAACATCCATCTCGTAACCGCCGCCGGCCTGAAATCTGGCAGCAAGGCTATCATATTCCCTCAGCAAGTCATCCGTTGCGCCAAGGCTCATATCCGCTTCCAATGCTTCCATTCGATTTTGGATGTTGTGCAGTTCCCGATAGGCTGAGCGAAGGACATCTTCAACCGTATATCCTTTCGGGAAAACGGGAATTTGGGAGATCAAACCAAGTCGCTTTTGCGGATTTACATAGACTTGTCCCTCATCGTATTCCATTTCCCCTGTCAAAATCTTAAATAAGGTGGTCTTGCCACAGCCGTTTCGGCCTAAAATGGCAACACGTTCCCCCTCCTGGATTTCAAAACTCACATCCTCCAGCAGGTTTTCTCCGATAACGAAGAACTTTTTTAAGTTTTTGACAGATATGTCGATCATACTTCTTCTCCAATACCCGGCAGGCCCATCATAATTTCATTAAGTTCCTCCGGGGAATACAGAACATTCAGTGCCTGTAACATTGCATTAGCACTCATATGCTCCGGTAAATCTAATTTCTTGAGTAATTGTTTCCGTAACGCGCTGCTATTGGCCCTTCCGGAAAGACCCAGGTTAAATAAATGCTGCTTTGTAATCAGTGGTTTTGACCGTTCCATAAACGTTGCACCGCAATTTTCAAGAGCAGTCAAAATCACTTCCCTACTCATTCCTTCAAGGCCTAATTTCCCCTCTTTACCAGGCACAGACTTTCGCTTTTCCTTGCCATATACATCGGGAATATAAGCGTGGAGCAAATACTGGGATGGAATAATTTGTTTTAAGAAGTTGCGAATTACAAAGCCACCGCCGTCAGAGTCTGTAAACACAATAAGCCCTCGCTCCATAGCCACCTTTCGCAGAAGTGCCTGGGTAGACTTATCTTTCATAATGTGAAAACCGGATGTTTCAAAAATCGGAGCATCCACAATCTGGGATAGTGTGTTTTTATCATAGCGGCCTTCCACAACAATGGCCTGAGAGATCTTAATCATTTCTTGCCTCCTGCGCCAGCCGCAGCACCAAGGTCTCTATAAGCCGCTCAGCGTCGCCGTAGGAAGACTTTAACTGGTAATCAGCTTCCAGTACCAAAGAATTTGCAAGGCGGCAAAACCGATCCGAAAGGCGCATTGCACTATTCATAATTTTCTTCGCTGCATAATCAGATATGCCATACAGGCTCATCAATTCACCAGCGCGCATACCCTGGTTGAGTAAAATCCGGGCAGAACCGATCTTGCGGTAATGCGCTCCGATGGCGCCAAGAATTGCTATTGGTTCATTCTGCATCTTGAACAGCACTTGCAACTTATGCAGTGCAGGACCGAAGGCGCCCTGGCCCATTAGGTCAGTCATTTGGAAAACAACTGCATCCAGTACAGGTTCTACAACCGCATCAATATCTGCCTTCACAATCTCCTCTGCATCGGAGTAAGCACAAATTTTGGAAATTTCACTGGAAAGCGCCGTCATTGTGCCGCCGGTCAATTCCATCAAATATACGCAAAGGTTAGGATTAATTTTCTTACCTTCGGCTGCAAAGTGGCGCATTATCCAGGTGACTAAATCCCGCTCGCTTTGCTTTACAAACTCCACAACTGTAGCAGTAGCGCTAATAGCTTCCCAAAGTGTCTTAAACCGTTTATCCGGCTTCCATTCCACAGTTTCATATACAAATACTACCGTGCAATACTCTGGAATTTCCCGTATAATATTTGCAATCCAATTTCTATCCTCTTCCGGGAGTTTGAATAGATCAATATCATCAATAAGGATGAATGTGTGTTCCGCCATCATCGGCAGATTGTTGATTGCGTCATCAACTTCACGAATATCAAAGGTTTCCTGCGTAAACTTATGAAAATTGAAAGACTCAGTCAGTTCATCTACCAGCGCCTTTTTCAGTCTGTCTAAATAGTATTGCTGCAGAAAGGTTTCTTCCCCATGAAAAATATACAACCGGTCATATGTTTTCCCTTTTATATCTGCTTTCAGTTTCTGCAAGCCCTGGGCGTTATGTTGCTCTTTTGCCAAGGAAGTCACCTCCTGATTATGATTGTTCCATCTCGATCTGTACGCAAAATCCTGCACCCAAACAGATTAAGTCGGCCTAATGTCTCTTCGTCCGGGTGTCCGTAAAAATTATCCTTACCAACGGAAATAATAGCAACCTCCGGCATTGTAGCACGAAGAAGGTCCAAACTTGTAGAGGACTTTGCTCCGTGATGTCCTACAATCAGCGCCTCTAAATCCGGAAGAGCCGTTTGCTCCATTAACTGCAATTCGCCGCTCTTATTTCGGTCACCTGTAATCAGTATATCACAATCTGCCGCTTGAAACAAGATGCATAGACTTGTTTCATTCCCTGTTGCGCCGGGATAGGAAGGAAAAATTATAATTTCTCCCCTTCCGCAGGGAATAGTCATTCTTTCTTTAACCAAGTTTACAGTTCCACGAAAGTTATCTTCAATTCCGTGACGGAACCCATCCTTATCTTCACTGTCAGGCATAAATATCTTATCTGCACCCATTTGTACCAGGAACGGTTCCACTCCGTTCACGTGATCTTCATCATAATGGGTAAGAATTATTCCATTTATGTGATAAAAGCCATTGGACCATAGCGCTCGAACCGCAGTTGAAGCCGTATATGTACCGCTTCCGCCCCCACAGTCTACCATATAGCATTCTTCTCCACTCTGTATAAGAATGCATTGACCCTGTCCCACATCCAAGACGGTCACACGAAACTTATCCAATCTGCTTTCCGCAAAAGAGGCAGCGGAGCAAATACTTAAAGCGAGTAAGCCGCAACATAAGAATACGCTAATTTTGCTTTTAGGACTTCTAAGGAAAAGAACTACAAGCGCATATAAAAACCCAAGAAACAGTATCATATAGATGTTGTCCGCCGGAACATTTCCAATGGGAATTGCGCCTAATAAACCAGCCACACCTGTCACATACCGCATCGGCCAGGAAACAATCCATGCAAGCACTGCGCCAAATGGTGGAATGATCAGTCCAACGACAAGCGCAATTCCAATGCCACAGAACACATACGTAACTGCCCATAATGTCAGCAGATTAGAAAGCACACTCATCAGGCTGAAAGACTGGAAATAAAATGCAGACAAAGGTAATGTAAATGCGAGTGCGCTGACAGATACCGACACCGTTCCAACAAACCAACGGATCAGCTTTGCCTTCCTGGAATTTCCTTTTGCATCCTTTAGGTACTTCATTTCAGAAAGCCGACTGCGAATTTTACCCTGGAAAAGGAAAATTCCCAAAATGCTGCTAACTGAAAGTTGGAAACTCACCGAAGAAATGCTCATAGGGTCAACTATCAATATGGTCAGAACAGCAAATGCCAACGATGTTGGTGGGTCATATTCTTGATTGAAAAGAATACTTAAAAGCATCAATCCTTGCATCAGGCATGCCCTGTTAACAGACGGCGTAAATCCAACAATGGCTGCAAATAAAAGAAGTACCGGTACGCCAATAAGCGGCGTTAATACTCTTTTCTTATGGGTCAAAATGTACACCATAGAAAGAAGAATAGAAATATGCAGGCCAGATACTGCGATTATGTGACGGATGCCGCTATTGCGAAACGCCACTTCGTCCTCATAAGCAAGGTCACTGCTATCACCCAGTAATAGCGCCTTTGCAAAGCCAAATGTATCATTTGGAAAAATCTTCTCCAGGGTCTTGCCTATATGATTTCGCACAGCCGCAGGCAAATAACGTGATGAAACACCCTCTGACTTCTCCAGTTCGAAAAGTTCCTCAGTAAACATTCGAAATGTTATACCTTTGCTTTGCAGGTAGGAAATATCCCCTTTTCCTGTTTCACTTAAAGAAAATGCGCCATAGAGCCGGTCTCCTGGCGAGAGAGAATCTATGCCATTTAAGTATACACGAACATTGTATCGACTTCCATAATGGGATATATAGCCATCTGCGCCAATCCCATTCGCCGTTTCAAAACTATAGTCAGAAATTTCAACCCATTCATTTATGATTGTACCATCTAATTCTTTTGCGGGGTCTAACCGAACTTGCCTGAATAACTGCATCCAAATCATTCCAAATGCAGCACCGATAAGAACAACGCCAATAATTCTTTGGAAGGATATATGCCGGGGGATTGCAGAAAGCACTGCACCAAGAGAAAACAAAATGCCTGCTATCACAAATAAAACTCTACCAAAGACGAAGTAGAAGCAAAGCAAGCACGCGCCTGCAAATCCAGTGGTAAACCAAGCAAGTTTTCGCATATTCTCCCCCCTTTTTGAAAATTGGACGCCGCATTAGCGGCGTCCAAAATATTAGTTCAATTTGCTTGCAACAAAGTCATCCACAAGGGCTAAGGCATCGTCAAGTTTCAAAACGTCCTTGCCGCCGCCCATAGCGCTATCGGGCTTGCCGCCGCCACTGCCACCGCAACAAGTGCAGACCAATTTCACAAGATCGCCAGCCTTCAGACCCTTTGCAACTGCATCTTTGCCGCAAACTGCCAGGAAGGTAATCTTCCCATCATTTACAGTAGACAAAACCGCAACCAAATCGGACTTCTTATCCCGCAGACTATCGCCCAGCTGACGCAGCTTGTTGGCATCCGCATCAGGCACATTGGCAGTAATCACCTGGATACCGCCTACCAAATGGGCGCCAAACAGATAGCGGTCAACCTCACCGGCAGTTTCCTTCGCCTTATAGGTCTCAATAGCGCGCTTTAGGGACTTGATTTCCTCAATCTGGGACTCCAGCTTATTCGCCAGTTCATTGGGCTTTGTTTTCAGAATTGCGCAGGCATTGTAAACTCTCTGGCGAGTCTGTTCCATATCTGCAAGGCATGCCTTACCGGTAATTGCTTCAATTCTACGAACACCGGAAGCAACAGAGCCTTCGCTTTCGATGCGGAAAGGACCAACCTTGGCTGTATTATCCAGATGGGTACCGCCGCAAAGTTCGATGGAGTATCCGCCCATATTAACAACACGGACAGTATCGCCGTACTTCTCGCTAAACAAGGCCATAGCGCCCATAGCCTTGGCAGATTCAATATCCATTTCCCGGACATCAACACGGTAGCCTTCCAGCACGGCATTTTGCACAATCGCATCAATCTTTGCCAGTTCCTCGGCCGTTACGGCAGAGTAGTGGGTAAAGTCAAAACGCAGCCGATCAGGCTCTACCAAAGAGCCAGCCTGGTGGACATGGTCGCCCAAAACGCTCTTTAGAGCCTTTTGCAGCAAGTGAGTTGCAGAGTGGGCACGCATAACGGCCTTTCGACGTTCTACGTCAATGGAAGCCAAAACGGTGTCGTCTACCTTGATGGTGCCGGCAACCATATGACCGGTGTGCAGGTATTTGCCACCCTTATCCTTTTGTACGTCTGTAACCTGGAAGCGGCTATCACCAACCAGAATTACGCCATGATCGGCGCACTGACCGCCCATTTCTGCATAGAAGGGAGTCTTACTAAGAACGATAATGCCCTTTTCGCCGCCGGTGATAGAACCGGAAACTTCGTCACCTACGCAAAGTGCCAAAACCTTGGCTTCGCAGTTATTGACATCGTAGCCAACAAAATCAGTGGGTGTATTGTCAAGGCCAAAGTCAATGCCGGACCAAGCAAGGTCGCCCAATGCCTTTCTTGCCTCACGGGCGCGAACACGCTGCTGTTCGCGACAAGAATGGAATTTCTCCATATCTACCTGCATGCCGCCGTCTTCCACCATTTCAACAGTCAGATCAATGGGGAAACCGTAGGTATCGGACAACAGGAAAGCATCCTCACCGGAGAAGACGGTCTTGCCCTCTGTCTTATGCTTATCCATCATTTCTTCAAAGATACGCATACCGGCATCAATGGTGCGGGCAAAATTTTCTTCCTCCACCTTCACTACCTTGATAATATAGTCGGCACGCTCACGAAGATAGGTATAGTGGCTCTCATTTTCCCGAATTACTGTTTCCACAACTTGATACAAGAAGGGATTGTTGACGCCCAGAAGTTTGCCGTGACGGGCAGCCCGGCGGAGCAAACGACGCAAAACGTAACCGCGACCTTCGTTACTGGGCAGAACACCGTCAGCAATCATAAAGGTAGATGCGCGGATGTGATCGGTAATAACACGCAAAGAAACATCGGTTTTGGTGCTCTGCCCGTAGGAAGCACCGGTCAGACGGGTAACCTCATTGGTAATGTTCATAACCGTGTCCACATCAAAGAGGCTGTTCACATCCTGGCACACAACTGCCAACCGCTCCAGGCCCATACCGGTATCAATGTTTTTCTGAACCAGTTCGGTGTAGTTGCCGTTACCGTCATTATCAAATTGGGAGAAAACATTGTTCCAAACTTCCATAAAGCGATCGCACTCACAACCAACCTTACAGTCTGGGCTGCCGCAGCCGTATTTCTCACCACGATCATAGTAAATTTCAGAGCAAGGACCGCAGGGGCCGGAGCCGTGCTCCCAGAAGTTATCGGCCTTACCGAAACGGAAAATTCTTTCAGCAGGAATGCCAACTTCCTCATTCCAAATCTTGAAGGCTTCTTCATCGTTTTCATAGATAGAAGGATATAGGCGATCTTCGTCAAGGCCTACCACCTTAGTCAAAAATTCCCAACTCCAAGCAATAGCTTCGTGCTTAAAATAATCTCCGAAAGAGAAGTTACCCAACATCTCAAAATAGGTGCCGTGACGGGCAGTCTTGCCGATGTTTTCAATATCACCGGTACGGATACACTTCTGGCAGGTGCAGACACGACGGCGGGGCGGCTCCACCTCACCCTTGAAGTAGGGCTTCATCGGTGCCATACCGGAGTTGATCAGCAGAAGAGACTGGTCATTCTGGGGAATCAATGAAAAGCTGGGCAGGCGCAGGTGTTCCTTGCTCTCGAAGAAAGGAAGGAACATTTCACGCAGTTCGTTTACACCGTAAGGTTTACGCATAGGAAATAACCTCCATAATAAAATACAAAATAAAACTCGCCCCTGAATATAGGGGCGAGAAAATCGCGGTACCACCCTAATTATCCTAAAAAGGACATCTTAGATGCTCTGTAACGGGAACTCCCGTCCCGGTCATCCCGGGCGGCTTGGAAGTGGCGAAATATGCTGTTCATAAGGGGCTCTCACCATCCCCCTCTCGCTTGGATGCCATCGCAAATCTTCTTTTCCGCATTGCCTTTGCTTATCGCACTTATTCTACCACAAATGGGGAATTTGTCAATGCTTTTCGTTTTTTCTTCCGCAAAAATTGCATAAATAGCAGGGGCAATATTGCCCCTGCTTCTTAAATATGCTCTTGTAGCCAATTAATCAGTTCTTGCCTTCCCTGCTGGCTCATAGGAAAGGTATTTTCTCCTTCAATGGTGCTTTTTTCATAGCAAAGAGGACCGTGCCAAAACTCAGCAAAAATGCTGCTATTCTCAAAATCCACTTCCTTGCCATTTTTCGTTACTTTGGGCACAATCTTAAACCGAAAATTACCAGAAGAACCGGTGAAAATGTTGTTCATGGCAAAAGTGTGAAGGGTTGGCAGATACAGTTCTTCCATTTATGCCTCCAACAAACTTTCCATTTCATCAAGGAGTGTACCAAACAACTTAAGGGCTTCTTCAACAGGGGCAGGATCCGTCATATCCACGCCGGCATCCTTCAAAAGATCAATGGGGCTCTTGCTGCAACCACCGGATAGGAAACGGATATAGTCTTTCACAGCGCTCTCGCCCTCCTTTAGAATCTTGCGGGAAAGAGCAATCGCAGCAGAATAACCAGTGGCGTACTGGAATACATAATAGTTGTAATAGAAATGGGGAATTCTCGCCCACTCCATAGCAATTTCATCATCCACTACAATATCCGGGCCATAATACAGTTCATTTAAGCGGCGGTATTCGTCACAAAGCACATCGGCAGTCAAAGTCTTACCCTCTTGGACCATACGGCCAATATTCAGTTCAAACTCCGCAAACATCGTCTGCCGGTAAATCGTGCCTCTAAACTGATCCAGGAAATGATTGATAAGATAAGCCCGTTCCTTCTTATCTGTAGTTTTACCCAGCAAATATTCCATAAGCAGCGCTTCGTTACAGGTAGATGCAACTTCTGCAACAAAAATCACATAGTCAGCATCCACAGGATTTTGATGCTTATTGGAAAGGTAGGAATGAAGGGCATGACCCATTTCGTGAGCCAAGGTGAACTGACTGTCCAACGTGCCTGTATAGTTCAAAAGCACATAGGGATGGACAGATGCGCCGGCAGAATAGGCGCCGCTGCGCTTGCCCACATTCTGATAAACGTCAATCCAGCGGTTATCGAAGCCCTCCTGTAAAATCTTGCGGTAATCTTCACCTAAAGGAGCCAGAGAATCATATACTGTCTTCTTTGCATCGGCATAAGGAATGTTCTTATCTACGCCTGCAACGAGGGGGGTATACACATCATAAAAATGCAGATCTTCCACGCCTAACAGTTTCTTGCGCAGACGGATATAGCGATGCATCTTATCGGCATTGTTATGAACCGCCTCGATAAGATTCAGATATACGGAAGTGGGCACATTTGTTCTATCCAGGGATGCCTCAAAAGCATTGGAATAGTGGCGGGCTTCTGCAAAGAACTTCAGTTGCTTGTTTTGACCATTTAGAAGGCCGGCAGCCGTATTCTTATAGGCCGCAAAACCGTGATAAAGGCTCTCATAGGCGTTTTTACGCAAAACCCGGTCACTGCTTTCCTCACAGGAAATAAAGGTTCCCTGGGTCACAGGATGGGCCTTGCCGTCCTTATCCAGCGCATCGGCAAAGGTAATATCTGCATCTGCAAACATACCGTATACATTATCGGGAGTCTGTGCCATTTCGCCGGCAGCAGCCAGGAGTTTTTCTTCCTGTGCAGAAAGAACGTGGTCCTTTCTCCGGCGTAAGTCAGTCAAGTAACGGCGGTAGCGTTCCAAAGAAGCACATTCCTTATAAAAGCCATCCAAAGTTTCATCTGAAATCGCCATAATCTCCGGTGTTTCAAAGCTGGTTGCAGCGCTGAGTGCAACTACCACGCTCATAAACTTACCGGACATTGCCTGATAGGTAGCATTTCTTGTATCCTCATCCGCCTTACGCATACAGTAATTAGCCAGCAGTTCCAATTTCGCATTGACCTGCTCGCTTCTTTCCAAATACGCATGTAGATGATCGCCGCAAGTGGCAAGTTTTCCGGCGAAGGAAGCAAGATAGTTTTCATCCTCAGGCAGAGTGCTTAGTTCCTTTTCCCAGGCTTCGTCAGAAGCATACATATCCTCCGTTGCCCAGGTATCCTCCACAGGAATTTCATTTCGTTCACGAATTCGCTCCATAATTCCTCCCAGCCTTCCGGCAAATGAATTGATAGAAGTATTATATCACGATTAGAACAAAATGCAATGCCTTGCATTTTAATTAAAATTGTGATAAAGTGGCAACCGGTGATAAAAATGAGAAAACAACTAAGAAGTTCATTCTTTCTAATCCTTGCCACCGTCATTTGGGGTTCAGCCTTTGTTTCCCAAAAGGTTGGTATGGATCATATTGGTCCATTTACTTTCCAGGCAGTTCGCAGTTTTTTGGCTGTGATCGGTCTGCTGCCGGTTATTTATTTATTGGATAGAAGCAAGCAAGATGGCAAGACTTTCTTGAGTCGGTGGAAAAATTGGCGGCTTTGGAAAGGCGGTCTGCTTTGCGGCATTCCTCTCTTCCTTGCCTGCAATCTGCAGCAGCTTGGACTTGTGGAAGCAGATTCCGGAAAATCTGCATTCCTGACTGCAATGTATATTGTGATCGTGCCTCTGATTGGAATTTTCCGGAACAGAAAGCCCTCCCCTGCCATTCCCTTTAGTGTTATCTTAGCAGTATTTGGCTTATATGCTTTAACCGGCGCAAGCGGACAAATCACATTGACGGATCTGCTTCTTATCGGTTGTGCATTAATGTTTGCCTTACAAATTACATTTGTAGATATCTTTGCGCCGGATGTGGATCCTTTGCGGCTGAACACAATTCAAGTCCTTATCTGCGCAACACTGTCTGCCGTAGTAATGTTCTTTACAGAAGTACCTACTCTCAATGGCATAGGCCAGGCCTGGCTTCCTCTTGCTCATACCGGATTTCTTTCTATGGGCGCAGCGTATTCCCTGCAAATTGTTGGGCAAAAGCATTTAGAGCCTTCTACGGCCTCTGTAATTATGAGTTTGGAATCTGTTTTTGCGCTTCTGTTTGGCTGGCTGATTCTTGGTGACTGGCTCACTTCCTGGGAAGCAGTTGGGTGCATTTGCATCTTTATTGCCGTCCTTCTTTCCCAAATTCCCATAAAAATGAAATCCTCCGTTTGAAAACGGAGGATTTATCTTTTACTTCTTTGCTTTATCTGCCAAAATCAGTTTCTTTAAGGCTTCAATGCCCACTTTAATAGCACCGGAAGTGTCTTCCGTCATAGGCATGGACATGCCGAGTTTTTCCCGCTCTTGATTCCAAACCACATGGAAACAACTACCGCAACGAACGCCCAGAGCAGCGGCAACCACAAACAAAGCAGAAGACTCCATCTCACTGGACTTTACGCCAAGACGTTTCCAGCTCTCCCACTTCTGCAAAAGTTCATAAGAAACGGGAGATTTTTCGGGAGCGTGTTGACCATAGAAAGCATCCTTACACTGCACAATGCCCACATGGGTGCGATAGCCCAATTCTTCACTGGCTTGCTTCAATGCACAAGTGATATCAAAATCAGCAACTGCCGGAAATTCAATGGGGGCGTACTCCAAAGAGGTATGCTCAAACCGAATAGAACCAGTGGCAACCACCACATCACCGGGCAATACATCCAAGGCAATTCCACCGGTGGTGCCTACTCGAATGAATGTATCTGCACCAATAGCCGCCAGTTCTTCCATAGCAATGGCCGCAGATGGGCCACCAATTCCGGTAGAGCAAACGGACACTTTTTCTCCCATCAAAGTGCCGGTATAGATGTTGTATTCCCGATTCATACCAATATGAACGGGATTGTCAAAATAGCTGGCGATAGCCTCGCAACGGCCGGGATCGCCGGGTAGGAAGCAATACTTACCCACATCGCCCTCTTTACAGCGAATATGGAATTGTATACCAATATCTTGCATACGATATCCTCCTTTCGAGAACCTATGTTAAGTATAGCATTAACAGGATGATTTTGCAACAAATAAAAGCGGATGCTGAGCATCCGCTTTTGTTAGAACAGGCTGATTTGGTTTGTATCGGGCAGGTCGCCGAAAGCGCCTGCCTCTTTCAGCATTTGAATATGGGTCTTGGAGACTTTTGGGCAAGCCGCCGCAACTTCTTCAATAGATACAAAATGCTTACCTTCTCTGCCCCGCATCAAATCCCAGGCTGCATTTTCGCCCAGGCCGGAAATTGCCACAAAGGGCGGCAGCAATTTGCCATCTTTTACCAAAAACTTGGTGGCGTGGCTATCATAGATGCTGATGGGCAAGAACTCAAAGCCACGAAGATAATACTCGTAAGCAACTTCCAGAGTAGTTAGCAAATCTTCTTCCTTGGCGGTAGGCTTTTCAGCGCTGTCAATGGCCTTAATGTGGGCTTTCACCGCATCCATACCATTTGTCATCATTGCAGCATCAAAGCCGCCCTTTTGGCTGCGACGGTAAAAATAGGCCGCATAAAAAGCCAAGGGGTAATTTACCTTAAACCAGGCGATCCGGAATGCCATCATAACATAGGCAACTGCGTGGGCCTTGGGGAACAGATATTTTATTTTCTTACAGGACTCAATATACCAGGCAGGTACGCCTGCATCCACCATTTCCTGCTCTGCTCCATCGGGAAGGCCCTTGCCTTTACGCACAGACTCCATAATCTTAAAAGCCCGTTTTTCCGGCAGGCCGCAGGATATCAGGTAAATCATAATGTCATCACGACAGCCGATGGTTTGGTCTACCCTGGCAGTACCGGAAACGATCAGATCCTTTGCGTTGCCCAGCCACACATCCGTGCCGTGCGTATAACCGGAAATCCGAACAAGGAAGTCAAATTTATCCGGATTTGTATCCAAAAGCACTCCTCTTGTAAACCGGGTATTGAATTCGGGCACAGCAACCGCACCGGTGGGTCCCAAAAGTTCATCGTTTTCGTAACCCAGCACTTTCGAAGAAGTAAAGATAGACATGGTGTCCTTATCATCCAGCGGAATGGTTTTTGCGTCAATACCGGTAATATCCTCCATCATACGGATCATTGTGGGATCGTCGTGGCCCAGCATATCCAATTTGAGGAGGTTTTCTTCCATAGAGTGGTATTCAAAATGGGTGGTAATTACGTCGGATGTAGCATCATCTGCAGGGTGCTGAACAGGACAGAAATCCCAAATTTCATTTTCTGCAGGGATAACAACCAGACCACCGGGGTGCTGACCGGAGGAACGACGAACATCCACACATCCGCTGACCAGTCTTGCTTCCTCAGCTTTACTTACCCGGATGTTTCTCTCATCAAGGTAATGCTTTACATAGCCAAAGGCGGTTTTATCTGCCACAGTACCGATAGTGCCTGCGCGGAACACATTGTCTCTACCGAACATTTCCGTACAGTAAGCATGGGCCTTCGCCTGGTATTCACCGGAGAAGTTCAGGTCGATATCCGGCACCTTGTCACCGCCAAAACCTAAGAATGTTTCAAAGGGAATGTTGAATCCTTCTTTAGCAAATGGTGTGCCGCATTTCGGACAAACAGCATCCGGCAAGTCTGCACCACACTCATAGCCCTTAGGCACATCAAAAGTAGTGTACTTACAGTTCTCATTGGGGCAGCGGTAATGGGGCGGGAAAGAGTTTACCTCTGTAATGCCGGACATATAAGCAACAATAGAGGAACCCACAGAACCACGAGAGCCAACCAAATAGCCGTTTTCCAAAGAATTCTGCACAAGGCGCTGGGCAGAAATATAGATAACGTCATAATGGCAACTGATAATATCATGTAGTTCTGTCTCTACACGCTTTTTGATAAGTTCGGGAGGATTGTCTCCGTAAAGCCGGTGCATCTTCTCATACACCAGTTTTTTAAGTTCCTCGGCAGAGTTCTCAATAGTAGGTGCAAACAAATTATGGGGTACCGGCCGCACCGCATCGCACATATCCGCAATCAAATTGGTATTTGTTACCACCACTTCATAGGCCTTCTCTTCCCCAAGATAGGAAAACTCCCTGAGCATTTCATCTGTAGTTCGGAAATATAGGGGGTTATCCTTATCACAGTCTGCAAAGCCCTTACTTGCAAGCAGAATATGACGAAAAATCTCATCTTCAGGATTTAGGAAGTGAACATCACCTGTAGCCACAACCGGTTTGCCCAGTTCTTCACCAATGCGGACAATGGTTCGGTTAATATCCCTTAAATCTTCAATACTGTGAATATCCAGTTTTTCATCTTCCAGCATGAACATATTGTTGGAAATAGGCTGAATTTCCAAAAAATCGTAGAAGGAAGCAAGCCGCTTGATCTCATCCTCACTCTTTCTTTCCAAAATAGCCTGGACAAGTTCACCCGCTTCACATGCAGAGCCAATAATAAGCCCTTCACGGTATTTCAGTAGTTCCGACTTCGGAATACGAGGTACACGCTTAAAGTACTTCAGGTTGGAATAGGAAACAAGGCGGTAAAGATTGCGAAGTCCCAGTTGATTTTTTGCAAACAGGATAATATGCCGAGGCTTTCGGTCCAGCACTCTGCCACCCTGTCGCATAGATGCCACTGTCTCATTAACTTGGCCGTATGTTTCTACACCATTTTCCCGAAACATCTGCAAAAATCTATCCATAATCAAGCCGCAAATTACTGCATCATCTGCCGCCCGGTGATGATTGAATTCCGGCAGACTCAAGGCATTGGCAACAACGTCAAGTTTGTGCTTTCCCAACTGGGGCATCAAACTTTGGGCCAGGACAAGGGTATCTGCAGAGGTAAAAGTATAGGGAACGCCCATTTTCGAACATTGGGCGCGAATAAAAGCTGTGTCAAAACTGGCATTGTGGGCAACCAAAACACGGTTTCCAACAAACTCCAAAAATTGGGGGAATACTTCCTGGATTTTAGGCGCGCCTTTTAGCATAGCATCCGTAATACCTGTAAGTTCCGTAATACGGCCGTCCAGTTTTCTGCCCGGATCCACAAATGTTTGAAACCTGTCAATTTCCTTACCGTCTTTCATTAAAACGGCGCCAATTTCAATAATCTCATCCTGACGGGAGGACAGGCCGGTGGTTTCCAGGTCAAATGCTACATATTCATCCATTAAGGAACAATTGCAGTTGCCTTGAATGGCAATTTTGTCATCCACGTCATTTACATAGTAGCCCTCACAGCCGTAGAGGACCTTGATATCCTCATCTGTTCCGGCTACTTTAGGTGCACCCTTCCAATCTTCAACAGTATGTAAAGCATCTGTAAAGGAGTACACACAGCCATGATCTGTAATGGCAACCGCCCGGTGACCCCAGGCAGCAGCCTGCTTGATGGCTTCAGAGGTCTTGGTCAGCGCATCCATATTGCTCATAGATGTATGCAAGTGCAGTTCTACCCGCTTGCCTGTGGTAGCAGTATCTTGCCTTTTTTCCATTTTGCCAGGCATAATATCGTCGGGCCGCAGAACTTGTTCTCCGGTATACCGATCTTCCATCATTCTGCCCTTAACACGCAGAATTTTTCCGTTTTTCACCTCTTTACGGATCGTTGCACTTTCTTCCGTCTCCATAAAACGGTTAATCCGGACAGAGCCGGAATTGTCCGTAATATCAAAGCAAATAACCCAGGCATTCCGCTTTTTAAGCTCACGATGGTCCACATTAAACACACGGCCCTCAACAATCACCGTGCCGGTGTCCATAGAAATATTCTTCATTGGGGTAGCATCCCCCTTGAAGGGTCTGCCATAAATGGCTTCAGTCTTTTCTTTGGCGGGCTGCTTTGCATCTGCCATAACATTTCTTGGTAAATCCTTCAGCATTTGTGCGCGCATTTGCTCCATAGCATCCACAAGAGCCTGTCCGGTCAGTTCGCTTCCCACATTGATTTCAATATTTACTTTCATTCCAAACCGTTCTTTTATGGCATTGGTTACCATAGGGATAGATTCCAAAAGTGTATCCTTGCCATTGCCTACAAGGCCCACTTTTAAGGTATCTCCATCCCAATTCCAGGTTGCACCTGCCAATATAGCACGGGCAAAAGAATTATGGACTGTAAACAGGTCCATCAGTTCCTGCTCTTCCATAAAAAACCGCTGATCAGCAGGAAATGTGGGGGTGATATCTACCCTATTCAAGCTATAATGCAGACGCAGTTCGGAAGAAATCTGATTAATCTTCTTTTTGGGAATATATGTAGGGCAATGCATTTGCAACCCAATTCGACGGTTTTCCATATCGACATCCGCAGAGCAGATAACCGCCTGAGAAAGATCCACAGGCGGCTCATAATCCGGGAACATATTTACAAAGAAAACTTGCTTGTTCATAGTATCCTCAAAGTTCTTGAATTCTCTTTAGCAACGCAGGAAGCAGCTGGTCATACGGCAGCTTTTCAACCTGCTTTCCTTTCTCAAAAAGCATACCACAGCCATCACCGCCGGCAATGCCGATGTCCGCCTCACGGGCTTCACCGGGGCCGTTGACAACACAGCCCATAACGGCCACTGTCAGAGGTTTTTGGCAGTCCTTAAGTGCTTCATTTACTTGATTGACAAGGCTAATCAAATCAATCTGGGTTCTTCCGCAAGTGGGACATGAAATTATATTTACGCCCTCTTTTCGCAAACCCGCAGCTTTCAAAATATCCTTTGCAGCATACACTTCTTCCACCGGATCATCCGTCAGGCTTACACGGATTGTATCGCCAATGCCATCAAGAAGCAGAGCCCCAATACCCATAGCCGATTTCATCAGCCCCATACGCACAGGGCCGGTCTCCGTTACACCAATATGCAGCGGATAATCGCAGCGGCTTCGGAACAACCTTGCCGCTTCCACCATTGTAGGCACTGTCGAAGACTTCATAGAAACGCAGGTATCATAAAAGCCAAATTTTTCTAAAAGGGCTAAATGGGAAAAAGCGCTTTCAACCAGAGCCTGCGCAGTAGGATGGCCGTATTTTTCCAATATGGACTTTTCCAGGCTGCCACCGTTGACACCGATACGAATGGGAATATTTCTTTCCTTACACACATCCACAACGGCTTTCACATTCTCTTCCCCGCCAATGTTGCCGGGGTTAATGCGTATTTTGGAAGCACCGGCCAGGGCAGCGCCTATAGCCAGTTTATAGTCAAAATGAATATCCGCAACCAGCGGTAATTCCGACTGCCGGCAAATTTCCTCAAAGGGCTTAATGGCCGCCTGGTTTGGAATGGCAAGACGGGCAACTTGGCATCCGGCTGTCTTTAACGCATGAATTTGAGCAAGGGAGCCTTCTATATCAGTGGTCTTTGTATTCAGCATTGACTGAATAACCACCGGTGCGCCCCCACCAATTGTTACATTTCCAACCTTAATTTGCCGCGTCATCGTATCACCTCTTACTTAAATAGGAAGAAAACATCCTTAAACAAAATAATAGCCATCAGCGCCAGCAGCAGTATCATACCGACACCGTGTATATATCCCTCAATCTTGGGGCTGACTTTTTTCCTTGTAATCTTTTCCACAGCTGTTGTGAGAAGCAAGCCCACAACTCTGCCTCCATCCAAAGCAGGAATCGGCAGCAAGTTCATAACCGCCAGGTTAATGCCCAGGAAACCGCCAAAGAGCAAAATCGTTAAGAATGCAGCCAACGGCGTTTGTGCCTGAGATGCTGAGTCGCTCATTACCTGAACAATGCCAACCGGACCACTCAAATCCTTAACCCCTGCTTTGCCAGTAAAGAGCATCTTCAGACTTAGCCGAACGGAACGGATCATATCAAGGGAATAGTCCCACGTATAAGAAAGGCGGTTGAGGAAAGTGTTTTCTTCCAGGCCAAAGGAGAACCCATAGCGGTCATAAGTTTCCTCGCCAAAACGGTGCATTTCCATCAAATAGTTATCAAAATACAGCTTCTTTCCATCCCGCTCCACAACTATATCCGGCGTGTTGTCAGAAAGACTCATCAGCATAGAAAAGTCATCAGAAACATATACCTTTTCTCCATTGATTTCCAGCAAGCGGTCACCAATCTGGATGCCGTCCTCACGAAACACTGTGCAGCCTGCTTCGGCCTGGGTAAATACCGGGGTATCCAGTATCTTATAATTTGAAAAAACAATAAAGAACAGAAGAACACCTACAATGAAATTCATTGCCGCACCGGCAACAAGAATAATAAGCCGTTTCCACCACTTTGCCTGGCGGAACGCCCGGGGATTTTCCGTATCCTCATCCTCCCCTTCCATAGCGCAGTAACCGCCAATAGGAATAAGACGAATGGAGTAAAGGGTTTCCCCAATCTGTTTTTTGAATATGGCAGGTCCCATAAAAATGGCAAATTCATTCACCTGCACACCGGAAAGTTTTGCCGTAATAAAATGGCCAAACTCATGGATAAAAATCAAAAAACTAAATAGCAAAATGGAATAAAGAATAAACATAGGGTTCCTCGATTCAAAAATTACTTTTGACTGTATTGATTGCGGACAGACACTCGCGCAAGCCGGTCGGCTTCTAAAATTTCTTCTAATGTTGGCTCCTCGATAAAGGGAACATCCTTCACCGCCTGGGCTACATAACAGTAAATGTCATAAAAACTAATTTTATTCTGCAAATACAAGGCAACTGCTTCTTCATTTGCGCCGTTCATAGCAGGGCAGGCTGTGCCGCCCATCTGCGCGCAATCATAGGCCAGTTGCAAGCAAGGAAATGCCTCCATATCCGGCTTTGCAAAGGTCAGCGCGCCGCAAGCAGTCAAATCAAGCCCATCCACAGGGCAGTCCACTCTTTCAGGATATGTCAGCGCCAACTGAATGGGAAGGCGCATATCCGGCACACCCATTTGTGCCATAACTGCCCCATCAGTAAACTCCACCAAACTGTGGACAATGCTTTGCCTGTGGATAACCACGTCCACCTGTTCCAGAGGAAGATTATAAAGCCGCATGGCCTCAATCACCTCCAGCCCCTTGTTCATAAGCGTAGCACAGTCAATGGTGATTTTTTCACCCATCTTCCAGTTAGGGTGACGAAGAGCATCTGCCTTGGTAACACAGCCAAGTTGCTCCCTATTCATTCCGTAAAACGGACCGCCGGAGCAAGTCAAAATTAGTTTCCTTACCTGTTTCATTGGAAAGTCCGGCATCAAGCACTGGTAAATGGCGGAATGCTCGGAGTCAACAGGTATAATTTCTGCGTTATACTCCCTGGCGGTTGCCATAACCAGTTGTCCTGCGCAAACTAAGGTTTCTTTATTGGCAAGGCCAATCCGCTTTCCGGCCTTGATTGCTGCCAATGTTGGTTTCAGACCCACCATTCCCACAACAGCCGTAATCACACAGTCTGCTTCCTGGATGGTTGCCGCTTGCAAAAGGCCTTCTTCCCCCCACATAACTTTAGTAGGAAGATGGGAAATCCGACTCTCCAGTTCCTTAGCGGCTATTTCGGTAGCCATTGAAACAAGTCTGGGCCTATATTTTTCGCACTGTGAGGCAATTCTATCCACGTTGGTACCGGCTGTCAAGGCACAAACAGGAATGCCTAAATGATCAATAATATCCAAAGTCTGCCGGCCGATAGAGCCGGTAGAGCCTAATATGCTTACACACTTAACCATATTATACCGCCATAGGAATGAGAAGGATTAAAAGTTCAAAAAGAGGTGCAACCATAATTACAGAGTCAAACCGATCCAACACACCGCCGTGACCGGGAATTAAATTGCCGTAGTCCTTAATACCCACCTGTCGCTTAATTGCAGAAAAGCACAGGTCACCGAACACACCTGCTGCAGAGCCGATAAGCCCGTAAAGCAGGGCAAAGAGATACTTTACCTGTAATCCACAGGCGAATTGCAAAATCAGGCAATATAAAAGCATAGAAACAATGGCCCCTGCAAAGCCACCAAGCAAGCCCTCCACAGTCTTCTTAGGACTAATAATGGGAGCAAGTTTATGCTTTCCGAAAAATTTTCCTGCAAAGTAGGCACTGGTATCGGACATAAATGCCGCAATAAAGGGCGCATAAATCAAGTATCTTCCTGTGTCCATAGCAAAAATCCGAACTACCGCACAGAGCATATACGGTACAATGAAGCCACCCAACACGCACATGGAAATGGCGCGGACAGAAAGTTTTGCTTTAGAAAGAAGAAGTTCCCCAAAAAGCAATGCTATAAATCCCAGCACGCCGCCCAAAAACCAAGGGTAAGGAGCTCCATAAAAACTCCACATCGAGACACCAAAAGCAAAAAGCGCGCTATAAATTACCAGGCGTATATTCTTCACAAGATTTGTGCCTTTCAGCAGTTCGTATGCTCCAATGGCACAGATAAGTCCAAAAAGAATAGCCGTGCAAACCTTAGGCAGCCAAACTAAAAATAGAACTAAACCGGGAACCATAACTGCCGCAGACAGTATTCTCGTCTTCAAGTTTACACACCTCCAAAACGGCGATTGCGTCCTTGATATTGGCTAATAGCCTCATCAAGATCAGCAGGGCTGAAATCCGGCCATAAAACATCCATAAAAACAAACTCAGAGTATGCAGACTGCCATAACAGGAAGTTGCTGATTCTCTGTTCTCCGGAAGGTCTGATAATCAATTCAGGGTCGGGAATATCCCGGGAGTATAAATAGGTAGAAAGCAAAGCCTCTGTCAAATCCTCAGGCTTGTGTATCCCGGTACGCACATCCTCGGCAAAGGCCTTAGTAGCCCTTACCAATTCATCTCTGCCACCGTAATTTAAGCAAAAATTCACTTGCACATCAAAGTCCCGGGTAGCAGACTCCGCTTTCCGGCAAAGAGCCTGCAATTCAGGGCTAATACGGTCCATATCGCCCCAAAAAGAAACATGCATTCTGTGTTTTTGCAGGTCAGAAAGAACTTCATTCAGTCCCTTGGCAAGAAGCTTCATTATACCGCTGACTTCATCAGCTGAACGCTTCCAGTTTTCGGTAGAGAAAGCATAAACTGTTAAATACTTTACACCAATATCCCGGCAATAATGGGCAATCCGGCGAAAGGCTTCCGCGCCGGCAGCATGACCTGCAGTACGGGGCAACCCCCGTTTCTTTGCCCATCGTCCATTCCCATCCATAATAATAGCAATATGTTGGGGAGGGGCTATTTTATCTCGTTCCAAATTTGCCATTTGGTTCCACCTACCTAAAACAGAATTTTAGGGGCGCAAGCGCCCCTAAAAACATAGCTTAAATAGCCATCAGTTCCTTTTCCTTTGCGGCCAGGGCCTCATCAACGCGCTTGATATACTTATCCAGCAGGTCCTGCAGGTCCTTTTCAGCGGTCTTCTGATCATCTTCCGTAATCTCGGACTTCTTCTTCAGTGCCTTAACATAGTCCATACCGTCACGGCGGATGTTACGCATAGCCACCTTAGCATCTTCAGCATACTTTTTGACCTGCTTAGTCAGTTCCTTACGGCGTTCTTCCGTCAGTTGGGGGAACACAAGACGAATGACTCTGCCATCATTTTGCGGGTTAATGCCCAAATCGGACATTTGGATTGCCTTTTGGATTTCCTTCAGCAAGCTGCCATCCCAAGGCTGGATTACCAGAGTACGGGCATCGGGAGAAGAAATGGTAGCAACACCATTAAGGGCAGTCTCCTGGCCATAGTATTCTACGGTAATTCTGTCAAGCACCTTTGCATTGGCTCTGCCTGCACGCACTGCGCCAAAGTTATCAGCCAGTACATCCAGGGTCTTTTCCATTTTTCTGCCGTATTCCTTGAAATCTACACTCATTTATAGTTCCTCCTTAACGATCGTTCCAATTTTCTCGCCTTGCACCACGCGAAGAATATTATTGGGGTCTTTCAGTGCAAAGCACACAAGGGTCATATGATTGTCCATAGCCAGTGTCATTGCAGTAGAGTCTGTTGCCTTCAGGTGTCTGGCCAAAACTTCATCGTAAGTCAGGCAGTCAAACTTCACTGCATTGGGGTCCACATTGGGATCAGCAGAATAAATGCCATCCACATTCTTTGCCATTAGAATAGCATCTGCCTCAATTTCAACACCACGCAGAACTGCACCGGTATCGGTAGAGAAATAAGGGTTACCTGTACCTGCTGCAAACAAAACAACTTTTCCCTCGTTTAAGTAACGGTCTGCCGTATCTCTTGTAAAATATTCCGCAAACTTATGCATTTCCACAGCGCTCAGCACCCGGGCATCCACGCCGTGCTTTTCAAGGGCATCCGCAACAGCAATACTGTTCATTACCGTACCCAGCATACCCATAGCATCTGCGTGAGAACGTTGCATCTTATCTGCGCCGTCCTTTACGCCGCGCCAAAAGTTACCGGCACCAATCATAATACCCACTTGGACGCCCAACTTAACACAACGGGCAACCACATCACAAACACTGTGAATCACCTCAAAATTAAGGCCTCTATGGGCATCGCCGGCCAAAGCCTCACCGCTGACTTTTAGTAGAATGCGTTTGTACTTTATTTCAGGCAAACCAATCACTCCTCTCATACTTTCTCTATTTTAATATAATTCCTTCAAATTGACAACTACAATTTCACAAAAATCGAAAATTGTTTTATGTTTTTTTATTTTCGCGAATACATGAGAAGATTATTGCACAATTTTGGTTGCAAAAACCATTCCTATGGGTTATAATAATGCGAGATTTCTAAAAGAGAGGATGCTATATATGGCTGAAATCACAGAAAGCAAGAATTTCATCCATGCTTTTATTGAAGAAGACATCGCTGAAGGCGGTCGCTATGAAGGTAAGACTGTCCATACACGGTTCCCGCCGGAACCTAACGGCTATTTGCACATTGGTCACTGCAAGGCCCTGATTATTGACTTTGGTACTGCCGAAAAATTTGGCGGTATGTGCAACCTGCGTATGGACGATACCAATCCCACCAAAGAAGACGTGGAGTTTGTTCACGCCATCCAGGAAGATATCCACTGGCTGGGATTTGATTGGGCTGACCGTTTCTTCTACGGCTCTGACTATTTTGAAAAGACCTATGAATTTGCGGAAGAACTGATTAAAAAGGGCTTGGCTTATGTTTGCGAACTGACACCCGAGCAGTTCAAGGAATATCGTGGCGATTTGAACACCCCTGCCACTTCTCCCTACCGGGACCGTCCTGTGGAAGAAAACCTGGATCTGTTCCGCAGAATGCGCGCCGGGGAATTTGATGACAATGCCTATACACTCCGCGCTAAAATTGACCTTGCTTCCGGCAACTTCAATATGCGTGACCCTGTAATCTACCGGATTCGCCATATGCACCATCACCGCCAGGGTGACAAGTGGTGCATCTATCCTATGTACGACTTCGCGCATCCTATTCAGGACGCTCTGGAAGGCATTACCCACAGTCTTTGCTCTTTGGAATTTGAAAACCACCGTCCTCTTTACAACTGGGTTGTGGAGAATGTCTCTGTTCCCCACCATCCCCGTCAGATAGAGTTTGCCCGCTTGGGCATCGACCACACTGTCCTTTCCAAGAGAAAACTCCGTCAGCTGGTAGAAGAGGGCCGTGTATCCGGCTGGGATGACCCCCGGATGCCCACTCTTTGCGGTCTGCGCCGCCGAGGCTATACCCCCAAGTCCATTCGCAATTTCTGTGATCGGGTTGGTGTTGCCAAGAGCCCCAACACTATCGAATTTGGCTTCCTGGAGCACTGCCTGCGGGAAGACCTGAACGAAACTGCCACCCGCGTGATGGCTGTACTGAAGCCCATTAAGCTAACGATTACCAATTATCCGGAAGGAAAAACAGAAGTCTTCCAGATTGAAAACAATCCCGTAGACGAAAGCGCCGGCACCCATGAGGTCACTTTCTCCCGGAACGTGTGGATTGAGGCCGATGACTTTCTTCCCGAACCTGTACCTAAGTACAAACGCCTCTATCCGGATGGTCCGGAATGCCGCTTAAAGGGTGCTTATCTCATCACCTGCACCGGCTACGAAAAGGACGAAAACGGCAATATCACCCAGGTTTATGCCACTTATGATCCCAACTCCCGGGGCGGCGATCCTGCCGATGGGCGGAAGGTTAAAGGCGCAACCATCCATTGGGTAGATGCCAACAACTGCTGCGAAGCAGAGGTACGCCAGTATAGCAACCTGTTTGATGATGCTGACCCGGACGCCTCTGGCAAGGACTTTATTGCCTGTCTGAATCCCAACTCTTTGGAAATTCTTTCCGGTTGTAAGGTAGAAAAGTTCCTGGAAAACGCGAAGGCTCCTGCATCCTATCAGTTTATGCGCTTGGGCTACTTCTGCCCCGACAGCAAAGACTGCACTCCGGGCCATCTGGTATTCAACCGCAGTGTTAGCCTAAAAGACAGTTTCAAACCCGGTAAATAAAGGAAATCCGCTCCATATTTGGAGCGGATTTTTATTTCTTTTCTTTGATTTGTGCCTGTAAGTGCATACTCAGCACAGCGAGGGAAGTCGCCATATTTTCGTTCTGCACCAGGATATTGCCTGGTACATCCAAATGAACGGGAGCGAAGTTCCAAATTGCCTTAACGCCGCAAGCAATCAGCCTGTCGCACACCTCTTGCGCGTATTCCTTCGGAACGGTGATAATCGCCATCAACACTTTATTGACTTTGCAAAAATTCTCCAGTTCGCTCATAGCAATAACCGGTTTTCCGCAATCGGTAATTCTTGCAAAGGGTGCTTTGTCAAAGGCGGCAAGAATATTCAGTCCATAGGCTTCAAATCCACTGTACCCCAAAAGAGCCTGGCCCAGTTTGCCTGCGCCTATCAAGATGGCATCAGTGGTATTGTCATAACCCAAAAACTGACTGATATCTTCAATGAGGGATTCCCGAAGATAGCCGATCTTCGGTCTTCCGCCGTCTGATACAAGCGCAAGATCCTTACGCACCTGTACTTCGCCCATACCCAGCGCATTTGCAAGGCTGGTTGCAGAAATATGCGTACTGCTGCCTTCCGGCATATTTTGTAAATAGGCAAGATAACCGGGAAGACGTTTTAAGACGGCTTTTGAAATTTCTTTCTTTTCCATATCGCGCACTTCCTTTGTATTCGATATATTTTTTAGCGATTATATCACGAAAATATATCGATTGCAAGCATTATACGCAACTGGTCTGTCTTAATATCTCCTTTTTAAGTCGAAGCATAATTCTTTTTTCCAGTCTCGATATATAAGATTGAGAAATACCCAGCTTCAATGCCACTTCCTTTTGCGTTAATTCCTGATGGCCTTGCAAGCCATAACGCATCAACACAATTTCTTTCTCCCTTGGGGGTAATTCATCCACCGCTTGCCGTAACAGCCGCAAATCAACGTCTTCTTCCATAGGCCGTAGAATCATATCTTCCTCAGTCCCCAGAATATCCGATAGTAAAAGTTCATTGCCATCATAATCCATATTGATTGGCTCATCCAAAGAAACTTCCGCTTTCTGATTTGCGATCTTTCGAATATACATCAGTATCTCATTTTCTATACAACGTGACGCATATGTGGCCAATTTGATATTTTTATCCCTACGATAAGTACTGATTGCTTTAATTAATCCAATGGTTCCGATTGAAATCAGGTCTTCCAAGTTGATACCGGTATTCTCAAATCGCCGGGCAATGAACACTACCAAACGCAAGTTCCGTTCAATCAGCAGCGCTTTCGCCTCTTCGTCCCCGTTCTCCATCGCCTCCAAGGCACCCTGCTCTTCTGCTCCCTTCAAAGGACTGGGCAGAACATCCGTGCCACCGATGTAATATACTGACGGATAAAAACCGAGCTTCATCAAAAGCCTTTGCAACCAATTCATATATTCCCTCCTGTTAATGCCTGATATGCCTGACGATGTCCAAGCCCACAAGGGGCAAATGCCACAACGCAACTTCCTTGCCATTTTCCTATCTTGATATTAGGTAAACGTATGCCAAGCAGAAGCCCATTCTCTTTACCTACAGTATGGTATGGAATTAGGCGAAGACCTGGCATATCTCCAACTGCTTCAACCGGATTATCCAGTTGCTTTTGCGTTAAACCTAAAAGTCTTGCTGCCACCTTAGGACCAACTACCAACACAGGGTTTCCACTTATGGGATCCTTCAGAGTGTTTCCTGTATCCCGTAATGCCCAAATGCAAACCCGTTCATTTTGATAATTAAGTTCCACAGGCATAAGGTCGCTGCCTTCCCTATTGTGCTGCATAAGTTTTATGCACAGAAAGAATATACCAACCGCACCGGTTAGGCCCATCCACAACCCACCCCCGGTGCCTGCGGTCAGCCATGATAGTGACATTGACAGCAAAATATACAGCAAGCATTTTCCAAAAGATCCCACAGAAAAGCTAAATGCCGCAAAGCCGGAGATAAAAAGAAACAGTATGTTCCATATAAATCCGCTTAACAAGCGGAAGCCGGTGATCGTACACAGAACACTATGGAAAGCACCTACGATTGCTCCAAAGCCTATGCGGCTAAGTTTACTTGCAGCGCCAAGCAGCCGATTTGTACCAAGTAGAAGCAAAAAATGGACAGCAAAGGACACAATCCCCACTAAAATACTGTAAATAACCATTTAATCACCGCCTCAATGCATGTTTGTGAGGCAAGTATATGGCTTGGGTGACCAAAAATCCGTCGCAAGAAGGTTGCATCTTTGCCGCAATAATCGGCCTGTGATGCATAGCGTTTTACCGGGTTTGTCCCGTAAACAGAAAAAGCGGCAGATGAATTTCTCATCTGCCGCTACTATCTGTCGATAGGTTTTCACGGATAACCTCACGGATATTTTTCTCAATCTTAAATCGTTCCACCATAACCTCATGGCCGCAGCCAAGGCAGCGAAGGCGGAAGTCTGCGCCAATACGAAGCACCAGCCAATCCTTTGTGCCACAGGGGTGGGCCTTTTTCATACGAAGTTTGTCGCCTACCTGAACATCCATACTTACTCCCCTTTTATGGCATCCCAATACTGTTTGGCCAGTTGCTCCACTTTGTTGGGACCATATTCGTAGTACTTTGTGTCTTTAAGATCATCGGGCAGATACTGCTGCTTGACCCAATGATTGGGATAATTGTGAGGATACTGGTAGCCCTGTTCCCGTTCCATCGTATAGGTATCTGCGTGAACATTTTGCAAATGGCGGGGGAAATCTCCACCTTTACCCTTTCTCACATCTTCCAAAGCTGCATCCAGTGCGAGATGGCCGGAATTTGACTTGGGAGAAGTTGCCATCAAGACAGCCGCATCGCCCAAAGGGATACGGGCTTCCGGCATACCGGTCATCAGCGCCATATCTACACAGGACTTAACAATGGGTAAGATCATAGGGTAAGCAAGGCCCACATCCTCTGCAGCGATCACCATCAGACGCCGGCAAGCCGCCTGCATTTGCCCTGCTTCTAATAGCCGGGCCAAATAGTGTACGGCTGCATCCGGGTCAGAGCCGCGAATGGATTTTTGCAGCGCAGATAAAAGGTCGAAGTAGTTATCCCCTTCCCTGTCAGCACGCATAGCGCTTTTTTGAGTAACAGTCATCGCATCAACCAAAGTTAATGGCAGTATTTTGCCTTGCGGTTGTCCTGCTGAGAACAACACCTCAACGGCATTCATCGCCTTGCGAAGGTCTCCTCCGCAAGCCCCGGCAATATACTCAAGAGCACCTTCCTCCGGTTCTGCCTGTAAAGCGGTTCGCTTTTCCAAATAGCCAACTGCACGATGAATTGCTTGCAATGCGGCCTCTGCAGAAATCTGCTTGAACTCAAACACTGTACTGCGGCTTAAAATCGCATTAAACACATAGAAATAGGGGTTTTCTGTGGTAGAAGCAATCAAAGTAATCTTACCATTTTCAATGTGCTCTAACAGGGACTGCTGTTGCTTCTTATTAAAAGATTGAATTTCATCCAAATACAGCAGTACCCCATTGGGTGCCATTAAGGTATCCAACTGAGAAACGATGTTCTTAATATCCGCAGTAGATGCGGTGGTGGCATTCAACTGGAATAAAGTGCGGTTAGTTTGTTTTGCAATGATGTTTGCTACCGTAGTCTTACCTGTGCCACTGGGACCATAGAAAATCATATTGGGGATATTCCCAGATGCAACCAGTCTTCTTAATATACCACCGGGGCCCAGGATATGTTCCTGACCATAAACCTGGTCAAGGCTTTCAGGCCGCAAAATATCTGCAAGAGGTTGGTACATAACCCAGACTCCTTTCTTTTTCTATAATTATAACATATAGCACTGGATTTTCCACTCTTTTTTGCAAAAACTGCCGTGGATTCCCACGGCAGTTTTGTCCTTTTAGAATTGCAGAGGATCGTCGTCCACTTCTTCGTCATCCTCAAAAGTGAACTCAAGGTTTTCACCGCAGTTGGGGCAAAGGATGCTGCCCTTTTCCAGGGTTTCCTCGTCAAAATCAATGACTTCTCCGCAAGCACACTTTACTTCATATACGGTAGTCTCTTCATCTCCAAAGTCGAAGCCTTCTTCATAGTCCTCTTCGTCTTCAAAGTCGAAGTCATCTTCATAATCCTCGTCATCCCAGTCCTCATCCTCATCTTCGTCCATGATGAAGTCTTCGATGGCATCCAGATCTTCTTCGATCTCATCCAATTCGTCGGAAATGGCGATTGTGGTTTCCTCCACATCCGCAAGACGACGGGTTACATCACCCAGCAGGTCAACAATTGCGGAGATCATCTGGCCTTCGGGTTTTTCCTTGTCCAGTTGCAGACCGTCCATCAATCCCTTCAGGTATGCGGCCTTTTCAGAAATCGTCATAGTCTTACTCCTTAATTAAGCCTTGGAACGGCCCAGATATTCACCGGTACGGGTATCAATCTGCACCTTGTCACCTTCGTTAATGAACAGAGGCACCTTTACTTCAGCACCGGTTTCCAATGTAGCGGGCTTCAGGGTATTGGTAGCAGTATTGCCAGCAAAGCCAGGCTCGGTGGAAGTAACAATCAGGTCAGCAAAGTTGGGAACTTCAACGCCAAAAACGCTGCCCTTGTAGCTCATAATGGTGCATACGTCATTTTCCTTAACAAAGTTGAAGGAATCGTCAAGAACGCTCTTGTCGATAGGCATCAGTTCGTAAGTTTCATTGTCCATAAAGTAGTACAGCTCACCATCATTGTAAGAGTTCTCCATCTTCTTTCTCTCAACGAAAGCAGTGGGATACTTAGCGGAAGGGTTGAAACTGGTTTCGGTAACACCGCCGGTGATAACATTTTTCATCTTAACACGGACGAATGCAGCACCCTTGCCGGGCTTAACGTGCTGGAATTCCACCACCTGCATAACCTTGCCGTCCATTTCAAAAGTAATACCGTTTCTAAATTCGCCTGCAGAAATCATTCTATATATCCTCCTAAGAATGCCCCAAAGGGGGTTATTATGCCTATAGGTTTAGCGCCTATATTTTAACCTAAAATTTCCAAAAAAGCAATAGGAAATCCTATCTTTTTATACTACAATGAGATTTTTCGGGCTGTGGGTAATATTTTCACAACCGTCTTCAGTGAAAATGACCACATCTTCAATCCGCACTCCAAACTTGCCGGGCAGGTAAATGCCGGGTTCAGCAGAGGAAATCATATTCACCTGCATGGCTGTCTCACCGGCCGGAGAACAATTGGGGGACTCATGAATTTCCATGCCCAGGCTATGGCCGTAGCCGTGACCAAAGTAAGGACCATAGCCTGCATCCTCGATTACCTTGCGTGCTGCGCCATCCACTTCCTTGCCGAGAACACCGGCTTTCGTCACTGCAATACCAGCCATTTGAGCCTCAAGGACAGTGTTGTAAACCTTTTCCATTTCCACCGTCACATAACTGACCGCAACAGTTCTGGTCATATCGGAGCAATAGCCCTTGTACAGAGCGCCAAAGTCCATCGTAATAAAATCGCCATCCTGAATTACCCGATCTCCAGCCACGCCGTGAGGCATACTGGTATTGGGCCCGGATACAACAATGGGATCAAATGCCAGGCCATCGGCACCGGATTTCAAAATGCAGTAAATCAGTTCAGCCTGTAATTCCTTCTCGGTCATACCGGTCTTAATCCGGCTGAGCACCTGAGAAAATGCCTTGTCCGTAATTTCCTGGGCCTTGCGCATAATATCCAGTTCCCAAGGCTCTTTCACCGCACGCAGGTTGTAAATCTTCTCGTTGAAAGGAACTAACCTGGCATTCAGCCGCTTTTCGAAACCCATCAGTTCTTCCACAGTCAGGTAGCGCTCTTCATAGCCCAAGGTGGTAATGCCGAAATCCTCAATGGCATCATTGATTCGCTTGCCATAGGGAGTGGCCCTGTTCACTTCCAGAACTTCGAAGCCGTGAATACTATTCTGTGCAGATTCGATGTAGCGGCTATCGGTAAAATAACGGCAACCCTTGGGGGATACAACAGCAATACCCTCTGCAATATCGAATTCTGCGCCATACATACGGCTGTACCGACTGGTAAGCAGCAGGCCATCCACTTCATCATTCAAAATGGAAAGATACTTCTCAAGATTTTTCATAATGCAATCTCCTTTTCCGCGCAATAAAAATAAATGGCAACTCCGCGACATGGCGAAGCTTCAGCCAAAAATTATGATTGTTAATAGACTTCACCAATATAGAATACACACCGGCACAGTTTGCACCTAAGACATCGGTAAAGATTTGATCCCCTGCCAATGCACATTCATCCGCTGTTAACTCATATTCTTCCATACACCGACGAATTCCATCAGAAAAAGGCTTCCGGGCATGGGTAATGCATCCAAGACCATAGGTTTCGCAAAAGATTTCCACTCGGCTGTTCTTGCTGTTAGATACCACACAAACACTGATATCCGACTCCATCATCGTTTCCAGCCACATCTGCATCCTTGCTGTTGGAATGTTAGTGGTGTACGGCACAATGGTATTATCAAAATCCAGCATCAGTAGGCGGATATTCTTTCCATGCAGATAAGAGGGGGTTAGATCTGTAACCGCCCTGGTCATAACCTTGGGAAGAAGGGAAAATGGCATACATTGAACTCCCATTTCATAAAAGTCCTTATAGGGACCTCTATGCAGATTTTCCCCATTATAACACAGACGGAGGCATTTGTCTATGTTTTTACCCATATATCTTGCCATAACAGGGCAGGAATTTCCTCATTTTTGCAAGTTCTCCTCCACTTTGTGCTATCTCGCCTGCCACTTTTCAGCAAGCGGAAAGGGTCTTTCAAACCTTCCCACCGCTCTGCCTGCCGGCACAATTATATCCATTGATGACAGCACACCCATAACTAACCACAGCAAAGATGAAGTAGTAAGTCAAATCAACGAGATCGTTGAAAAATTCCATCCATGCGGTATTCTGCTCGATTTTCAGCGACCGGATAATCCTTTTACGCCGGATATGGTCGAAAGCATATTGGCAAACACTACTTGCCTGGTAGCCGTTTCCCACATATATGCAAGAGACGACGACTGCCCTGTTTTTCTGCCACCTCTTCCCTTTCGAATGACCTTATCGGCATATTTGCGGCCCTGGGCGGGAAGAGAAATTTGGTTGGAGCTGGGAAATGATAAAGAAATGGCAATTGTAACGGAGAATGAATTTGGTGCAGAAAAAGTATACGATATACCAAATAACAATCCGTACTTTTCTGATCGAACCTTATTATGCCACTACAGTACCCACATCAATCAAGACCATATTGCGCTCTATTTTCATCGGACTGAACAAGACCTTCAGGATTTGCAGGCCGAGGCCAAAGAGCTTGGCGTAACCAAATTCATAGGTTTATGGCAGCAACTACAGCAGTTCTATTCCTAACTTAATGTGCATAATCTTTGGTAGACTGTGGCGGGAGCAAGCCTCCTGCCGGATAAGGAGGCTGGCTATGGAAAACATATATCAAGATATTGCCGCCAGAACAAACGGTAATATCTACATTGGTGTGGTAGGCCCGGTGCGCACCGGTAAGTCCACCCTGATTAAGCGGATAATGGAAACATTGGTAATCCCCAACATCGACGATGTGTACCGAAGAGAACGAGCTAAGGACGAACTGCCTCAAAGCGGTTCCGGCAAGACTATTATGACAAGTGAGCCAAAATTCGTTCCCGAGGAGGCAGTTGAAATCTGTCCAGACGGAACCACATCCTTCCGTGTTCGGATGATTGATTCTGTTGGGTATATGGTAGACGGTGCTGTTGGTGCAACAGAAGACGGTATTCCCCGGATGGTCACCACCCCCTGGTATGATTATGAAATCCCAATGACAGAGGCGGCCGAATTGGGAACAAAAAAAGTTATGCAGGAGCATTGCTCTATTGGCCTTGTAGTGACTACAGATGGCACAATAACGGATATTCCCAGGGCAGATTATATAGAAGCAGAAACGCGTGCCATTCGGGATATGCAGGCTACCAACAAGCCCTATTTGGTGATTGTGAACAGCATTTCTCCAAAATCTGACGGCGCAAGACAGGTTAGCACACGGATACAAAAGGATTTTGGCGTAGAGCCCATTGTTGCAGATTGCCAGGCATTGGATGAAGAAGATATTTGCATGATCTTCAAGCGGCTACTGTATGCATTTCCCATGCAGGAACTGCGTGTATACCTTCCCCGGTGGATGGATGCGCTGGAAGTTAGCAACCCGGTAAAGGCAAGCCTTTATCAGGCACTATTACAGAGAGCCGAAGAAATCTCCACCCTCGCACAGGCGAAAGTAACCTTGCAGAAACTGCAGGAACTGGAACAAGTTCTTGATTTCTCCATTCGAAATGTAAATCTGGCAACAGGCACGGTTTCCTGTGCACTTACTTTCCCAGAAACTCTGTTCTACGAAATATTAAGCAGCAAGGCAGGAATGCCCATCGAAAACGATGCCCAACTTCTTTCCCTTCTTTCCCAGCTTGCACAGGCAAAGAAGGAATATGATAAAATTTCTGACGCACTTGCTTCCGCAAAGGCAACCGGCTATGGCATTGTGATGCCGACGGCTGAAGAAATGACGCTGCAAACACCGGAAATCCTTCGCAAAGGCAGTTCTTTTGGTGTGAAGCTGAAGGCAGGCGCACCATCCATCCATATGATTCGCGTAGATATAGACACAGAAATCAGTCCTATGGTTGGAGATGAAAAGCAGTCGCAGGATCTGATTGCCTATCTCGCCGAACAAGAGCCAGACGAGCTTTGGCAGAGCAATATCTTCGGTAAATCTGTATACGCCCTTATCCAGGATGGGCTTACATCAAAAGTTGTCAGAATGCCCGATACTGTAAGAGAAAGATTTCGGGGAACACTGGGAAGAATTGTCAACGAAGGCGCAACAGGCCTTATTTGCTTAATCCTATAAAACAGCCCCCAGACTACAAAATGTAGTCTGCGGGTCTCATTATGAAATTTCAATTTCCTGTCCCATTTCCGGAATGGAGAATGTAAAACCATCGCATCGTGCAATTCCTGCTCGTACGCTGTCCCAAATCCCATACTGGTCCGGGTCAACTCCAGGTAAATGCACCAAAACGAGATGCTTGGCACCGGTTGATAACACCGATTTTATACCTGCTGTGGTTGTTACATAAGCATATGGAGCAATCAATATGTCCACATCCGATAGGCCTTGCAACTCGGAAGGCGATGCATCTCCGGCAAACAGGATATTCTGGCTTCCCTTAATGAGAAAGCTGTTATGTTTGAGATTGGGTTCTACCTTACCTAAATGACGGGTTTCAATGGGGCAAACCATAACATTACCCACCTGCACTTTATCTTCACCAGGCATAAGAACCACACAGCCTGCCTGAATGCAATAATCCCGAAAGGCTGCATGAAAATGGTCCGGATGCAGGTGGGTAAAACCCACCGCATCCGGCACCTTTTCTTGCAGATATTCTCGAAGTTCGGTTGGTGTTTGCAGGTAAGGTGCAACTGCCTCACAAACACCATCCATCGCTATTCGGACACCATCCAGGGTAATCAGGCCGCCGGCGTTGGCTGTCCGCAAAAATCGCATAGCTTACACGCCCAGTTTGGATCTGCGGCAGGTTTCTTCTTCGTCGCAGGTGCTCTCAGCTTCATAGCCAGCCAGAGGAACCAGTTTTTCATGGATTGCATCCAGTACCCAGCTTGCCTGGGGGAAGAAGTACTTATCAAATTCAAAGGGAGGTGTAATCCAGTTCTTTGCGCCGATTACAACGGGAGGTGCATCCAGATCGTCGAAGCACAGTTCCGTAATGTTTCTTGCCACATCGTTCATGTAAGAGCCACGAGCGCAAGCATCAGACACCAACACAACCTTACCGGTCTTACGGACAGACTCCACAATCTTAGTGTAGTCCAACGGAACCAGAGAGTGAATGTTGATAATATCGGCTTCCATGCCATACTTCTCGGACAGAGTCTTTGCAGCATCCACAGCGCGATACAAAGCGGCACCAATGGTCAAAATGGTTACATCCTTACCATCACGAACCTTATTTACATCACCAATGTTGATTTCATAACGTTCTGCAGGCACGCCACCTTCGTGGAATTGTTCGCCCACATCGTAAATACGCTGGCTCTCAAAGAACACAACAGGGTCGGTGCCCATCAGCGCAGTTTCCATCAGGCCCTTTGCTTCCCAAGGCGTTGCAGGGAATACAACCTTCAGGCCGGGAATATGCGCACACAGAGCTGTCCAGTCCTGGCTGTGCTGAGCGCCGTACTTGGAGCCGACAGAAACACGCAGAACCAGAGGCATCTTCAAGATACCTGCGGACATAGCCTGCCATTTGGACATCTGATTGAAGATTTCATCGCCTGCACAGCCGATGAAGTCGGCATACATCAGTTCCACCAGAGCACGACCACCGGACAGAGCATAGCCAACAGCAGTACCTACGATAGAACCTTCAGCAAGAGGAGAGTTAAACAAGCGGCAGTGCGGCAGTGCGTCCATCATGCCACGATAAACAGCAAATGCGCCACCCCAGTCACGGCAGTCTTCACCGTATGCAATCATGGTGGGGTCTTCATAGAAACGGTCGTAGATAACCTCACTCATAGCATCACGAAGGTTAAACAGTTTCATCTTGGAAACAGGCTTACCGTCGGGGCCGATAGGACTACGGGACTTTTCCTTCAGTTTCTTGTAAGCGGGAACATCTTCCAGCTTCTCAATAAGAACTTCAGGCTTGCGATCATCAAACTTTGCAACCTTCTGATTGGAGAACATCAGGCGCTCTACAACAGCAGGATCCTTATCAAAATCGCAGTAGGGGCTGATCTTAGGATCAGCAGCAGCAGCGCAGATCATGGTCATACGCTGAGAAGTTTCAGCCAAAATGGCATCCACTTCTTCCTGGGTCATGACACCGGCCTCGATCAAAGCGGCGGGGTAAGTAGTCAGAGGATCAACCAACTTCCAGTCGTCAATCTCTTCCTTGGTGCGGTATGCATTCTGGTCGGAAACAGAGTGACCGGAGAAGCGGTAAGTAATGGTCTCAAGCATCACAGGGCCCTGGCCGTTACGCAGCAGTTCCAGTTTCCGTTCCATAGCGTCAATCACTGCCAAAGGATTGAAGCCATCAACAGTTTCTGCATGGAACTGGGTGGGGCTGACACCGGAGCCGATACGGGACATGCAGCCCTGGCCCATCGTTTCGCCACGAGTCTGGTCACCCATACCATAGGAGTTATTGAAAATATTGTAGAGAATGGGCATACCATCGGTATGGGATTCCCACAAGGTCTTATACTGGTCCATAGCGGCGAAGTTCAGAGCTTCCCAAACAGGGCCGCGAGCCATAGAGGCATCACCAATGTTACATACAACGATGCCGGGCTTGTCATTGACCTTCTTGTAAAGAGCTGCACCGGTGGAGATGGTGGCAGAGCCGCCAACGATTGCATTATTGGGGTAAATACCAAAGGGCAGGAAGAATGCGTGCATAGAGCCGCCCATGCCCATATGGAAGCCGGTCTCACGTGCAAAGATCTCAGAAAGAGTACCGTACAGAATGAAACGGATAGCCAGTTCCTTAACATCCTTGGTTTCGCCCAACTGCTGGGTGGAACGCAGGCACTTACCGTCCAGGAAGGTCTCCATAACGTTCATCAGCTGCTCATCGGACATCTTGTTGATGGTGGACAGAGCCTTCGCCAGGATTTCAGAGTGGCTACGGTGAGAACCAAAGGCAAAGTCATTTTCGTCCAGCAGGTAAGCCTGGCCAACGCAGGCAGCCTCTTGTCCAATGGACAAGTGAGCAGGACCGGGATAGGTGTGCTCGATGCCGTTGTACAAACTCTGGGTCTTGATCAGGTTCAGCATGGTCTCAAACTCACGCAGAACAGTCATATCCCGGAAGATGCGGATCAGATCTTCCTTGGTGTACTTGCCGGAGGCCAGTTCTTCAGCAACGGTCTTGTTATACTTATTGACAGGGATAGAATTAAAAGATACCTCGCCGGGTGCGCGTACAACCGCAGGATCTACATATAAACTCTTAGGCATACTGTTTCCTCCTTATTTGGCCAGCAGGGTGATGAAATTGGTCAGATTCTTGCACAGTTCCTGCAGGAAGCGGGAAGCAGGTGTGCCGTCCACAGCACGGTGGTCAAAGGTCAGGCTCAGACCCATAGCGGGATACAGTTCAATGCCGCCGTCAGCACTCTTGCGAACACGATCAGTGGTGCCGCAAACGCCCAGAATACCGGTCTGGGGAGGATTGATAACGGGAGTAAAGGACTCGATACCAAAATTACCCAGGTTGGAAACGGTGAAACTTGCACCGGAAAGCTTATCGGGGCTGATGTTGCCCTCACGGCACTGGGCGGCCAGTTCCTTAACGGCCTTAGAGATTTCCAGCAGGCTCATCTGGTCAGCACCAAAGATGGTGGGAACCATCAGACCGCGAGGAGTATCCACAGCAAAGCCCAGATTGCAATGCTTGAAACGACGGATAGAGCTGTCGTCCAGCATATTGGCATTTAGGTCGGGATGATTGATAACGGTACGGGAAACGGCATACAGCACGATATCACCAATAGTGATACCTGCATACTCGTCGCCTGCAGCCTTCAGAGCCTTGCGGTAAGCAAGAACAGCAGTTGCATCGAAGGAAGTGTTTTCAGTCAGCTGAGCCATAGTAGACAAGCTGGTGGTCATGGACTTGGTGATCGCACGACGGATGCCGCTGAACTTCACATCTTCGTATTCATTAACATCAACTGCAGAAGCAGCAGCAACGGCAGCAGGAGCCTTAACACCTTCTGCAATCAGCTTCTGTACATCGCGCTCAATGATACGACCATTGGGGCCGGTACCGATGGCCAGAGTGGCATCCACACCGTGAGCCTTAGCCAGCTTAGCAGCTCTGGGGGAAACAGGAGCGCCGGCAACAGGGGCAGCCTCAGGGGCTGCGACAGGGGCGGCGGTAGTAACAGGAGCGGCCTCTGCAGCAGCAACAGGAACTTCTGCACCGGGGCGCAGGCAACTGCAATCTTCGCCGTGAGGTCCGATTGCACATACATTTTCCAGGCAAGTAACTTCCTCGCCGTCTTCAAAGAAGATTTCCAGCAATTCGCCTTCAGCGGTGGATTCACATTCAAAGCTGGCCTTGTCAGTCTCGTAAGTAAACAGAATGTCGCCAACCTTAACCTGGTCGCCAACCTTCTTTTCCCAGCTGCCAATGATGCAGCTTTCTACGGTGATACCAGCCTTGGGCATAACAACTGCCTTTGCCTTAGTATTAAGCACTGCAGCGGCTGCAGGAGCAGCAGCGGCAGGTGCTGCAGCAGGGGCAGCAGGTGCAGCCTCGGCGCTGCCACCGCGAAGATTAGAGCAGTCTTCGCCGGGGTTACCGATGGCGCAAACATTTACAAGGCAAGGAACTTCGTCCCCTTCCTCATAAAAAATCTCCAGCAAGGTTCCCTCTGCTGTAGACTCACATTCAAAGCTGGCCTTGTCGGTCTCGTAGGTAAACAAAATGTCACCAATCTTAACCGCATCGCCGATTTTCTTTTCCCATGTACCAATGATACAGCTTTCCACTGTAATACCCGCCTTGGGCATAATAACTGCATTAGCCAATGGATAATCGCCTCCTTAATAGTTTGTTAAAGCGCGTTAATTATAACACCACATAACAATATCGTCAAGTCTTTTCCCGTAAATAGCAGAAAAAATCGGCGCAAAACGCGCCGATTTTTGTCATAAAACAATTACATTTGCATCCTTAGCTGCCTGTGCAACAGAATTAGGAAGATTCTCATCGGAAATCAAATAATCCACATCGGAAAGAGACGCAAAAGTGTAGGGCATCAAACAAGTAAATTTGTCACTGCCGCACATTGCTACAGACTTTCTTGCTTTTTTGATAACTTGGTTTTTAACCAGCATATCCCCTTCTGTGCCGCAAGTAAAGCCCGCATCCAATGAAAAACCGGATACCCCGATGAACGCAATATCAATATTAATTTTAGATAACATTTCCAGCGTATTCTGTCCGGAAAGTGCTAAGTTTTTCCGGTTAATAGTGCCACAACATACGGTAACAATCGGATTTGTAAGCCGGCAAAGTTCCATCGCTATGCTGGGACCGGTTGTAATGATATTCAAATTGATATCAGGCAAAATTTTCGCAAGAGCCAAATTTGTGGTGCTTGCGTCCAGGAAAATTGCCGAATGAGGTTGAATTAATTGCAATGCCTTCTGTGCAATCACTGATTTTTCCATATTGTTCTTGCGCATCCGCTCATTAAATTCAGGATCTCCTTTATGCAAAACAGAACGAGCACCGCCCCGGAACTTCACCGCAGCCCCGGTTGCCTCCAGCATATCTAAATCTCTGTGAATGGTCATAAGGGACACATCAGGAAAGAGTTGACGCAGCTGCTTAATAGTAACCACATTCTGCTTCTCAATAAAACGCTTCATTTGTTCTTGACGGTAATTATACAAAGTCATCACCTCAAATGTTATATTGAAAGTTATATAACAACAATATAACATCTTATGCCACCCATTGTCAATGTTTTTTTCTAAAGCCGTTGACGGAAGTAAATTTACACTTTATAATAACGAAAAAGGGGGTGTACGTATGCATCTGAAGTTTTTGGATTGGGCCGGAAAGAATCCTTATGTAAATTTGGCTTTAGAGCGACATTTACTTGACCATATCCAAGAGGAAACCTGCATACTGCTTCTGTGGCAAAATGACAACACCGTTGTTATTGGCTGTAACCAAAACCCCTGGAAAGAATGCCGAACAGGCCTGCTGCAAGAGGAAGGTGTACACCTTGCCCGTCGTTTTTCCGGCGGCGGGGCTGTGTATCACGACTTAGGTAATCTGAATTTTTCCTTTATTTGCTCTGAGAAACTCTACGACCAGGATAAACAATTCCGTGTCATTTTGGAGGCCTGCACACAAGCAGGTATTGATGCCACTTTATCCGGCAGAAACGATTTGCAGGTAGGCGACAAGAAATTTTCCGGCAACGCGTTTTTTCATCAGAATGGCGTTGCCTGTCATCACGGCACATTGCTAATTTCCAGCAATTACGATAAACTCTCCCGCTATCTCTCCCCTTCTAAAGCAAAATTAGAAGGAAAAGGCGTTGACTCCGTTCGCAGCCGGGTTTCCAACCTGCAAAGCTTTTGCCCGGATTTGACAGTGGAAAAGATGAAAGATCTCCTGCTGACAGCCTTCCACAAGGTCTATGGCCGGTCTCCTGCCCCGATTACTCTTTCCCAGGATAGCATTGCGCAGATAGAAAAGACCGCAGCATTTCTCCGAAATCCTGATTGGATTTATGGCAAGCACGCCCCTGCATCCTGCTCCCTGGAAAACCGTTATCAGTGGGGCGGAATATGTGTGGAGCTGAACGTGGAAGGCGGAATAATCGAAAATTGCCGGGTATATACGGACAGTTTAGATTGGCGGCTTGCTCAAGTGATTGAGGATGCCCTTGCAGGTTGTCCTTTTAGTAAAGGAGCCATTGTTTCCGCATTGCACGGAAAAGTTGATCCGCAAATCCATATGGACCTTCAACATTTGTTTGACATATAAAAAGTGGGCTACCATTGGTAGCCAGCTTTTTTATTTTACAGATTAAGCTCAGCAATAACAGACTTCAGTTTATCAGCACTAATA
>JAZNZO010000042.1:0-19660 GCA_045594945.1 Faecousia sp.
GTATGAAACAACTCCTTGGCTCACAGAACGACATGGCTACGATCCGACTTCGACTTTATCAAGGTTATGAACCGTCTGAAGGACAAGCCCGATGGCAAGTTCATCGAGGTTACTGCTGTTACCCCCACCCCCTTCGGTGAAGGTAAGGCCACTGTTTCTCTGGGCTTGATTGAAGGCCTGGGTTACATCGGCAAGAACGCCGGTGGCGCTCTGCGTCAGCCCTCCGGGGGCCCCACCATGAACGTTAAGGGTACTGCTGCCGGAGGCGGCAATGCTCTGCTGATGCCCATGACCGAGTTCTCTCTGGGTCTGACCGGTGACATCAACGACATTATGAACGCTCACAACCTGGCTATGGTTGCTCTGACTGCCCGTATGCAGCACGAGCGCAACAACAATGACGAATGGCTGGCAAAGAAGGGCCTGAAGCGCCTGGACATCGACCCCAAGCGGGTGGAAATGGGCTGGATCATCGACTTCTGCGCTCAGAGCCTGCGTAACATCATCATCGGTATCGGCGGCCGTCTGGACGGCTTTATGATGGAATCCAAGTTCGGCATCGCTGTTGGCTCCGAACTGATGGCTATCCTGGCTGTTGCTAAGGACCTGAAGGATCTGCGTGAGCGTATCGGCAAGATCGTTGTGGCTTACTCCCGCAGCGGCGCTCCCGTAACCTGTGAAGACCTGGATGTTGCCGGCGCTATGACCGCTTGGATGCGTAACGCCATCAACCCCACCATGTGCTACTCTGTAGAGCATCAGCCCGTTCTGATCCACGCCGGTCCCTTCGCTAACATCGCTATCGGCCAGTCCTCTGTTATTGCTGACCGCCTGGCTCTGAAGCTGTTTGACTACCATGTTACTGAGTCCGGCTTCGCTGCTGACATCGGCTTCGAAAAGTTCTGGAACGTTAAGACCCGCCTTTCCGGCCTGACTCCCAACGTTTCCGTTCTGGTTGCTACCGTTCGTAGCCTTAAGATGCACGGCGGCGGCCCCAAGGTTACCCCCGGCGCACCCCTGCCCAAGGAGTACAAGGAAGAGAACCTGGAACTGCTGGAGAAGGGTACTTGCAACCTGTTCCACCATGTTAACACCATCAAGAAGTCCGGCATCACTCCCGTTGTTTGTATCAACCGTTTCTATACCGATACCGACGCAGAAGTTGCTCTGCTGAAGAAGATGTGTGCTGAGCGCGGTGTTCGTTGCGCTGAGTCCAACCACTGGCGTTACGGCGGCGAAGGCGCTGCTGAACTGGCCCAGGTTGTTGTGGAAGCTTGCGAAAGCAAGAACGAAGTTAAGTTCCTGTACGACCTGAATATGCCTCTGCGTCAGCGCGTTGAGCTGATTGCTAAGGAAGTTTACGGTGCTGATGGCGTTATCTGGCAGCCCCTGGCTGTGGAGAAGGCTGAGCGCTTCGAGTCCGATCCCAAGTACGCTGACTACTGCACCATGATGGTTAAGACCCACCTGTCCCTTTCCGATGATCCCACCAAGAAGGGTGTGCCCACCGGTTGGAAGCTGACTGTCCGCGACATTCTGGAGTACGGCGGCGCTAAGTTCCTGTGCCCCATGGCTGGTACTATCTCCATGATGCCCGGTACTGCTGCTGACCCCGCATACCGCCGCGTGGACGTAGACGTAGAAACCGGCAAGGTTTCCGGCCTGTTCTAATTTACCTAAAAAAGCACGGATGCAATTGCATCCGTGCTTTTTAATGGATAATGGATAATTGAAAATGGACAATGAACGGGAGTAGGGGACGATGCCCACATCGTCCCGCTCTGCAGTATATAGATATTCCATAGCTTTAGGGCGTGTTGCAGACATTTTGCAACACGCCCTTTTTATTATACAGTTGCCAAAGCCTTCAGCTTTTCGGCCAGATCAAGCTGCTCCCAGGGGAGATTTTCCACACCGAAGTGGCCTTCCATAGCGGCCTTGCCGTAGATGGGACGGCGCAGGTTCAGTTTGGAAATGATGCCGGCAGGGGTCAAATCACAGGTTTTGCGAAGCAGTGCGGTCATTTCTTCGTCAGAAATCTTGCCGGTGCCGTAACTGTCTACCCGGACGGAAACAGGCTCTGCCACGCCAATGGCGTAAGCCAACTGTACCTGTACCTGGGTGGCAAGGCCTGCAGCAACCAGGTTCTTTGCCATGTAACGGGCCATATAAGCACCGCTTCTGTCTACCTTGGTGGGGTCTTTGCCGGAGAATGCACCGCCGCCGTGAGAGAAATAACCACCGTAGGTGTCCACAATAATCTTCCGACCGGTAAGACCGGTGTCACCGTTAGGGCCACCGATAACAAAATTGCCGGTGGGGTTGATATGGATATTGGCAACCTGGTCCACATCAAAGCCGTATTTTGCAAGAACAGGGGCAATAACGCCCTCCTTAATGTAACGGCGCAGCTGGCTCATTTCAAAATCTTCGCTGTGCATGACGGATACAACCACCGTATCAATGCCAAGCACATTGCCTTCTTCGTCAAATTCCACACTAACCTGGGTTTTGCCGTCGGGACGGAGCAGGTCGTTGCTTTTAACGCACTCGGTCAGCCGGTTGGAAAGGGCTCGGGAGAGGGCCACAGGCAGGGGCATCAATTCCGGGGTGTGGGTGCAGGCACCGCCAAACATCATACCCTGATCACCTGCACCGCCAACGGCATCATTGGTGCCAAGGGCGATATCTGCAGACTGGGTATGCACCTTGCAGATCACTTCTACGGTATCGGCATCAAAACCGCAACCGGGGTAGACGTAGCCAATTTCCCGAATGACCTTCCGGGCAATCGCCTCGTAATCTACAACGGCCTTGGTGGTGATTTCACCGCAGATAATGCAAAAGTCGGTGGTAACCATCGTTTCACAGGCCACCCGGGAACCGGGGTCCTGCTGCAGGCAGGCATCCAAAATGGCATCGGAAATGCTGTCAGCCACTTTGTCGGGGTGACCGCAGGTTACACATTCGGAAGTAAACAGTCTTTTTTCCATAATTCTATCCTTTCTACAAGTAGAGGTGTTAGATAGAAAGACAAAAGCAGAGAGGTCCCAAACCACAATAGCCTCTCAGCGGATATTACCGCAGACACCTTGCTTCTTCTATCAAATAATACATGATAATCTCGCTGAGAGGTGCTTTGCAGTTTTCAGTTTTCTGCGTTTTCCAAGACAAAGAAAATTCCGCAGACAATACTTTGTGTATTATCAAGGGATTTTCTGCAGTATTGGGAAATGCAGGGTACTGAAAACCTATTGGGATTTGGGATTTCTCTGCGAGATAATAAATAACCGCACATCGCAGGAAGGACCCGATGTGCGTTCTATCGAATCCTTATCTCTCGTTTTGCCGACGGATTTGGCACCTTGAATAAACAGGTTGCCGGGTTTCACAGGGCCGTTCCCTCCACCACTCTTGATAAGGCTTATATGCAGTTCGACAATATTTTATCGTAAATTTCCCAAATGTCAAGAGTTTTTTCTTATTTTTTGGTAGGAATTTGTTTACAATTCTATGGTAGACTTTTGCTCTGAAAACTGGTATGATATGGAAAGGAAACAAGGAGTGATAAACTTGAAAAACTTACGCAAGCGCTTCAATACATTTTGTTATCAAAACCGCCATAAGGGCATCCCGAATTTGATGCTGTATGTAACGGTTACCAGCGGCGTGATTTATTTAATCAGCCTGATTACCCAGAACTACGTATTCTTAAATGCTCTGTCCTTTGACCGGACTCTTATTCTGCAAGGCCAGGTTTGGCGGCTTTTCACCGGTGTTTTTACCAGTGTCTATGGCTATGGCAATCCGCTTCTTGCCATCATCGGTCTATACTGTTTCTACTCTCTGGGCAGGGCGTTGGAAATGAGTTGGGGAACACTTCGCTTTAACCTGTATTATTTCTCCGGCATTGTATTTATGGAAGTCTTTGCGATGGTATTGGGCGGAGTCAGAGTTACGGTAGACGGTGTTCAGTATATGATGGACCCAGCCCTTTACAGTTCCATTGGACCTTACCTGAACCTGAGTCTGTTGATTGCCTACGCCACCACTTATCCGGATAACCACTTCCTGTTTATGTATATTATCCCTGTGAAAGCCTGGATTTTTGGCCTTGTTTACCTGGTTTTGATTGTCTTGGAAGTGGCGCAACTATCCAATCCGGTGTTCCTGTTTCCCCACAATCTGTTTCCCCTGGTGGCCTTTGCAAACTACTTTTTGTTTGTGGGCAGAGACATTAAGAATATTATACCCGGTCTTCGGAACAGGCGAAGCCGCCCCAAGCCGATCTATGTAAAGATCAATACGGAAAAGAAAGCAACATCGGCATACACCCATAAATGTGTTCTTTGCGGCAAGACCGATGTAAGCAACCCGGAAATGGAATTCCGGTACTGCTCCCGGTGCAATGGCTACTTCTGCTACTGCCAGGACCATATTAACAATCATACCCACGTGGAGTGAGAACAATGGAAAAATTCGTAATGGCGCTGGACTCCGGCACCACCAGCAACCGATGCATTCTTTTTGACAGGGCCGGAAATGTGTATGCTATGGCGCAAAAGGAATTTACACAGCATTTTCCAAAACCCGGTTGGGTGGAACACGATGGCCAGGAGATCTTTGCGTCTATTTTAGAGGTGGCTCGACAGGCTCTTGCCAATGGTGGTGTGACACCCAGCCAAATTGCGGCAATTGGTATTACCAACCAACGGGAAACCACTATTGTATGGGATAAAATAAGCGGGCAACCGGTGTACAATGCCATTGTATGGCAGTGCCGACGCACGGCTGAGTACTGCAAGCAATTAGAACAGGATGGTTTTGGGAAAACCATCCGGGAAAAGACTGGGTTGGTGCCGGATCCTTATTTTTCAGCTACTAAACTGCGCTGGATTCTCAAGAATGTACCCGGTGCAAAGGAAATGGCGGAAAGGGGAGAACTCCTCTTTGGCACCATTGAAAGCTGGCTCATTTGGAAGCTGACCGGCGGCAAGTGCCATGTGACCGATTATTCCAATGCCTCCCGGACGATGCTCTTTAATATCCACAACTTGTGTTGGGATAAGGAGATCCTTGCAAAACTGGAAATCCCGGAATGTATGCTTCCCAAGGCTGTTCCCTCCAGCCAGGTTTACGGCACAGCAGACCCTGCCTTTTTGGGTGCGCCGATTCCCATTTGCGGTGCGGCAGGTGATCAGCAGGCAGCTCTGTTTGGACAGACCTGCTTCACCCCCGGCGAAAGCAAATGCACATACGGCACCGGCGCCTTTCTGCTGATGAATACAGGAAACATACCCATTACATCCCAAAACGGTTTATTGACCACCATTGCCTGGGGCATAGGCGGTGAAGTGACCTATGCTTTGGAAGGCTCTATTTTCATTGCCGGCGCGGCGATTCAATGGCTCCGGGATGAATTGCAGATCCTGCCCTCTGCTCAAGACTCTGAATACATGGCGAAAAAAGTGCCGGATACTGCCGGGTGTTATTTTGTGCCTGCTTTTGCAGGCCTGGGCGCGCCCCACTGGGACCCTTATGCCCGGGGCGTGTTGGTTGGATTGACTCGTGGTACGAATAAGTATCATATTGTCCGGGCCGCGTTAGACTCCATTGCCTATCAGGTGAACGATGTTTTGCAGGCGATGGCTGCCGATGCACAACGGGATTTGAGAGTACTAAAGGTAGATGGCGGTGCCAGCGCCAACGGCTACCTGCTGCAGACCCAGGCAGATATCAACGGCGGCCAGGTCATACGGCCCAAATGCGTGGAAACCACCGCATTGGGTGCAGCCTACTTGGCTGGCTTGGCAGTTGGCTACTGGGAGAATATGGAAGATATTAAAAACAACTGGTCGGCAGACCGGACCTTCTGCCCGGAAATTACCCCAGAAGAACGTCAAATTCGCCTCTCCCACTGGAAAAAAGCCCTCTCTCGTGCGGGCGCCTGGGAAGAATAAATAGTCCCCCGATGCGATGCATCGGGGGTTTTTTACACTCTTTCGTAAAGGCACATTTCGTAGGAAATGCCGTTTTCTTCTCCTTGCTGAAGTACTTGGGTCATGGCCCAGGCGGGGTCTTCATCCAAGTTGGGGAAGAAAGTGTCGGATTGGGGGCAGGCGTGGACTTTTGTTACATAGGCTTTACTGCAGTGGGGAAGAAGCAGGTTATATACGGAACCTCCGCCGATAACCATTACCTTTTCTGCCTGCCGGGCTTTTTGCAAAACTTCTTCTACACTGTGGCAAACCACAATGCCCTCCGTCTTAGGCGTGCCGGTGGACAGCACCACATTGACCCGACCCGGCAGAGGCTTTCCACCGGGGAAGTCTGCAAGGGTCTTCCGCCCAACAATTACCATAGCGCCCTTGGTGGTCTCCCGAAAGAACTTCCGGTCGGCACTGATGGCTACTGGCTGGGTGCCACAGCAGCCGATGCCCCAGTCATCATATACAGCAACGATTGCTTCCATTTTGCACCTCAGATAGCCATAGGAATTTCAAAGTCAAAGGGGTGGAACTGATAGTTTTCCACCTTGAAACTATCCTTTGTGAAAGCATAGAAATCGGTGATGCTTTCGTCCAATGTCACCTTGGGAGCGGGGAACCCTTCTTTTTCAATCATGGCCTTCACAGCAGGAATGTGCCGATCGTAAATGTGGCAGTCCGCAATCACGTGCACCAACTCTCCGGGCTTCAAACCGGCAATCTGAGCCATCATCATAGTCAGCATAGCATACTGGCACACATTCCAGTTATTGGCGGTGAGCATATCCTGGGAACGCTGATTTAAGATGGCGTTCAGAGTGTCACCGGTTACATTAAAGGTCATGGAGTAGGCACAGGGATAAAGGTTCATCTCGTGCAGGTCCTGGAAGTTATAGATGTTGGTCATAATCCGGCGGGAGGCGGGATTATTCTTCAGGTCGTAAATAACACGGTCTACCTGGTCGAACATACCCTCTTTATACTGGTGCTGAATGCCCAGTTGATAGCCGTAGGCCTTGCCGATGGTGCCATCTTCTCCTGCCCATTCATCCCAGACGTGGCTGCCCAGGTCGCAAATCCGGTTGGACTTCTTCTGCCAAATCCACAGCAGTTCATCCAGAGCGCTCTTCCAGTAGGTGCGGCGCAGGGTCATCAGGGGGAATTCTTCCTGCAGGTTATAGCGGTTTACCACACCGAACTTTTTGACGGTGTGGGCGGGTGTGCCGTCAGCCCAACGGGGACGGACTTCCAGATCCGTATCATAAAAGCCGTTCTCTAAAATGTCCAGGCAAGTCTGCCTGTAAAGTTCGTCTGCTCTGCTCATAAGGCCCTCCCAAATGCGTTTTCTACAGTTTATGACAGTATTATATCACGCAATTTCTCTCGTTTCAATAGAAATCGTGGAATCTCCCCAGAGGAGAGAGTGGTTTTTCCTGGTAGATTGTATTTCCTGCCAAATTGTAGTATACTTTATAAAACGAAAGGAGGGACTGGCTATGGCTCTATCCCCGGAAACGGTTCGCAGTCAACTGAAAAGAATTAAGGCTGTTATGGCCAATCTTTCCGTAGAAGCCAACCGGAAAGGGCAAAGCCTGGTGGGCGAACTGATGGAACTGCGCTACCGGAAAGAAGTAATGGTGAAAAACCATTCTTTTTCCTGTTTTGATGGTGCTTGGGTTATGCCCAGGGAAGAACGTCGCCAGGGCGTGATCTTGTACCTGCACGGTGGCGGCTATGTATATGGCGATCTGAAATATGCCAAGGGTTTTGCGTCAACGTTGGCAGCACAGTGCGGTATGCGGGTACTGTGTATTGGTTACCGCCTTGCCCCGGAAAACCCCTTCCCGGCGGCACTGGAGGATGCGCTGGAAAGCTATCAATATCTGCTGGATAAAGGCTATGCACCGGAACAAATTGCCCTTTGCGGTGAGAGCGCCGGCGGTGGCCTGTGTTACAGTCTTTGCTTGAAATTGAAGGAACAGGGCCTTCCCCAACCCGGTGGGATTATTGCCATTTCCCCCTGGGTGGACTTGACGGCATCGGGCGCTTCTTATAAAGACAACAAGGATGTGGACCCCAGTCTTACGAAGGAATTGGTGGACTTTTTTGCAAAACAGTATACTGCCGATTTTGAAAATCCCTTTGTTTCTCCCTTGTTTTCCGACCTGTCTCAACTGCCCCCTTCGCTGATTTTTGCGGCAAAGGAGGAGATCCTTTTAAGTGACGCCCTGTGCCTGCAGGAGAAACTTCTTTTGCAGGGTTGTAAATCCAAACTAATTGTGAAACCGCAGCGGTGGCACGCCTATGTAGTCTATGGCCTGAAGGAAGATGAAGAGGATTTCCGCCAAATCAATCACTTTCTCAATAAGTTTATTGCATCTGCTAAAATGCTGCGTTGGCTCCGCCTTGACAATGCGGCAAAAATCTATCCTGCCGCCAGAAGCAAAAACTGGAGTAATGTATTTCGGGTATCTGCTACCTTAAAAGAGCAGATCGACCCGGTGATTATGAAAAACGCACTGGATGTTACCATTCGCCGTTTCCCCTCCATCAGCGCCAGGTTACGCCGGGGACTGTTCTGGTATTACCTGGAACAACTGAAAGAGGCTCCCCCTATCAGTATTGAACACAGTTATCCACTGATCGGTATGGATAAACGGCAGGTCAGAAAATGCGCCCTGCGGGTGATCGTCTATAAAAACCGGCTGGCGCTGGAACTGTTCCATGCCCTTACCGATGGCACCGGCGCAATGATTTTCCTGAAGAGTCTGACGGCAGAATACTTGCAGCAGGCTTACGGTGTGCATATTCCGGCAGAGCAAGGAGTATTGGGACGGCTGGAGTATCCCAGCAGCGAAGAACTGGAGGACAGTTTCCAAAAGTATGCAGGCCCGGTTGCCGCAAGCCGAAGGGAAAGCAATGCTTTCCACCTGCCCGGTACCCGGTGTGCTGACGGTTTCTTGCATCTGACCTGCTTTCGTCTGAATGCCCGGGAGGCACTGGATGCTGCCCACCGCTACGGCGTAAGTCTGACGGTATTTCTTACTGCTGCTTTGATGCAGGCGATGCAGGACCTGCAGGCGGCCTACGGGGGCAATCCTAAGCGCCGCAAGGCAATTAAGATATTAATCCCCGTAAATTTGCGAAATCTGTTCCCCAGCAAATCTATCCGGAATTTCGCTCTCTACACCACCCCGGAGATTGACCCGAAACAAGGGCAGTATTCCTTTGAGGAAATTTGCAAGGTGATCCACCACTGGATCGGTGTGGATGTGACGCCCAAGAGAATGGCGGCAAAGATTGCCACCAATGTAAACAGTGAGCGGCTTTTAGCAGTCAGACTTTTGCCTTTGTTTATCAAAAATCCCATTATGAAACTGGTCTATCAAATCACCGGTGAGCGAAAATCCTGCTTCTGTATGTCCAATTTGGGAAATGTGAAACTGCCGGAAGAAATGATGCCCTATGTGGAAAGGCTTGACTTTATTTTAGGCCCCCAGGCAACCACCCCCAATAACTGCGGGGTGCTGTCCTATGGGGATACGCTGTATATCAATTTGATCCGCAGTATCGAAGAGCCATTTTTAGAGCAGGCATTTTTCCGTGTTTTGCAGGAACAGGGATTGGAAGTTTGCGTTGAAAGTAACAGAAAGGAGTAATGCTATGTACTGTATTAAATGCGGCGTAAAACTGGCAGATACGGAAAAGGTATGCCCCCTTTGCGGTACTGTGCCTTACCATCCTGAACTGCAGCGGCAGGAGGCAGAGCCCCTGTATCCGTCAATGGTCTACCCGCAGCGCCAACTCCGCCCGGCAGGCTGGCTGTTCTTTGCCACCTGTGTGAGCCTGGTATCCATCCTGGTGGCCATCATCTGCGATCTGCATATCAACGATGCCATCACCTGGTCCGGTTATGTGACGGGCGCGCTGCTGCTTGCCTATTCGGTAATCGTGCTGCCTTTCTGGTTTCCCAAACCCAATCCCATTTTATTGGTGCCAATTTGCTTTACGGTACTGGGCTGCTATTTGCTGTATATCAGTTTGGTAACAGAGGGTAGATGGTTTTTGAGTTTTGCATTCCCGGTGGTTGGAGGCATTGGGCTGATTACCACCGCAATGGTGGTTCTGGTGCGGTGCATCGGCAAGGGACATTTCTTTATCATAGGCGGCGGGATGATCGCCTATGGCTGTTTTATGATGTTGGTGGAGTTCTTTATCCACATTACCTTTCATAAGGCAATGATCTTCTGGTCACTGTTTCCCCTTGGCGTTTTGTGCCTGTTTGGTCTGTTTTTACTGACAGTGGGAATTATCAAACCCCTGCGCGACCGCCTTGCCAAAAAACTGTTTTTCTAATTTCTGACTTTTTTCTGAAAAAGGCTTGACAAATAGTATGTTCTTCGTTATAATGGCAAGGCTTTGGACGATTAGCTCAGCTGGCTAGAGCATCCGCTTGACGTGCGGAAGGTCATAGGTTCGAGTCCTATATCGTCCACCAGAAAAGAACGGTAATCGTGATACGATTACCGTTCTTTTCAACTAAATCCACCCTTGCGGGTGGGTGAAATCATCTTCGATGATGAAATCCTCCCTTCGGTCGGATGAAATCGCGGCTCGCGGTGGGTGGATTTAATTTCATCCGCGTCAGCGGATTTCATCTGCATAGCAGATTTCATCCTTGCCTCGGCAAGGATTTCATTATATAATGCAGTTGAGGTGATCGATATGGCAGAGAATAAGCTTGCTGACTTATCTACTGATTTTGCAGTTGCGATTTTGAAATTAACCGATGGAATGAAGGGACACTACTCTTTAGTTAATCAGTTAGAACGCAGTGCAACCAGTATTGGCGCTAATATTCGTGAAGCTAAGTATGCCCACAGTAAAGCTGATTTTGTTTCTAAACTCCAAATTGCCTTGAAAGAATGTTATGAAACAGAGTATTGGCTTGAACTAATGCAAAAAGCCGAATTGCTTCCGGAAGAGACCGTTAAAGAATATCTACACGACTGTGGTTCGATCCGCAGGATGCTGATCGCCTCCATCAATACCACAAAAGCAAAACAATAACATACTTTTTTGTGCCGGGATCGTTCGCATCCCGGCACTTTTTGCTTTACAAACGCAAAAAGTAGTACTATAATGATTATGCCAAACTAACTAAATAGATGTGAAATTGGGCGTATTTTCTTTTGGTGAAACTACGCTGATTTTGCCATACTTAAATTGTGGATTTGATAAAAACGCAAATTCCATCGATTTGAGTATGGCTACGTCCGTTTCACATTGAGTTAGTTTGGCGACTATCGGAGTTTGCGTTTTTTGTGCGGCTGCTTCGGTAGCCGCACTTTTTATTTTTATAGGCAGAAAGGAAGAAGACGGTTGGAAAGCAAAAAAAGTGGTTGGATAATAGTTGCTGTTGTAATCGTACTACTTGCACTGGTCAGCTCTTGCAACGGTGGGGGCGACAGCAGCGGTGGACGCTGTAAGTATTGCGGCAGGGAAACGAACTGGACATATAGAGGCGGTGGCTACATTTGCTATGCCTGTGATCATTAGAGGTGATGAGAATGAAAGCTCCAATTAAATGTCCTATGTGCAATGAGTGTATTAAGTGGGTAAAAGTCGATCAGTCAAAGAAAGGATTTAGCGTTGGCAAGGCCGCTCTTGGCGCAGTGCTTCTTGGACCGGTGGGTTTGGTAGGCGGTGCATTAGGAAAAAGGAAGGTCTACTATTGCTGTGGAAAGTGTGGATTTGAACACGAGTATGATGCATAGAAAAACCAGACGGGCTGCAAACCCGTCTGGTTTTTTGTATAAAGAAAACCACTCGTTAAAGGTGTGTTTCAGTTAGCCATCTTTCCTGCAATCTACCAAAGAAACGGTGAGGATGCCGGGGAGGGTTTTCAAGATAGCAACGGTGGTTCTGCCTTGCTCATTTACGCCCATTTCGTAAATGGCTTCCATATAACTGCCGGTGTCTACGCAGGAGGTGAGGGCAAAGGAAAGACCTTCGTGGGTCATCACTTCTTCTGCTTCGTCCAGAGCATCGTATTTATCTGCCCGGACAATCAGCAGGAAGGGCTTTTCTGCCTTGTCCATAAAGCGGATGGAAAGCAGGCATACAAGACCGGCTACCACACTGCCAATCACAGTCAGCAGGTAGAAACCGGCACCGGCAGTAATACCGGCGGCAACGGCCCAAAAGAGGAAAGCAGTGTCGGCAGGGTCTTTCACGGCGGTACGGAACCGAACGATGGACAGTGCGCCCACCATACCCAGAGACAGCGCCAGGTTGGAAGTGATTGTCAGCACCATAACGGCGGTGATGGAGCAGATCAGCAGAAGGGAAATGGTGAAACTGCGGCCTACGGCTACCCGGCGCATCGTCTTTTTATAGATGAACAGGATGAAAAGACCGGCCAGAATGGAGAAAAGAAGGCCCAGTAAAATGTGCAAAAGGGAAAGACTGCCATCCAGCCGTTCCAGCACGCTGTTTTTAAGCATATCCAAGAAATTCATAGTTAATAGACTCCTAACTGTTCGCGGCAAAGCGCGTATTTGGAAAGGGAAAGTTGCGGGGCATTTACTTGTGTCAGTTTTCGGGCAAAGGCAGGAATATGGGAACCGTACTTAATTTCCATAACCACGCTGCCGGGAGCAAGGGCTGTTTTTCCGGAAAAACTTTCGTCGGTCAATGCGCGGTAATCCGGGGGGATCGCTTCAATATTCCGGTCAAAGGTAAGCCGGAAATCGCTGCCGGGGTGGTAGTAAGCATCCCGGGTGTAGCGAATAGCCACCACAGGATGAAGTCCTTTTGCCTGTACTTGGCCCACAAGGTCCCGGGCGGTGCTGTCAAAATGCTCCCACGCACCGGGCTGGGTTAGTAACTGTAATTGGGAAGGGGAGATGGAGGCGGAAATTTTTTGGGTAAGAATGCCCTTTTTGTCTTTTCGCTCCAATTTAATGAACCGGTCACTGCTGCCGTAGGTGCGTACCCGGAATTTGCTGTGGAGGGCCAGACCGTCTAACTTTTCATAGAGGCCGGTGTCCTGGGGGTCATCAAAATATAAGGATGTGATGGTGTATGTACCGTCCTGCCCGTGAGGGTCCGGGTGGAGGGCCTGGATAGCCCGTTGCCGCAAAATGGCGTACTGGGCATAGGTCAGAAGGTATTTTTCTTCGTGTCTACTCAGCATGGCCTACACCTCAAATCCGTAATCCCGCATTTGCTGGTCAGTCAGGCCGAAGAAGGCTTGCACATCAGGGATGAAGTAATCGTTTCTCTTCCGGGCAAAGTTTCGCAGGTTTTCCACATACTTTTCCCAGGTACTGACACTGCCGCCCCAGCGACGGCATTCCTTTGCCATATCCGCCTGGAGCAGGTCCTGGAAATAGTCAATGCGCTGTACAACCACTTCTTCGTTCCAAACGGTATTCACCTGATAAGCGATCCTGCGGATGAAATTATCCCGGAATTCGGGGTTTTTCAGCAGTTTGATGATCACAACCCGGGACATAAAATCAAAGGACCAGATGTCTCTTTTGAACAGATTGTAATGCACACTGTCATGGGAAGCGTTCATAAAGGAAAGGTCCGTATCAAATAAAATCCAGTGCCATTCCAGATCATCTGTCCTGCAGAATTTCACGTTACCCAAGTCCATATTTTCAATCCACATTTGGGTGATGACATAATCCGTGTAATTATCTTCGTTAATTTGCGAAAGGATGTAATCGTAGTGTTTCTGCTCGGTGAGGTCGTTTCTGCGGGCATAGGTTTGAAGTTCAATATACTCGGGGCAGTCGTCACCGGACCAGTTGTCCATAAGCACATCTTCTGCTTTCACATTGAAGTTGCCGGCCACATACTGGTCGGTTACCTTTTCCCGGATGAAATAGATACCCCAGTAACTGCCGTTCAGATAGAGAGTTACCGGCCGGTAGTGCTGAACGGGCATACCCAGGTAATCGTAGGCTAAGGAAGTAATCATTTCATCCCGGAATTTTGCCATATAAGCATCCTGGCCACCTGCCCGAAGAACGAAACTTTCGTAAGAGTCCAGGCCTTTTTCACCGAAAAGGGGATACTCCAGAGTGGATGCGCCGTACTTGCCCCGGAACATGCAGGCAAAGGACTTTTTGCCGTTGGCCCGGGAGTAACCGCCAAAGATTTTCAGACCGCAGGGCTCATAAAACCCCAAAGAGCCGTCCTCTTCAAAAAGCGCAACGGAGGCGCTTCTTTCCCAGTTCTTCCAGTAATTAGCGCCCTGGTAGGGGTAAGTTTCTCCCTTGTTGGGGCCGTCTGCATAGATGCCGTAGTTATGGTCCCACAGGTTGTAGGGCTCGGTTACAAGGCACACAGAGCCAAGGGCGTCATTTTCGTTTACAAGATAAGTAAGGTTTACTACCTCCGAACGGGATGCGCCATCTTCATAGGCGGCAACCCGAAAGACGGTGGTTTTGCTAATGGTAATGGGGCCGGTGTACCGGCGGGAATTACGGGAGGGGGCAGAGCAGTCGGTGGTATAGTAGATTTCACCGGGACCGGAAAAGGAGACGGTGACAGAAGCCACATTGTCATAGGCCCCTTGGGGCAAATCTGCTACCGGTGCTTTTGAAATCTTGGCAATGCCCGTATTTGCAGCATTGGGAGTTGGTTTTTCCAGCAGACCAAAGGCGGCTTTTCCCTTGGGGCGGCCCCAGGCAGTATTCCCGGAAAGTTCCGGAATTACCACATAGTCCACAACAGTATCGCTCTTGGTTACATATAGCCGGTCGCCGGAGGAAGAAAGGTTGAAAGGCAGGCTGGCATAGCCATTGGGAAGATTTTTGCCTGTTTCGGAAAGCAAAATCACAGTATATTTGCCGGGTGCCAATGTTTTATCCGGCAGGGCGTACTTGCTTAAATCGGAAGAGTCGGTCAGGAAGTAGTCAGAAAGGTTGATTGCACTGCTTCCTGCGTTGTAAAGTTCCACCCAGTCGGCGGTGTTGCCGTAGGGCCCGCGCAGGTAAGAACTGTTGGAACTCATCACTTCCGTAATCTGCAGATCCTGGGAAAGGCAGGAAGAGGCATAGGACTCTGCGCCCGCTTCGTTATTGGCATAGCCCAGGGTGGGGGGAAGAAAATCATAGGAAGGGCCGTCCTGACTGTCTACAAGGCTGATGGTGCAGCCCATAGGAGGCTGTATGCATACAACCGGGGAAGCAATCCGGAAATCCGGGCCCATGAGATAAAGGGTTTCATCCAAAGACAGACCAAAACCGGTGCTTTGCCGGCTGATAGCATAGGTTACGTATTCCCCGGGGTTGAGTTCCTGCTGGGGCAGGGGGAAGGCGTATGCATCGCCGCCGTCGGAAAGATACCAGCCTGCAGTGCTGACAGTCTTGGAACTGCGATTGTAGAGTTCCACAGCATCCACAAATTGTCCGCCAAAGGGCAAACCGGCATCGCTTAAAAGTACTTCACTGATGATAAGAGGGCTGCTTTCATTTACCCGGGCAGTCTGGGCCTGATAGCGGCCATTGTCTGTATTGGGATACCCAAGACTGGGGGCCATAGAAACATAGGCTTCATCCTCCCAGGCAAGGGAAGTGTTTTCTGCAATGTACTGAAGGTTAAGAACCACATAGGCACCGGTGGGGGCGGTTAAACAGAGGTCTTCCCCTGCACTCAGCGCAAAATTTGTGTGGATGTAGCCGTTTTCGGAAACATAGTTTTCTCCGTCGCAGAAAAGCACCAAGTAGTGACCTGCAGGAACGGTAACATCCGGCAGCCGATACCGAAAACGCTCATTGACATCATCGGAAATGGCCCAACTGGAAAGGTGGATGGGTTTGGTGGTGTGGTTATACAGTTCCACTACGTCGGAAAAGACGCCATTTTCATCCGGCAAAACAGACCGGTTGGCAATCAGCACTTCGCTGATACGAAGGGGGAGTTCCGTTGCCTGGGCGCCTTCCCGGAAAGCAGCAATTCCTTCTTTGGTATTGGCAAAACCCGGGCTGGGATTTTTGCCGATTTGGTAAACGCCGTTTTGCAAAACCATCACCTGGTCATCCCCAAGAGCCTGGACCTTTGTTTGGGTAATGACCTTGCCGTTGGGGTCTTGCAGCTGGATATTGTCCCGTCCGGAGGAGGACAGGGCAAAGCCTACTGTCTCCTTGCCGATAAATAGAACCCGGTATTCTCCTGCGGCCATTGTAACGCCTTCAAAGGGGTCGGAAGTGACAGAACCGTCTGTAAGGCGGCAACCGGTTAAATCCACATCCGGACCGGCGTTGTATAACTCGATATAGTCCCGGTATTTGCCGTCGTTATCTGCAAGGATCGTTTCATTTTTGGCGCAGATTTCGGTGATTTGAATGTTATACTCACCGGTGGGAACAAAGGCGGCCTGCGTAGAAGGGTCTGCAAGAAACCCTGCCACGATACCGGCCACCAAAATAATACCCAGAAGCCATATTAGTTTTGTATCTTTCTTTGCCATAGTGCTTTCCTCGAAAAAAGTCGAATTTTATATATTGTACTATATTTATGAAAGTAAAGCAACTTGCAAATGGAAAAACTTGAAATTTTTCTGTGCTTTGCTATAATGAATGTAAGATTCTGTAGAAGGGGGCGGCAATATGTCACCTGTAATCTCTTTGATTGGTATATTTATAGGCCTGGCCGTGCTGATTTATCTGGCATACAAGGGCCATTCCATTATTTGGATTGCCCCGGTCAGCGCTATGATCGTGGCGGTTTTGGGCGGTGTCAATCTGCTGGGGGCTTATGTGGGAGATTATATGAAAGGCGTAGCCGATTATGTGCTTGCTTGGTTTCCCACATTCTTCCTGGGGGCAGTTTACGGAAAGATTATGGATGTAAGCGGCTCTGCCCGCAGCCTTGCAAACAAACTGATTAAGCTTATTGGCTCCCGGTTTGCCTTGCTTGCAGTGGTGCTTCCCTGCCTTTTGATGACTTACGGTGGTATTTCTCTGTTTGTGGTGGTTTTCGTGGTCTATCCTATGGGCTACGCAGTGTACCGTGAAGCGGACCTGCCCCGGACATTGCTTCCCGGCGCGATTGCCTTTGGCGCCTTTGGCATCACGATGACGGCTATCCCCGGCACACCGCAAATTCAGAACATTATTCCTACCACCTATTACGGCACAACTGCCGCTGCCGCGCCCCTTATGGGCATCGTTGCGGCAGTGCTGATTGGTGTGCCCGGCTATCTGTACTTAGACTGGCGTATTCGCTGCGCCCGGAAAAAAGGATTGCACTTTGAAGAAGACCCCAAGCATCAGCAGCGGGAATTCAATGAAAATGACCACCCCAAATGGCACTGGCTCAGCGGCCTTTTGCCCCTCGTCGTGGTAGTGCTGATGCTGAACCTGCTTCCCGGCATTCTGGAAAGTGCGGGCATATATAAACTCACTTCCAGTGAAGCCATTGTAATTGCCCTGCTAGGAGGCATTTTCACCGCCTGTCTGATGAATTTGCACCAAATCAAAGTGGTTCCCGGCGCAATCAATGAAGGAGCAAACGGCTCACTTAGTGCCATTATGAATACTGCCTGCGCCGTAGGCTTCGGCTCTGTTGTGAAAATTGTTCCCGGCTTTCTGCTGCTGAAAACGGCTATGCTGAATATGCCCGGCTCTATTCTTTTCTCGGAAGCGGTGGCAGTCAATGCACTGGCAGGCGCTACCGGTTCTGCTTCCGGTGGCCTGTCTATTGCGCTGGAAACCCTGGGGCCTCAATTCCTGGAAAAGGCAGCGGCCATTGGTTTGAACCCTGAATATCTGCACCGGATTGCATCTTTGGCATCCGGCGGTTTGGATACCTTGCCCCATAACGGAGCTGTGCTGACCTTGCTGGCAGTCTCCAACTGCACCCATAAGGAATCCTACCTGGATGTTTGCATTACTTCTTGTATTATTCCTGTGGTTGCATCCATCCTTTTGAGCCTCGTCTGGGGTGTCTTCATTTAATAGAAAAAGTCTGTTGCAAACTTGCAACAGACTTTTTCTTGTTATTTAGTATAGTTCAGAAGTTTCTGCGCATCCAGTTTATCGTAGCCTGCGATGAAGGCAGCCAACTCTTTGGCAATCTTTTTGGCTCCACCGGCTTCGTTGCTTTCAATGTTCAGGGGCAGCAGGGGATCGTGAAGGGAAAGACGGAGCAGGAACCAGCCATTGCCGTGCTTTTCATCCAAGTTTACCCGGACACCCTCATAATTACTGGGAGCCAGGCTCCAGCCTTCCTTGCTTTGTGCATAGGCGGTCAGTTCGTCGATAACTTGCTGACCGTAGGGCTTGAAGTCTTCCAAGAGGATGTTCATACGGAATTCTTCGCTCTCTTCGGGCTCTTCCAAAGAGGCAATCAGACTTTGCAGTGTGTAGCCCTCTTTTTTACCCCGGGCCAGTTCAATAAGCAATTTGGTTACCAGGTAAGCGCCATCGTCTAAGAAGTAGTTTTCCTTCAAAGCACCGTGACCGGAGGTTTCAATGGCCAGCTGGCTGTCCTGCCCCAGGCCGTTCAGGCGGATGGACTCGTTGATTACATTCCGGTAGCCCCGCTTGAAGCGGTGGTGAATGCCGCCCTTTTCGGTGATAAACTTGGCAAGGCCGGTGGAGGTGATGGAGTCGGTTACAATAGTGGTGCCGGGATGTTCCCGGAGCAAAATGGCAGCCAGCATTGCAATAATGCGGTTTCTGTTCAGTTCACTACCATCGGAAAGCACAGCGCCTGCCCGGTCCACATCGGTATCGAAGATGATACCCAGGTCTGCCTTAGATTGCATCACCATTTCGGTAATGCTTGCCATTGCGGTTTTGTCTTCCGGGTTGGGAATGTGATTGGGGAAACTGCCGTCAGGGTCAAGGTAACGGCTGCCATCGGTATTGGCGCCCAGGGGCTTTAGCACTTTATCGGCATAGAAACCGCCTGCGCCGTTGCCGGCATCCACTACAATGCGGAAGCCATCCAAAGGCTTATCCTCACCGGTGGCGGCACGGATCTTGTCTGCCAAGAGCTTTGCGTATGTATCCATGAAAGCGCCCTCAGTCAGGCTGCCTTCTGCAAGACCGGTTACAGTATCTGCGCCTGCGTAAGCAAGGATCTTCTTTATGTCTTCCTTTTCAAGGCCGCCGCCTGCGGTGAAGAACTTGAAGCCGTTCCGGTTGAAGGGCAGGTGACTGGCGGTGATCATTACTGTGCCGTGAAACTGATAGCCTTCGGTGACGGTTGCCATAAACATAGCCGGAGTGCTTGCCATACCGAAATCGGTCACATGGAGGCCGGAAGCTACCATGGCATCACACAGCCAGGAAGCCAGCGCAGGACCGGAAAGACGGGAATCCCGGCCAACGGCCACCCGCAGGTTCTTCTTGCCGGTCTTTTCCATAAGCCACAGAGCAAAGCCTCTGCCAATGTCCCGACAGGCCTTTTCTGTCAGATTGACGTGCTGACCTTCAATGCCCTCCAGGGCAACGCCGCGAATGTCACTGCCGTTTTGCAGTTTGCTGTAATCCATAGTGTTTCTCCTTTTGTAAATTTCCTCCATTATACCACGAAGCATGGGAATAATCAACGGAAAATAGCGGTGTACCTTCGTACACCTCTATTTTTTATTTTAGCACTTTCTTATAGCCCTTGCCGTACTGTACACAGCGGGACACCCGGCT
>JAZNZO010000043.1:0-23246 GCA_045594945.1 Faecousia sp.
CACTCTTTCCCGGAAAACAAATGGTCGTGGGGAGATCCAGGTTATGGACGGATACAAAACCGATGGCCGAAGAAACATTCTTTCCTTTTCGGGAAAAACCCAAAAGGAAGCGAAAGAAAAAAGAGACGAATATTTCCGAAAAAAGGCGATGGGCTTACTTACTGGACAGGATCTGCGGTTCGATGAGTGGGGGGACAGATGGTACGAAAACCACAAGGACAACATCACGGCTACGACCCAGGAGGGCTACAAGTATACCCTTCGGATTCTGAAGGATCATTTTGGTCGGCGGAAGCTGTCAGAGATCAAAGCGATGGACATCGAGCAGTTTCTCAAGAAGCTGCGCAGGGACGGAAAATCGGATTCGACTCTGGCCCAGTGCCGGGGTATGCTGTATCAGATCTTTAATAAGGCCGCTGCCAACGACATCATCCTGAAGAATCCGGTGGCTTACGCCGATAAGATGCGCAAGCAGCCCAAGAAGCGCAAGGAGGCCTACACAGCGGACGAAGTGCGCATCCTGCTCCGTGACCTGCCGGAAAACAAAATCGGCTGGTCGATCCGACTGATGCTCTGTACCGGTATGCGAGGGCAGGAGATGCTGGGATTGGAGCCCAGGCATATCGCAAAGGACGGCTCTTCCATTAACATTGAGCAGGCGGTTGTTCGGATCAAGGGCAGTGTTGCCATTGGCGAGCCCAAATCCCAGGACAGCTATCGAACCATTCCTGTGCCGGACAATGTGCAGTATTGCGCAAAGCTGTTGCGGGAAAACGGGGACAAGTTTATTTGGGAATCTCCCAAGAAGCCCGGCTCGCCCTGCAACCCAACCTACTTTTCTAAGCTTTTTAAGGAAGCCATCGGAGCAGTAGAGGGTGTCCGCGTACTGACGCCACATTCCTGCCGTCATACATTCATTTCGCAAATGCAGGCACTGGGTGTCTCTATGGAGACGATTCAGAGCATTGCCGGCCATGCGGATATGGATATGACCAGGCATTATCTCCATGTGGAAGAATCTGTCCGGAAAGATGCGGCAAGAAGAATGAGCGAAGCTTTCTCGAAAAAAGGCAAGGGAACTTTCGGGAATGTTTTGGACATAGTGGACCACCTAAAATCGTCCTGATTCAAGATGGATTCAAGATAAAGTGTAGCGGGGAAATCGGGTGTAGCGACCCGGTTCAGAAAAATGGCATTTGAGAGGGAAAACCGCCGTTTTGGCAAAGAAAAAGTCCTGAAAACCAATGGTTTTCAGGACTCGGTGGTGGAGATAAGCGGGATCGAACCGCTGACCTCTTGAATGCCATTCAAGCGCTCTCCCAGCTGAGCTATACCCCCATATTCGGTTGCTTCATTCGATAGCCCTCGTATTATAGCAACCGAAGCGCGGTTTGTCAACACTTTTTTTCGTAAGTGTTACTTCTTCAGTAAAAGGCCCAGCAGGTTGCCGTCGGTGAAGGGAACCTCGCAATAGACAGCATCCAGGATGGCATCTAAGTTATCCGGGTTGTTTTCGATTTCCTTAGAAAATAGTTGGGCGGTGGCTATGATGTCGCCGCCCAAAGCATTTACCAGCAGGCAGGCGATCACCATAAACTTTACCCACACGATCAACTCCCCATCGGCTACGGCCTGAAGCCAATAGCGGCTGATTAGATATTTCATCAAATACCCCAATTCATCCCCGCATTCTTTGGCAGCGGGCATATGGGTCAGGCGGTCTTTCCATCGGGGTGTCAGAATTTCCAAATTCAAAAAGAAAGGGTAAAACCCGGTGATATCCCCGGACAGAGCATATTTTTTGGCGCTTTCCAGCAGCGATGCATCCAGGGGTCGCAATTCGTCCCCGTCCAAAGCGGCTTGCACATCGTAGGCATAGAGCAGCAGGACTGCTAATTTATCACCCATAGGAAGGGCAGATGTTTCTAAGAAACTTAGGGCTTGTTTTCGGCTCTCCAGCAGCAAAGAGAAAAGCCGGGGGTCGCACTCCGCTTGCCCACCGGGCAGAACCTCCTCAATAAAATCATAGGAAGAGAACAAAAGCCGGGCGGCTTCCGGACAGGAAAGTTCCAGGCCGAATTCCACATAGTCGCCGTAATCGTGGCGCAATCTCGGGAACTCCCGGCAGGTCTGACAAAGGGCATCGTGTCCCAACTGAGCCTGAATTTCACAAAGTCCGTCTTGCCGCCACATAGGGCAGCGGCGGTCTTGTATGGACATACTGTAGCCATCCGGTGAGACTTTCAATACTTGTCGCAGACGCTCACCCAGGGCTCCATCCAGGGATAAGTAACGGGCGGCCGCCTCCTCGTCAATATCTACTTCCCATTCGTGACAGCAGCTGTCGGGGCAGCTTCCGGCCAAGCACCGGAACCGGTCATAAAAATCGGGTTTTACTAATTTCATATAAACTCCTGAAAAGAGGGAAAGCCAAGGCTTTCCCTCTTTGATTTATTCTTCTTCGGCCTGGGGCTTAATGGCATAAAGGGTGGCAACAGCTTCCTGGAAGGTGGCCTTAGTCTCCAGTACGGAGTCCTGGTATTCCTTTAGCTGATTGCTTACCTGGTCAGCAATGGCACCTATATGGGCAGACGCGGACTCTGCTTTCAAGGTGGCATCTGCCAGTACACCATTGGCTTGGGCATAGATTTGCTCGGCACGTTCTTTTGCCATACGTTCTACCCGTTCAGCACGGCGGTAGGCTTCCAGCTCCTGTTCGGTGCAACTGGCACCATCAGAAAGGACAGCCCGATCTTGCTGGGCGAGGGTTTCTTCCAATTCTGCAATCCTTGCTTCGGCAGCTTCCAACCGGGCTTTCAGTTCCTCGTCGGTAGGCTGTGCCAGAGCAATCTGCAACTGGTTGTTCAGTTGTTCCACCTGGGCGTTGTGGGAGTTGTTGATATATTCGATATAATTCACCACATCCTGCCGGTTAAAACCCCGGAAGGCACTGCGAAAATTCTTCAGTTCAGACATAAAGTGAACCTCCTAAAATGGAAATATCCGGTTTCTTTCCCGATTATACCACAACATTTTCCGGAAAACAACCTTTTTCCGCTACGCGGGGCAAAAAGGCTGGGAAAAATTTAGAAATGCCCTCTTTACAAAACCGGGAAAGATTGTTATAATGTCAAAGCACGCGCCGGTGGCTCAATGGATAGAGCATCGGATTCCGGTTCCGAGGGTTGGGGGTTCGAGTCCCTTCCGGCGTACCAAAAAATGAGAGAGGGCTTTATGCCCCCTCTCATTTTTTGTTGCACCGAGGGAGTCGAAAGATTAAATCGCAATATGCCGGTGGCATATTGCTGACACCAGTTCAAAAACTGGTGTCTACAATTATTTCTGCGAAAGCAGAAATGCAAACGAGTCCCTTCCGGCGTACGCATGAATTCGCCGCGTTGATTCGGCACAACTGATCAAGGATGTGCTTATTTCTTCTCTTTTTTGGAAAGGCCGAGAATATAATCCGAGGAAACACCGTAAAAAGTGCAAAGCACTTTCAAATGGCGAACAGGGATCTCGGTTTCACCTGTTTCATATCTACGGTACATAGTGCGACCGATCTTTAACAGGTCGGCCATATACTGCTGGGTAAGATCCCTGTCTTCTCTTAAATTTCTTAATATTTCGTAAGTCTCCATAGTATCACCCGGTTTCATAATAGCAGATGACACAAATTTGTGTTGACAAAGGCACAAATTTGTGTCATTATAATCTTGGCACATAAACGTGCCAAAACGAAGTCAGGGGTGGGAATATGAATCGTTACATAGAGAAATTGAAAACTTTTCTGGCAGAGCAGCCGTTGCGTTGCGAATATACGGATGCAAATTCTATTTTGGAAATACTATACTGCTACTACAGTGAGGAAAACCCTATAGACAGTGCCGTTATCCGTTGTCGATTTAAGGAACTGGATAGTATTTTATGCCGTTTACCATTAGCGGATAATAATGCTATATTTACTTTAACTTGCAAGTTGTGCTCTACTTATGAACAGCAGGCGTTTTTGGAAGGTATCCAGGTAGGTATGCGCCTGTTTGAAGAGTTAGGAGACTGAATGCTGGAAAGTTTACAGTTTGAAATATACTATCTGAGAGGGTACAATGCTCTTGTCTTCGCGAGGCAATCACATTCTATAAAGGAGGACAGCAGATGTTTATCTTCTCTTGCAATGAGGGCTGCAACACCGGTTGCTGCTCCATTTGGCAGATCCTTAGCCGGATCTGCGGTGGCTTCGGCTGCTGATATGATATTTGTGGCCCAGCCGAAAGGCTGGGCCATTCCTTTTGCTTACTGCTATTGTTAGACGGTGGTGTCTTGCTTTGGTTATGCCAGTTGGGTGATTACCAGGTGGGCAGAGACCGGGCGGGTGCCGCCGGCCAAAGGCGTAATGGTTAGCGCTGCGGCGGTGCCTTCAGGGTTGCGGACGGTCAGCACAGAGTTCACTGCTGTGGTTTCCACGATGGCCATACCTACGATTTGGGATGTGCCGGTGGCACGACCGACTACCGTGTAGGGCAGGTCTGCACCGTTCAGGGTTAGCATTAACTGACCGGCTTCCGTTACACTTACCTGGAACAGCACCTGGTAGGTGCCGATATCAGCAAGGGTAAAAGAACTTTCACTGGCGCGGGTGATACCTGTGCCGCTGTTGGGACCGTCTTGAGGGAAGCTGACATCTTCTCCGGGGGCTACGGTGTCCGCATTGTCGGGGGGCATAAGTGCATAGAAATCTGCGTATCCCAGCACACCGCCGGCAGGTCCGGCAGGCCCGGTTTCCCCAACAGGACCTTGGGGCCCAACGGGTCCGGTTTCACCGATGGGTCCCTGTGGCCCGGCAGGTCCCTGAGGACCTGTAGCACCGGTTTCTCCAACAGGCCCTTGGGGCCCGACGGGTCCGGTTTCGCCGATGGGCCCTTGTGGTCCTGCAGGCCCCTGAGGACCTGTAGCACCGGTTGCGCCAACAGGACCTTGTGGTCCAATTGGGCCGGTTTCACCGGCGGGTCCTTGCGGCCCGGCAGGTCCGGTAGCACCCGTAGCGCCGGTTGCGCCAACAGGACCTTGTGGCCCAACGGGCCCGGTTTCACCAACGGGTCCTTGTGGCCCGGCAGGCCCGGTAGCTCCGGCCGGTCCGGTTTCACCTACGGGCCCTCGCGGACCGGCGGGTCCGGCTACTCCAGCAGGCCCCTGGGGTCCAACAGGGCCGGCTTCGCCGGTAGGCCCTTGTGGCCCAATTGGGCCGGTTGCACCAACGGGTCCCTGGGGTCCGGCAGGTCCGGCAATGCCGGCAGGACCCCGGGGCCCAACGGGCCCGGCTTCACCGGTAGGCCCTTGCGGTCCGGTAGGTCCGGCTACCCCCGCAGGTCCCTGAGGCCCGGCAGGCCCTGCGACACCGCCAGGGCCTTGAGGACCAACAGGGCCGGCTTCTCCTGTTGGCCCTTGAGGACCGACAGGACCTGCTATTCCCTCAGGCCCTTGCGGCCCGATTGGCCCTCTTGGTCCGGGGATTCCCTGAGGACCTGCCGGTCCTCTTGGTCCCACCGGACCCTGTGGTCCGGCAGGACCGGGGCAACAGCCACCGCCCATATCCGGGAAACAGGGAGTATTCTGCGGATGCCGCTTACAGGAATTGTCATCAAACTGCGGCGTGCAATTTCTGTCGTCAAAACCGTTATATCTATTCAATTTCCTTCCTCCTCCTATTGGCTGATGGATTTCATATAATCTGCCATCTTTTTCTTGGCTGGTTGGCACCATCCCATTATATGCATGGATTGAGTCGGACGTGCAGATATACATAACAGCTTTTCTTGATAGATTTGTCTGATTTTCCCCTTTTGACAGAAAAAGACAGTACATTTATGATAGAATTTCTTGCATGGAGCGGAGAAATGTGCTATAGTGTATGGTAACGTGGTATGCTCTGCGGCGCGTTCTGCGGAGAAAGAGAAAGAAAGGGGCAGGGAAGATGGTGGAACTTTGCGATTTACATAGCCACATCTTACCCGGTATGGATGACGGCTGCAAGACAGCCCGGCAATCCGTAGAGGCCCTTCGCCTTTCCTATACCCAAGGGGTGCGGGCCATTTTTGCCACCCCACATTATTACCCGGTGGAGTCGGTGGAAAATTTTCTTGCCCGCCGGCAATTGGCCTGGGAAGAATTACAGGCAGAACTGAAGAAGCAGAATGTGACGGATATTCCTCAAATCATTTTGGGCGCAGAAGTTGCCTACCGACCTGGTATCAGCAGTGCGGAGGGCATTGAAAAACTCTGCTTGGGAAGTTCCGATTATCTGCTTTTGGAACTGCCTTTTCGGGCTTGGGGAAAGGAAGAATTGCGGCAGGTCAGCAATTTTAACTGCGCCCGGGGTATCATCCCCATTTTGGCCCATTATGAAAGATACCGTACCCTGCAGAGCCGGGAAATGTACGATGAAATGGCCCGGCAGGATGTGCTTATTCAAAAAAATGCAGAGTCTTTTTCCGGATTTCTTGCGGAAAGACGGGCCTGCCGGGAAGTAAAGTTAGGCAGATGTCATTTTTTGGGATCTGACTGCCACAATTTGAGCAGTCGCAAGCCCAATCTTTCCTTGGCAGCGGATAGTTTACAGCGGCGTGGCCTGCAAAAAGAACTGGGCCGTATTACAGAACTTAGTTGGCAAGTTTTCTCTCTGGCAAATAAAGAAAGTAGAGGGTAGTTTATGGCAAAGCGCAGAGTAACACGAAAATTGTTGGAACACTGGCATATTGTTTCTGTCCTTTTGGCACTATATGATGTTGTGGCAGTATCCGCCGCCTTTTTTCTGGCACTGTGGCTACAGTATAATTGTGCTTACTCCGCCATCCTCATGGAACAGAAGGTGGCATTCTCCCACTTCGCCCCTATCTATGGGTTGATTTGTGTGGGTGTATTTTGCGCATTGCGCCTGTACAACAGTATTTGGCGGTTTGCCAGCTACAATGAATTGCTTCGTATAATCCTGGCCACCGGTATTACCGGCGCAATCCATATTGCCATCATGCAAGGCTTCATTACCAATATGGGTGCAGTGTATTACGTTGTGGGCATTATCCTGCAGGCGACATTTGTGCTGGGTGTGCGGTTTTCTTATCGGTTTATTCTTCTTCTTCGCAGTAACAGACAGGCCCATTTGGATGACGGAAAAGTGACCCGGGTGATGCTGATTGGCGCAGGGAACGCCGGCCAGATGATTATGCAGGAAATCGGCTTTATGCTGGAAACCAGAATGCGGGTGGTCTGCCTGATTGATGATAACCCTAACAAATGGTACAGAAGAGTCCAGGGTGTTACTGTTGTTGGCGGTCGGGAGGCCATTGCGGAAAGCGTAGAGAAGTACGGAGTGCAAAAAATCTTTATGGCCATTCCCAGTGCTTCCCAGGAGGATAAGCGGGAAATTCTGAACATCTGCAAAGAGACCGGCTGCGAAATCAAGAGTTTGCCCAGCGTTTATCAGGTGGTTTCCGGCCAGGTGCGGCTGGGAGATATGCAGGAAGTGGCCGTAGAAGATCTGCTGGGCAGAAAACCTGTGCAGGTAGATATGAATCAGCTGCGGGATCAAATCCAGGGGAAGACCGTTCTCGTTACCGGCGGTGGCGGCTCCATTGGCAGTGAACTTTGCCGCCAGGTGGCAAAACGAAATCCAAAGTTACTTCTTATCCTTGATGTGTATGAAAACAGTGCCTATGAAATTCAGCAAGAACTGAAGGAACTGTACCCGAGCTTAAATATGCAGGTGCTTATCGGTTCTGTCCGTGACAGCCGCCGAATTGACAGTATTTTTTCTACCTACAAGCCGGATATTGTATATCATGCAGCGGCCCACAAGCATGTTCCTCTTATGGAGGAAAGCCCCTGCGAGTCCATAAAGAATAATGTAATTGGCACCTATAAGACGGCATATGCGGCGATGGTTCACGGATGCGACCGGTTTGTGCTGATCAGTACGGACAAGGCGGTAAATCCCACCAACATTATGGGCGCATCCAAGCGGCTTTGCGAAATGGTTGTCCAAAGTTTTGCCCGGGCGGTACAAACGGGTAAAACCGACGACCTGCCTAAGCTATTTACCCATCAGGAATGCGAAGAAGAGGCACTTGCCGCTATTGAAACCCACCACAATTTGAAAACCCAGTTTGTGGCGGTTCGGTTTGGTAATGTATTGGGGAGCAACGGCTCTGTTATTCCTCTTTTCAAAAAACAAATTGCCAAGGGTGGCCCGGTCCGGGTAACCCACCCGGATATTATCCGCTATTTTATGACGATCCCCGAGGCGGTGAGCCTGGTAATGCAGGCAGGTATTTATGCCAAGGGCGGCGAGATTTTCGTTTTGGATATGGGTGCGCCTGTAAAGATTGACGACTTGGCCCGCAACCTTATTAAACTCTCCGGGTTTAAGCCGGATGTGGAAATCCCCATTGTCTATACCGGCCTGCGGCCAGGCGAAAAACTCTACGAAGAGAAACTGATGGCAGAAGAGGGATTGAAGACCACACCCAACGAGCTTATCCATATCGGCAATCCTATTCCCTTTGATATTGATATCTTCCTGGTGCAGTTGCGGCAATTAATGCAGGCAGCCTATGAAAACAGCACAGATATTGTGGAAATGGTGGCCCAAATGGTGCCTACCTACCATCCCGCGCCTAACGGCGAAAGCAAAAAGGATGCTACTTTCGAGGCATTGAGCCGACAGGCGGCAGGCGTATAAATTGTGCAACAATACCCATAAAAAATGACAAAAAAAGGGGAAGAAATCCTGTTTCTTCTCCTGAATAGAATGAGATTTGTGAACTTTTTGCAACAGCTATTGACAAAGGGCAAGCCCCCTGTTATAATACGCCAGGCTTAAGAAAACCAGCCAAACGGGAGTAAAGGAAATGGGAATTTTTGCATTATTGCTTTTGGCAATCAGTTTGAGTATGGATGCCTTTGCAGTGAGCCTATGTAAGGGCTTGAGCATGCAAAAAGCTTCCGTAAAAGCAAGTTTTACTTGTGGCGGTTGGTTTGGCCTTTTTCAGGCGCTGATGCCCCTTGCCGGTTTCTTTTTGGGCAGCCTGTTTGCAGGGTATATTGAAAGCATAGACCATTGGGTAGCCTTTGGCTTGCTGGCGCTGATTGGCGGCAATATGCTAAAAGAAGCCTTTGAGAAAAAAGAGCAGTGTTGCGGCTGCCAGGAGGCAGACCTGTCGGCAAAGGCAATGTTTCCTATGGCAGTGGCTACCAGCATTGACGCATTGGCAGTTGGCATTAGCCTGGCTATGACCGGCGGTGTAAATATTTGGCTGGCAGTAACACTAATTGGTGTTGTTACCTTCCTGTTTTCCGGTGTGGGTGTGAAACTTGGCAGTCTCTTTGGTGCCCGGTTTGAGAAGAAAGCCCAAATCTTCGGCGGCGTGATGCTGATTTTGCTGGGCCTGAAGATCTTACTGGAACACCTGGAGGTTCTGTGATGGTTTGCACCCGGAAACGGCTGACACTCTGCTTAACACTCTTAGGCTTGCTTCTGACGGTGATTTGGGGAAACTCCCTGCTTCACGGAGAACTTTCTGAAAAGATCAGCGGCTTTGTTGGCTGGCTTTTGGCAGGTGTTTTACCCAATGCAGAGGCAGGTGCCGGGGAAGCGGGTCACGGGCTTTTGCGAAAAGCTGCCCATTTAACGGAATTCTGTTTGCTGGGTCTGCTGTTAAGCTGGCTGGCAAGAATGATTCTAAAAGAAAATTGGCAGATTTTTACTCTGCCACTATGTGGCGGCGTGGCCGTTGCCTGTGTGGACGAGACCATCCAGTTTTTCGTTCCCGGCAGAGCATGCCGCATAACCGATGTAGGTATTGATACCTTGGGCTGCGCCCTTGGCATCGTAATAATAACCTTAACAGTAATCACAAAAAACCAAAAATTGAAGGAGAAAAAACAATGAAGAAACTGATTGCTCTGCTGCTGGCTCTGACCCTGGTTGTGGCCTTTGCCGGTTGCGAAAAGAAGGAAGAAAAGGTTGAAACTGTGGCAGCTCTGACTGCTCTGGAAACCGCTTGGAATGCAATGCCCGATGAGCAGAAGCCTTTTGCTTTTGGCGGCGGCTATGAGACTATGGTGGACAATGCCCCCGGCGCTGTTCCCGCTGAAGACACTGCTTTCATGAACAACATTCTGCTGATTCCCGAAGCTGAACTGGCTAAAGTCAGCGCTGCTGCTTCCGTTCTGCACGCCATGAACACCAATACCTTCTGCGTTGGTGCGCTGAACCTGGTTGAGGGTGCCGACTACGGTGCATTTGCTACTACCATGCGCGATGCTATTCAGAGCAACCGCTGGATGTGCGGTTTCCCCGAGAAGCTGCATATTGCCAACGTTGGCAACTGCTTGGTTATTGCTTACGGCAACGGCGAGTTGGTTGACAACTTCTGCGGCAACCTGGCCAATGCAACTGTCCTCTACGACGAGGCTATCCAGGGCTAATTGCTTAGAACAAGTTAAAGGGGCAGCGGCAACGCCGCTGCCCTTTTGAAATGCTGTTGTGTGCATACAAATGGAAATAGCAGTTGTTTCTATTTGTATTCGCATAAAGATAATTAAGGAGGAGTATACAAATGCTTTTTTCCAGTATTCCCTTTTTGTATTATTTCCTGCCGGCAGTAGTTCTTTCCTACTTCCTGATTTCCTGGGCGGTGGAAGGCCTGTTTCGGGCAGGTGGAAAGCAGGCACTCGGCAAGCGGGCGGGCCTTTTCACAAAGAATTTGATTTTGCTGGTATTCAGCCTGGTGTTTTATGCTTGGGGTGAGCCCATCTATGTATTTTTGATGATTGGCTCTATCCTGATGTTCTGGGGTTGCGGCCTTGCCATCGGGAAGGCAAAAACTGTACACTGGAAACGGATTTGGCTTTGCGTCAGTGTGATTACCAGTGTTGCTCTGTTGGCTCTTTTCAAGTACGCTGACTTCTTCGTGGAGAACTTCAATGCTCTGACGGGTCTAAGCACACCGCTTCTGCGGCTGGCGTTGCCGGTGGGCATCAGTTTCTATACATTCCAGGCTATGAGTTACACCATTGATGTGTATCGTGGGGATACGCAAGTGCAGAAAAGCCCCATTAACTTTGGTGCTTATGTGGCTCTGTTTCCTCAGTTGATTGCCGGTCCGATCGTCCGCTATGTGGATGTGGCCCGGGAACTGAACGATCGCACCCATACTTGGGATAACATTGCTTTGGGTCTTCGCCGGTTTATCATCGGTCTTGCCAAGAAGATCATCATTGCCGACAACTTTGCCCTTTTAATGCGTCTGTTCCGGGAAAGCGGCGATCAGAGTGTGCTGTTCTACTGGTTGCATGCTATCGCCTTTGCCCTCAATTTCTATTTTGACTTCTCCGGCTACAGCGATATGGCTATTGGCCTTGGCAAGGTGTTTGGCTTTAACTTTATTGAAAACTTCAACCATCCCTATATGTCCAAGTCTGTTGCGGAGTTCTGGCGCCGCTGGCATATGAGTCTGGGCTCCTGGTTCCGTGACTATGTGTATATTCCTCTGGGCGGCAACCGTGTTGGCAAGGCAAGATGGCTCTTTAACACCCTGGTAGTTTGGATGCTCACCGGCTTTTGGCACGGTGCGAACTGGAACTTTATCCTTTGGGGTCTTTTGTACGCAGTATGTCTGCTGATCGAAAAGTGGGTGCCTGCTCTTAAGAAAATGCCTGATGTTTTCCGCCATTTCTACACCATGCTGGTGGTGGTGCTGGGCTTTGTCCTCTTTAACGCCACCGACCTTTCCCAGGCAGGCAAAGACCTGGCCGGTATGTTCGGCTTTGCAGGATTGCCCCTTGTAAGCGAAGCAACCCTTTACTATCTGGGCAGTTTTGCAGTTCTGTTCGTTTTGGGCATCGTGGGCTCTACCAGCCTGGTGAAAAACACCGCCAACCGTTTGGCAAGCAGTCAAAAGACCGGCTCTGTGATTGCTGTATTGGAGCCGATTGTGCTGATTATTCTGCTGATGGTCTGTACCGGCTATTTGGTAGACGGCGCTTTCAGCCCCTTCCTCTATTTCCGTTTCTAAGGAGGCAGTGCAATGACGAAAAAAATAAGAGCCATTGGCGTTGCCGTAGTGGCAGGTCTGTGGCTGATTCTCACCGGATTTACCTGGTTCTCTCCCAATCAGGTCTATTCCTTCTCTGAGCGCAGTTACCTGGATGAATTCCCGGAACTGTCTATGGAGAACATTTTGGAAAAGGGCGACAGTTCCTTTATGTCCGAATTCAACAGCTACACTCTGGATCAGTTCCCCCTGCGGGATAATTTCCGGCAACTGAAGGCGCTGTTCCATTTGTATGCCCTGAACCAAAGCGATAACAATGATAAGTATATCCACGATGGCTATATCGCAGAAATGGCCCTCCTGAATGAAACGATGTTTCAGAAGAACCTTGCTTCCATTCAGCGCATTTATGAGAAGTACCTGAAGGATGCGCAGGGCTGCAATGTGTATATGGCAGTCATTCCCGATAAGAACTACTATTTGGCAGACAAAAGCGGCCATATGTCTTTGGACTATCAGGATCTGTTTGACCGGGTAGAAGACAACGCCCCCTGGGCAACCCACATCAGTTTGCTGGATAAGCTGGAACTTTCCGATTTCTACCGTACCGACACCCACTGGCGGCAGGAAGAAATTTTGGATGTGGCCCAAAAGGTTGCAAATGCTATGGGCGTCCAGGGCCCCAAGGCGGAAGACTTTACTGTGCAGAAATTGGAAGACACTTTCTATGGCGTCTACTACGGCCAGATTGCCCTGCCTGTGGAAGGGGAGGATATGTTCCTTCTGCGAAACGATGTGCTGGATAACTGTTTGGTCAGTTACGACGGCGCAGAGGCCGTAAAGGGTGTTTACGACTGGGATCGGAGCAAGGTGGAACTGGTAGCCAAGCCGGATGGCGGCTATAATGTCTATGGCGATATGTACGAAGTGTTCCTGAGTAAGGAAAGCGGTAAGATCGTCATTGAAAATCCCAATGCTACCACCGATAAAGAACTGGTGGTTTTCCGGGATTCCTTCGGCAGATCCTTTATCCCTCTGCTGGTACAGGACTATGCAAAGGTGACTGTGCTGGATACCCGCTGGCTGGCGGGCGGCACCTATATGCTGCAAAACCATATCCAGTTTGAAAACCAGGATGTGCTGTTCCTGTATAGCGCACTGGTTCTCAACAGCGTGGAACTGAAGTAATAAAAATCGCCAACCGTTAGAAAACGGTTGGCGATTTGCTTATTTGGACAGGTTCTGTATCCAGGTGCCTTTTTTCATAAGGAAGTGGCCGATGAAGCATTTGATAATATCCAGCCCCTGGCAGCAGGCATATACCGCCAAAATGGGCCACCCGGTAAACCGTGTCAGCAGAATGGATACCGGGATGGTGATAAGCCACAGAACACCGCAGTCAAAGAAGAAGGTGATCCAGGTCTTGCCGCCGGAGCGCATGGAGAAGTAGGCAAAGTAAATGAAGGCCATCAGGGGCTTGTGGCAGGCCAGCACCAAAATCAGGCTGGTAGCCAGGGCCCGGACCGAGGGCTCAACTTGGTAAATAAGGGGGAAGAAGGGACTGATAGCGGCCAGAAACACACCGAAGATAAGACCGCAGACAATGGAAAGATTGCGGATTTTTCGGTTGCAATCCCAAATTTCATCCCGGCTCTTTTCTGCGCCCATCATTTGCCCCATCAGGATGCCGACGGTGTGGCCCAATGCTACAATGGCCACACTGACGAGGTTGTTGATGGTCTCTGTAATGTTCAGGGCCGGCACTACATCCAAGCCACAGGTGGAATAACTTTGAGCCAGCACCGCCATAGCGGTGGACCATAAGCACTCGTTGACCAGCAGGGGCATACCCTTAACAGTAATTCTCTTTACAAGGCTGAGGGGAATATGCAGGCTCCGGTATGCGCCCTTTATGTAAGGATACTGGGCTTTGTGGCTGTGATTCCACACAACCAATATGCCAAGCTCCACATACCGGGAGATCAGCGTTGCCAGGGCTGCGCCCTTGGCACCCAGCGCGGGCAGACCAAACAGACCGAAAATCAGAATGCTGTTCAGGCACAGGTTGACGAGAACTGCCACGATACCTGCTACCATAGGCACGACTGTCCTGCCGCTTTCCCGCATGGTACTGGAATACACATTGGAAAGGGCGAAGGGGAAGAAGCCCCAGCACATGATCAGCATATATTCATAGCCGTAGCCTAAAATCCGTTTGGCGGCAAAAGGATCACCTTCGCCCTGCAGATAAAGGCCGATTAAATTGTGACCAAAGGGAACTACCAGGGCGATGAAGCCAAGGGCCAGCAGGGTGCAGACCAGCAGTTTATAGCGGAATGCATGACGCACACCGTCCATATCGTTAGAGCCGTGAAATTGGGCAGAGAAAATGCCTGCACCTGCGTTGGCACCTAAAATACAAAGATTAAAGATGAGAATAATCTGGTTGGCGATGGAAACACCGCTCATCTGAAGTGTACCCACCTGACCCACCATAATGTTATCTAGCAGGGAAACAAAAGTAGTGATGCCGTTTTGGATCACAATGGGAATGGCGAAGGCGAAGATCCGGCGCAAAAAGGCCCGGTCGCCAAAGGTTTTTGTAAGCATAGAATAACCTCAAACCTCAAAAATCGAAACTGGAGGCATTATAGCATAAAATGTGGGCAGGAACAAGTCCTGCCCACAAAATTCTTAAATTGCTTTGCCGCCGATGTAGACGGTCTTTTCTGCGTAATCGGGACTGCAAACCACAAAGTCTGCATATTTGCCGGTGGAGATGGTGCCAATCTTGTCCTGCAGGCCCAAGGCGCAGGCGGGATTGTAGGTGGCGGCACGGAGGGCATCCTCTTCGGGAATGCCGAACTGCATTGCCAGGCACATACACTTATACAGGTTGGTGGCAGAACCGGCAATGGTGCCGCTTGCCAGTTTGGCAATGCCGCCAGCCAGGAAAATGGCCTGGCCGCCCAGTTCATATTCGCCATCGGGAAGACCGCAGCAACGGACTGCATCGGAAACCAAAACCATTCGCTCTTTCCCAAACATAGTAAAGGCCAGCCGCACAGCACTGGGGTGGGCGTGCAGACCGTCACAAATCAGTTCGCAACGGACGTTTTTGTTTTCTGCAGCAGCAGGGATGACGCCGGGATTTCGGTGGTGAATGGAAGGCATGGCGTTATACAGGTGGGTCAGATGGGTAGCGCCGGCACGGAAAGCCATAGCTGCATCTTCATAGCTTGCATCGGTGTGGGCAACAGACACGGTGCAAAGTTCTTTGGCTTTTTCAATAAATTCCTCTGCGCCGGGCAGTTCCGGTGCCAGATCCACAATGCGGATAAGGCCGTTGCAGCCTTCGTAAAGGGCCTTAAAGCCTTCAAAGTCGGGATTTTTCAAGTAGGCGCCGTTTTGTGCGCCTTTTTTCTTTTCGCAGAAGTAAGGACCTTCCATCTGCACACCTACCAAACGGGCGCAGCCTTCAGGGCGGTTGTCAGATACTTTCCGGCCGTTGGCAAAAGCCTTCTCCAGCACATCGTAGGGCAGTGTCATAGAAGCGGGGGCAACGGAAGTTACGCCCTGTTCGGCCAAATACCGGCACATAGAAACAAGGCCGTCATAGTCGCCGTCGGAGAAATCAGATCCCATTGCGCCGTGAATGTGGACATCCACCAGGCCGGGGATGACGGTGGCACCGTGCAGGTCAATGGCATCTGCAGGGACATTTTCGGGCAGAACAGCACCGAACATTCCTTCCTCGGTCACTTCAAAAGCGCCCATACGGAAGGTGTGGTCTTCGCAAAAAATTCTGGCGTTTTTGTAAAACATAGGGTTTCCTCCTTAATTAGCCTGAGCAATATAGTCCAAATCCGCCCAAGAGGGCATCTGGTCGGCTCAGTCTTCACTTTATTCATTGATGGGCGTCAGCCCATCTGCTTCATAAATTTTCGCCTGACCCAACCATCCATCCCCCTCGGGTCGCTGATTTCTGAGCCGCGAGACCTCTTCAAGGCAAGGCGGAGCTTTGCAGATGGGCTTTGTGCCCTTCAAAAAGCGACAACGACGCATTGGGGTGGCCTCGCGGCGCAGAAACGGGTTCGGACTATATCGCTCAGGCTATTATTTGCGTAATGCAGGCAGACTGGCTGCGGCGGCGCTTTGGCCCACCCGGCGGGTGTTTTCATCCGGCAGCATAACCTGTACTTTTTCGTAGATAGCAGGGAACTGGTTTTTCAGCACTTCCTGGCAGGTGGAAAGAATGAAATCGCCACCTTTGCCGGACATTACACGGCCCAGGAGCATCAGATAGTGCATATCGTAGAACTGGCAGTACTGCTCTACAGCATAGGCAAGATAAATGCCAATATCCCGGAAAACAGCCTGGGCTCTGGGGTCGTCCTTTTCCATTAAGGCCTGGACAACTTTCAGTTTCTCAGCAGGGCTCAAAGCATCATCCAGTTCGATGCCTGCCCGGGGAGCCAGTTTGTTTACGGCATCCTGGGAGAAGTACTTACAGCCCACACCCACATCGGTGGACCATTCATCCTGCATAGCCTGTTCATTCAGGTCCACAGGTGCAAAGGCCAGTTCGTTAAGCCAGCCCAGCACATTTTTGTCCTTATCCACATAACCAACGGCTTCGCTGGTACCCATAGCCAGGCCCATAATAGAGCCTACATTCATACCCATAGCACCAGCCAGGGCGGATACGTCGCCGTCATTGGCAACCACAATGGGCACATCACCGATTTGGGCGGCAGCCCGGTCAAACACGGTCTTTACTTCTTCCCAGCGGTCCCGGGGTACGCAGTAGAAGATGCTGGAAACCATAGGAGCGTTGCCAACAAACACACCGGCAGAGGAAACGCCGATAGCATCCACCCGGGGCATTTTGGAAGCGGCCCGGCGGAAGGAATCCAGGATGCCTTCGTACTGGTAGTTGGGGTCGGGATTTTTCTTGGGATGCCAAACCACTTCTTCGGAGTAGACGCACTTGCCGTCAATAACCGCAGAAACTTTCCGGTCAGAGCCGCCGGCATCGAAGCCGATACGGCAGCCATCCAGGTGGCCGCCAATGGGCTTGGGGCATTCGTTGGGAGCAGGGCACTTGCTTAGAGGCAGGTCCAATATCTCCAGTTTCCGTTCGTAAATCTTCTCAATAAAATCGTAGTCAAAGGCTCGTTCCCCCTTGGGGCTGTAAGCTATTTGCAACCGGGTGGCAATCTCACTGCTGCCGCAGATGCTGACGCGGAAACCGCCAATGGCCCACAGAAGGAATTTGACATACCGTTCTACATACCGATAGTCTGCATCCAGCATTTCCTCTGTGCCGTGAATAAAGATGTTTCGCACAGAAACGTAGCCTTCATTTCGCTCAATGGCGATCGCAAGAGGCTTTTTTGCACCTTCCCGGTAGGCATCCGCCCACACGCCGAAGGGGATAAATCCCGGGTCCAATGCCGGAACATACTGCATTTCATAGTTTACGCCTAAGTAGTTCATACAATACCTCCTGGGAGTTTAGATTTTCCAGCCGATACGGGCAGCTTCTTCGGCCACAATTTTGTTCATTTCGGCCCACTTTTCCTGCATATCTGCAACCAAAGCCATTTGGCTTCTGGCACGGACCAGATTATGGTCGGGATAAGCAATCTTAAAGTACAAATCGCCATCTAAGTAGTCGGTCATAAACCGTACTGCCAGTTCCAGGGTCATCACAATGGCGCCCAGGGGCAGAAGGGCCACTTCCATCGCGGTCAAAGAGGGCGCTGCTTCCAGGAAACCTTTGGTGTAGACCTGGAACATATGTAGGTCCAGTTTCATTTTGGAAGTGTCCTTTTCGTCTTCTTCCGCAGTGGCGGCACCAAAGCGGATGGAATCGCCGAAGTCGTAAAGGCTCAGACCAGGCATAACCGTGTCCAAGTCCAGTACGCACAGACTTTTCCGGGTGGCTTTGTCCAAAAGGACGTTGTTCAGCTTGGTGTCATTATGGGTAACACGCAGAGGAAGAATGCCGGAATCCAGCATTTTTTGCAGGGTGCTGCCCAGAGCCTCTCTTTCCAAAAGGAATGAAAGATCTTCTTCCACTTCCTCTACTCTGGCTACGCCGTCAATGCGAATGGATTCTTTGAGTTTTTTATACCGGTCAATGGTGTTATGGAAGTTAGGGATAATCTCAAAAAGAGTATCAGCAGGGTAGCCGGAAAGCATCTGCTGAAAACGGCCAAAGGCCAGGGCGCTCTGATAGAAATCTTCATCGGTTTCCGGAAGGTCCAGGCTGAAACCGCCCACAAAATCGGTCATCCGCCAGAATTCGCCTTCTTCATCTTTGTGATAGTACTTGCCATTGGCGGCGGGAATGAAGTGGAGCGTCATCCGGGGGTCGGAGACCCGCTCCCGCAAATAGGTAGTGACTGCAACAGCGTTCTTCATTACCCAAACCGGGTTCTTGAAAACATATTTATTGATCCGCTGGAGCACATATTCTTTGCCCGCATCGGTGCAGATCTTAAAGGTGTTGTTGATATGGCCGTGACCAAAGGGTTCGCAGGAAATGGGGGCGCCGTCAAGCAAGAATGCAAATGCTGCTTTTTGGATAGACATCGGGGAACCTCCTTATGTATACTTCTGTTTACACTATAACATATCTGCATCTAAAATGCAATCTGACAATGCAGTACAGTACTATAACATTTTTGCGGTTTTGATTGACTTTTCTTTTCACGCCCTGTATAATATTTGTGGAAATTGTGAGTTTCCGTATTACGTATTAAAAAGGCGGCTTTACCGCCTTTCAAAGAAAGGAAAATTGCCATGATTTACAGTACTGAAGTACAGCATATGTGCCCTGTTGGCAAGGGTGCCTACCATGGCCCCGCTCCCATTCCCGAAGAGGGCAAGTGGGTGCAGGTCAAGGAGATTAAAGATGTCAGCGGCTTTACGCACGGCATCGGCTGGTGCGCTCCGCAGCAGGGCTGCTGCAAGCTGACCCTGAATGTGAAGGAAGGCATCATCGAGGAAGCTCTGGTGGAAACCCTGGGCTGCTCCGGTATGACCCACTCTGCTGCAATGGCTTCCGAAATTCTTATCGGTAAGACCCTGCTGGAGGCTCTGAACACCGACCTGGTTTGCGACGCCATTAACACCGCTATGCGGGAACTGTTCCTGCAGATCGTTTACGGCCGCAGCCAGTCCGCTTTCTCCGAAGACGGCCTTGCAGTAGGCGCTTCCCTGGAAGACCTGGGCAAGGGTCTGCGCAGCCAGGTTGGCACCATGTTTGCCACCAAGGCTAAGGGCCCCCGTTACCTGGAAATGGCAGAGGGATATGTTACCCGCTGCGCCCTGGATGAAGAGAACCTGATCATCGGTTACGAATTCATCAACCTGGGCAAGATGATGGACTTCATTAAGAAGGGCGATGACGCCAACACCGCTATGGAAAAGGCCAAGGGTTCCTACGGCCGTTTCGCCGGTGCTGCCAAGTACATCGACCCCCGTCACGAATAAGAGGAGGACAAGACAATGGCTTTGTTTGAAGGTTACGAAAGAAAAATCGACAAAATTAACGGTGTCCTCGCTCAGTACGGTCTTGCTTCTGTGGAAGAGTGCCGCGAGATCTGCAAGGCAAAGGGCTTCGACCCCTACGAAATCACCAAGGGCATTCAGCCCATCGCTTTTGAAGACGTGGCTTGGGCTTACTGCGTAGGCGCTGCCATCGCTATCAAGAAGGGCGTTAAGAACGCTGCTGAAGCAGCCGAAGCCATCGGCATCGGCCTGCAGGCGTTCTGCATCCCCGGCTCCGTTGCAGAAGACCGTAAGGTCGGTCTGGGTCACGGCAATCTGGGCGCTATGCTGCTCCGGGACGAGACCAAGTGCTTCGCTTTCCTGGCTGGCCACGAATCCTTCGCTGCTGCAGAAGGCGCTATCGGTATCGCCCGCTCTGCCAACAAGGCTCGTAAGGAACCCCTGCGTGTTATCCTGAACGGCCTGGGCAAGGACGCTGCACAGATCATCTCCCGTATCAACGGCTTTACCTATGTGCAGACCCAGTTTGACTACTACACCGGCGAACTGAAGATCGTCAAGAAGATTCCTTACTCCACCGGCGAGCGCGCTGCTGTTAACTGCTACGGCTGTGACGATGTCCGTGAAGGTGTTGCGATCATGCATCACGAAGGTGTTGACGTTTCCATCACCGGTAACTCCACCAACCCCACCCGCTTCCAGCACCCCGTTGCAGGCACCTATAAGAAGGAATGCATCGAGCAGGGCAAGAAGTACTTCTCCGTTGCCTCCGGCGGTGGCACCGGCCGTACGCTGCACCCCGATAACATGGCTGCAGGTCCCGCTTCCTATGGCCTGACCGATACGATGGGCCGTATGCACGGTGATGCCCAGTTCGCTGGCTCTTCCTCCGTGCCTGCTCACGTGGAGATGATGGGCTTCCTGGGCGCAGGTAACAACCCGATGGTCGGTATGACCGTTAGCGTTGCTGTTGCTGTAGAAGAAGCTCTGAAGGCTTAATAAACGGTATGTGGCTATCCGCGAATACGGATAGCCACATTTTTTGAAAGGATGTGCAAATATGCTTTACCCAAAGACAAAACGGCGAATACAAATTATTTTGGGCATATGTCTTATTTGTATTGGTATTCTTGCGGCACTCCTGTTGATACAGAGGGAATATAACCATTGCGCTTCTATGTGGCGGAACAACGAAAACGCCTTTGGTCTAAAATATGCATCCGAATGGGATTGCTTCTGGACAAGGGCAGATGTTGCCGTTATCTTTTTTTGTATAATAGGCCTTATTCCTGTTGGTGTTGGCGTTTATCTGTGCATACGCCGTAAATAGAGCAGCGCAACAAAGGCTCCCTTGCCTAAAAGGGGCCTTTGGGATTTACGGAAGAAGCTCTGAAGTAAAACCTTTAAGTTAAATGCCCTCCGGTTTTTACCGGAGGGCATTTAGGTTTATACAGGCAGATTGGTGATCAGGATCATACCGGCAAACCAGCTGGCTGCGTTTGCTACAAACGCATAGCGTAGACATTTCTTCGTGTCCACCTCCTTGGTTGCTAAGGGAAAGGCGATGGATTCTGCAATAAGAATCAAAAACTCCAGGAAGAAAAGCCCAAAAACCAAGTTGCTTGCAAAAGCAGCGCCGTTGAGATTGTAATTCAGCCAACCCTGTGTAAGAAGGTTGATAACTAAAAAAGCAACCCAACTGCGTTTGGTGCGGAAGCCATAGGCAAAAAATATCAGTCCCTCTACTAACAGCGTCAGTGATATGCGGATTGCGGTCAGTACCGGCTGCCGCCACCAGCGTTGCCCGGGCATTAGGGTTTCAGTCTGGAAATCCAATGTCAAAAGGTTGTTATATCTGTTATAGACTTCCTGAGGAAGAGGACAGGTGAACTGTTTTTCGCTGCTTTCCACGCGGATCACAGCATTTTTGAGTGTGCTGCCTTGAAAATCACCGTACAGGTGAAAGTAGACTTCCCAACATTTATATGCTTTTTGTGTCCTAATAGGGTAGCCGGGATCTTCTGCCAATTCTAGCGTTAGTGAAACATCATCCGGAGCATTTTCCACAATGATGGTGATACCCGGAGGCTCTGCGGAGTTTGCGCTTGCAGGCACTGCCAGTGCAAGAGATAAAAGCAAAATCAAAACAAATGCTGATAGCCTTTTCATCCTACGCTCGCCTCCTTTGAAGTGCTAAAATCAATATAGCATACGGCTTTATGGAAGTCAAGAAAGGTCGCTGGACACTGCAACATCCCGGCTCTGCACGAGCCGGGATGTTTTGCTTGCTTTTTTGCCTATAGAAGGATATGATGGAGTCAAGAAGGTTCCCCTAAAAGGCTCCCTTGCCTAAAGGGAGCTGGCATATTGCCGATATTAGGCAATATGACTGAGGGATAAAAAACCACGAGGAGCGACTGCATGGAACGAAAGCATAATCCTGCTTTGACAGCAAATGCAAGGAATTTACGAAAGAGTATGACCAAAGAAGAACGACACTTGTGGTATGATTTTTTGAGAACATATCCGGTGCGTTTTTTAAGGCAGAAGGTAATAGATCGGTATATTGTGGATTTCTACTGTCACGAAGCAAAATTGGTAATTGAATTAGATGGATCACAGCATTATGAAGAAAAAGGCCTTTTAAAGGACGACATTAGGACGGAGCGAATAGAAGAAAGAAATTTGACGGTTCTTCGTGTGCCGAATAATGCTGTGAACCAGAATTTTAGTGGCGTGTGTGAATATATTGATCTGTTTGTGAGAGAATCTCTTTGCCGCTGAGTATCCCCCAGTCAAAACCTGCGGTTTTGCCAGCCCCCTTTAGGCAAGGGGGCCTTTAGAGTTCGTTAGATGTAGGAGATGTTTCACTAAAAGGAGTATAGATATGAAAACTGTATTGGAAATTTGCTGTGCCACCTTATATGATGTGCAGGCGGCGGCGAAGGCCGGGGCAGACCGGCTGGAACTGAACAGCGCCTTCTATTTGGGCGGCTTGACGCCCTCTCTGGGCGTGGTGCGCCTTGCCAAGCAGTCCTGCAGTCTGCCTATGGTGGCAATGGTGCGCCCCCGGGGCGGCGGCTTTTGCTACACCGAAGAAGAATATGCCACCATGCTTGCTGATGGGGAAATCCTCCTGCAAGAGGGTGTAGATGGCATTGTTTTCGGTTTCCTCACCTCGGATAAACAGGTAGATAAGGAAAAGACCAAAGCGCTGACCGATCTTGCCCACCGCTATGGGAAAGAGGCCGTGTTCCACAAGGCTTTTGATTGCATAGAAGACCAGGAACACGCACTCAAGGAACTGATTGCCGTCGGTGTGGACCGGGTGCTGACCAGCGGCGGCGGCAAGGCCGCCCTCGACCGGGCAGACCACTTGGCCCACCTCATTAAGACCTATGGAAAAGACATTACGATTTTGCTGGGCGGGGGCATCCGGGCAGGGAATGTGGAAATGCTCCTTAAGGCTACGGGTGCAAAAGAAATCCACACCGCCTGCGCAGGTTTCCTGGAAGACCATACTGTTATGGGCAATGCTGTTTCCTATGCTTACCGGCAGGATAGCACCCCGGAGCGCTATGAAGCAGTTGACCCTATGCAGGTGGCCCAAATCCGCCAAATATTAGACAATATGTAAGAAGCCCCCCGCGGCGGCTGCTGCGGGGGATACTTTAT
>JAZNZO010000044.1:0-13960 GCA_045594945.1 Faecousia sp.
GTCAGCAGGATTGTTGGAGATCAGGGACAGCAAAGAGCCATAAGGCACATTTGCTACAGTGTAGAATGCATCCCAAACAATATAGCCGGCCATAAAGATAATGATCTTTGCCCACTCAGGTGCACTGGGGAAGGGCAGGAAGCAGCAGGCGCCGCCTGCGATCAGACCGATAGAGCCGGCCCAGATGTACTGCAGGAACTTGTTTCTTCTGTACTTATGTCTGTCCGCGTCGATCATAGAGCCGATCAGCGGATCGTTGATGGCATCCCAAACCTGCAAAATAACGATCAGCAGGGAATACCATGCACTCAGACCCATAACCTGGGTCCAGAACAGGGGCATAATGGTGCCTTTCAGGGCGAAACTCATGTTACAGCCCAGGTCACCTGCGGCGTATGCGAGGGAGTCCCGCATGCCGAAACGACGCTTGCCGTTTGCGTCAAGGGTTACTGGTTTTTTCATTGTGTACCTCTCCTAAATTGCTAAAATATTTTTTTGCATTAAGGGGTCTATGGCAAGTATAGCATATCCAGGCGCAGAATGCGAGGAATATTTTCATCTGTTTTTGTAATATTTTCATATTTTGCAAAAAGTATTTGTTGATAGTGCGAAAATCATGTGTTATAATAGCACTTGCAATAGGTGATTTTGCAAACAACTCCAAGGCTATGAGGTGCTGATATGTTTTATGAAAGGGAGCTGCATTTTCTTACAGATGTGCTGGAAAAATGCCATATTCCCGTAAACATCACCAGTCCTGACGCCCCTGCTCACAGCCTTTTTGGCCCCGGTCTTCAAAGCATCCTGCATTTGCAGGTAGCGCCGGAAGCCACATTAAAAGACTATTTGGGCAGCCCGGAGCCCAGAACAAAATACCGGCTCACCAGTCGGTTTCATCTGTGCTACACCTATCTTCTTCTGCCTGCAACCACCGAGCGGAAAGTACTTTTCGTAGGGCCATATCTTTGCGCCCCTTTGCATTCCCGGGACTTACTGGAGCTTGGCGAGCAGCTGGGTATCCGTCCTGACCGGCAAAAATATTTTGAAGAGTTCTATGCCTCCATCCCGGTGCTTTCTGAAAATGAACGGCTTTTCACTATGCTGGATTCCTTCTGTGAATACATTTGGAACAGTGCCTCCTTTGCCATTGCAGATGTGACGGAGGAAAACCTTTTTTCTCCTGTTCCCGATAACAAACCGGTACGCAATGAAACCTATGATGATATTCTGGCCCACGCCAAGACCCTGGAGACCCGGTACGACTTTGAAAATGAATTGATCCGTGCAGTGATGCTGGGGCAGCGGCACAAAGAATCCCTGATGTCCACCGCCTTTGGAGAGCAAGCATTTGAAAAGCGGGTAGCTGACCCTGTCCGTAACGGCAAAAACTACTGCATTATTATGAACACTCTTTTGCGTAAAGCCGCAGAACAAGGAGGCGTTCACCCGGTACATATTGATGCCCTCTCCTCCGACTTTGCCATGAAGATTGAATCTGTGGCCGCAGTCCGGGAGATCAGCGAACTGATGAAGCAGATGTTCGGTAGCTACTGCGACCTTGTGTACCGGCATTCCATTAAGAAGCACTCCCCCATTGTGCAAAAGGCACTTTTGCTGATTGACGCAGATCTTTCCCAGGAACTTTCTCTGTGCGCTCTTGCCAAGCACTTGGGCCTGAGTTCCGGCCATTTAGCCACCACCTTTAAGAAAGAAACGGGAAAAACCCTTTCTGAATATGTCCGTCAAAAGCGGATCCGCCATGCTATGTACTTGCTGCACACCACCAATCTGCAGATACAGACAGTGGCCCAGCACTGCGGCATTTTGGATGTGCAGTACTTTTCCAAACTATTCAAAAACCAAGTTGGGAAAACCCCCAAGGAATACCGGGCGGCTTTCCATAAAAATTAATACAAAGGAGCAACTGTATGGCCGGCTTTTTACGTGAAGACTTTCTTTTGCATACCGACTGTGCCAAAGCCCTTTATGGCTATGTAAAAGATCTGCCCATTATTGACTACCACTGCCACGTCAGCCCCAAGCAAATTTGGGAAAATGACCGTTTTCATAATATCACGGAACTTTGGCTGTCCGGCGACCATTACAAGTGGCGGCTGATGCGTTCAAACGGCATTGATGAATATTATATCACCGGAAATGCAGATCCCTATGAAAAGTTTTTCCGGTTTGCCTCCCTGCTGCCTAAGGCTATCGGCAACCCAATGTATCACTGGTGTCACCTGGAACTTAAAAACTACTTTGGTTACGAAGGGGTGCTGAATGCCCAGACTGCCAAGGACGTTTGGGATCTGTGTGAACAGAAACTGCGGCAGCCGGACATGGATGTACGGGGCATTATTAAAAAGAGTAATGTGGCCTTCATCGGCACTACCGATGACCCCGTTGATTCTTTGGAGTATCACGAGAAACTGGCAAATGACCCCAGTTTTGACACTGTGGTTGCTCCTTCCTTCCGCCCGGATAAAGCCCTCAATATCCACAAGCCCGGCTGGAAGGCCTACATTCAGGAACTCTGCCGGGTATCCGGCGTGGAGATTACGGACTTGGAAAGCCTTAAGAAGGCAATTTCCAATCGTATCGGCTACTTTGCCGCCCGGGGTTGCCGGGCAAGCGATCACGGCCTTGACCGTATGGTCTACGCCCCCTGGGATGAAAAAGCCCTTGACCTTTTGATTGCCCGGGGCCTTAACGGGGAAACCGTCACAGAAGAGGAAGCCGAGCCCCTTATTTCCGCCCTTTTGGTCCATTGTGCCAAAGAATATGTGTCTTACGGCTGGGTAATGCAGCTGCACTATAACTGCCTGCGTAATCCCAACAGCAAGGCCCTTGCCGCATTAGGCCCGGACACAGGCTTTGACTGCATCGGCCCCCATAACGGCAGCCGAAAACTATCTCAGTTGTTAGACCATCTAAGCAGAGAAAACGCCCTGCCCAAAACCATTCTTTACAGCCTGGACCCCAGTGATAACGCTTTTCTGGACACCTTGATCGGCGCTTTCCAGGGTACTGAAGCATCCGGCAAACTGCAGCACGGCAGCGCCTGGTGGTTTAATGACAATAAGCGGGGCATGGAAGACCAGCTAATCAGTCTTGCCAATCTGAGTCTTTTAGGTAACTTTGTGGGCATGCTGACAGACTCCCGCAGTTTCCTCAGTTACACCCGCCACGAATATTTCCGCCGCATCCTGTGCAATCTTATCGGTCAGTGGGTAGAAAACGGCGAATATCCCAACGATACGGAAACCCTGAAAACCCTGGTGCAGGGAATCTGCTTCTATAATGCAAAAAACTATTTTGGAATTTAACATAAAGGAGACAGTTTATGCCAATGAAGATGACATTTCGCTGGTACGGCGAAGGCAATGACAGTATTTCCCTTTCTGACATCAAGCAGATCCCCGGTGTAGACGGTATCGTTTGGGCCCTGCACCACAAAATGCCCGGAGAAATCTGGGAAGAAGAAGAAATCGCCCAGGTAAAAGCCCAGTGCGACAAGTACGGCTTTAATATCGACGTGGTGGAATCCGTCAATGTCCACGATGACATTAAGATCGGCCTGCCCACCAGAGATCAGTACATTGAAAACTATAAACAGTGCATTCGCAACCTGAGCAAGTACGGTGTAAAGGTAATCTGCTACAACTTCATGCCCATCTTCGACTGGACAAGAAGCAATCTGTTCCACCCCGTAGGAGACGGCTCCACCGCACTTTTCTACGAAAAGAATATGATCCAGGATGACTACAACGCTATGGCAAAGTACATTCTGGACTTCACCGAAAAGTACAACATGTCCTTCCCCGGCTGGGAACCGGAGCGGATGGCAAAGCTTGACCAGTTGTTCAAAGCCTACGAAGGCGTGGACCACGAAAAACTGTGGGCCAATCTGAAGTACTTCCTGGAGGCCATTATGCCTACCTGCCGGGAGTGTGATGTGAAGATGGCCATACATATGGACGATCCCCCCTGGGATATCTTCGGTCTGCCCCGCCTGCTGGTAGACGAAAAGAGCATCGACCGTTTCCTGAAAATGGTGGACGACCCCTATAACTGCCTGACCCTTTGCTCCGGCAGTCTGAATGCAAATCCCGATAACAATGTGGCTTCTATCGTTCGCAAGCACTGCGACCGGATCGCCTTTGCCCACATCCGCAATGTCAAGCACTTTGAAAACGGCGACTTCTCCGAAGCCAGCCACCGGGATTGTGATGGCGACACCGGCATTTTGGAGATTTTGAAGGCCTACCACGATTGCGGTTTTGAAGGCTATATCCGTCCCGATCACGGCAGACATCTTTGGAATGAAGGTCCCGGCACCGTCCGTCCCGGCTATGGTCTTTACGACCGGGCTCTGGGCATTATGTATATGCTGGGCGTGTGGGATTCTTTGGAAAAATTTGACAAATAATTTTTAAGGAGTGTCTAAGATATGATTAACCTTCCTCTGAACATTGATTACAGCAACAAAGTCGTTGTGGCCACCGGCGCAGGCGGTCTGATTTGCGGCGCTATGGCAAGAGCCTTTGCCCAGTGTGGTGCCAAGGTGGCTGCTCTTGACCTGAACGAAGATGCCGTTAAAGCCCTGGCAAACGAGCTGAAGGCCGAAGGCTTTATTTGCGAAGGCTACAAAGCAAACGTACTGGAAGCAGAAGCACTGGAGCAGGTCCATCAGCAGGTGCTGGCTGACCTGGGTCCTTGTGACATCCTGGTCAACGGTGCAGGCGGCAACAACCCCAGAGCCACCACCGACAACGAGTATCACCACGAAGCCAAGGAAGGCGGCAAGTCCTTCTTCGACCTGGATGCCGCCGGTGTGGACTTCGTATTCAAACTGAACTTCCAGGGCAGCCTTCTGCCTACCCAGGCCTTTGCCAAGGATATGGTTGCAAAGAAGGCCGGCTGCATTCTGAACATTTCTTCTATGAATGCCTACACTCCCCTGACCAAGATTCCCGCTTACTCTGCCGCCAAGGCCGGCATTTCCAACTTCACCCAGTGGCTGGCTACCCACTTTGCCGGCACAGGCATCCGTTGCAATGCCATCGCTCCCGGCTTCCTGGTTTCCGCCCAGAACAAGGCCCCTCTGTTTAATGAAGACGGCACTCCCACTGCCCGCAGCGCAAAGATCCTGAACGGCACCCCCACCGGCCGTTTCGTGGATGCTGAGGAACTGCTGGGCGCCACTCTGTTCCTCTGCGATGACCGGGCTGCTTCCGCCATCACCGGCGTTGTGCTGCCCATTGACTGCGGCTTTGCTGCCTATTCCGGCGTATAATGGCGTATAATAAGGAGAAAAAGAATGGAAAAATTTGTTCCTGTTGTGGTGATTAAGGAACTGTCGGAAACCGATAAAATCCTCACCGCCCTGAAGCACAACAACATCCACTGCGCAGAAATCACTTTCCGTACCGCCTGCGCAGCAGAAGCCATTGCCTATGCTGTAAAGCACTACCCGGATATGGAAATCGGCGCAGGCACTGTTATCAATGCCCAGCAGTGCCGTCAGGCCCTGGAAGCCGGCGCTACCTTCATCGTTTCCCCCGGTCTTTCCCCCGCTGTGGCGGAAGTCTGTAAGGAAAGGGGCATTCCCTACTACCCCGGCTGTGTAACTCCCACAGAAATTATGGCGGCTTTGGAACTGGGTATCACCACCGTCAAGTTCTTCCCCGCCAATGTTTACGGCGGATTGAAGGCACTGAAGGCCCTCTCTGCTCCCTTCCCCCAGGTGAAGTTCATTCCCACCGGCGGTGTGGACAGAAGCAATATCGACGAATTCTTGGCCTTTGACAAAATTGCAGCAATCGGCGGCAGTTTCTTCGTCAAGGAAGCCATAGATAAGATGGAGGCAGAAAAATGAAAAGAGTAGTAACCTTTGGCGAACTGATGCTTCGCCTTGCTCCCAACGGCTATTACCGTTTCTTCCAGAATGACCAGATGCAGGCCACCTTCGGCGGCGGTGAAGCCAATGTGGCAGTTTCCCTTGCCAATTATGGGCTCGACAGCGTATATGTCACCAAACTCCCCAAGCATGCCATCGGCCAGGCCGCAGTGGACAGCCTCCGCTATTTCGGTGTGGACACGTCCAAAATCGTTCGCGGCGGCGACCGGGTGGGCATCTATTTTCTGGAAAAGGGCGCTTCCCAAAGAGGCAGCGTTTGTATTTACGACCGGGCTCATTCCGCCATTGCCGAGGCCAGTACATCCGATTTCGACTGGGATGCCATCTTTGAAGGGGCAGACTGGTTCCACTTCACCGGCATCACCCCCGCACTGGGCGGCCATCTGGTAGACATTTGCCGGGAGGCTTGTAAAGCCGCCAAGGCACGAAATGTAAAAATCTCCTGCGACTTAAACTATCGGGGCAAACTTTGGACCCGTGCCGAAGCCCGGGAAGCCATGACTGACCTGTGCCAATATGTGGATGTGTGCATCTCCAACGAAGAGGACGCCAAGGATGTGTTCGGCATCGAGGCAGAAAACACCGATATTTACGGTGGCAAGCTCAACCACGAAGGCTACAAGTCTGTTGCCAAGCAACTGTCTGAAAAGTTTGGTTTTGAAAAGGTAGCTATCACCCTTCGCTCTTCCATTTCTGCCAGCGATAACGACTGGGCAGGCATGCTCTACGACGGTGAAAACTACTGCTTCTCCAAGTCCTACCACCTGCACATCGTAGACCGGGTAGGCGGCGGCGACTCCTTTGGCGGCGGTCTGATTTATGCTCTGCTCAGTGGCAAGTCCACCCAGCAAGCCATTGAGTTTGCAGTGGCTGCTTCTGCGCTGAAACACTCTGTAGAGGGCGACTACAACCGGGTCAGCGTTTCCGAAGTGGAAAAGTTGGCCGGCGGCGACGGCTCCGGCCGTGTCCAGCGGTAATAGAAGGCTCTGACCGTCAAAATGCATCTTAATTAAAAGAAAACAGGGGACGATCCTTTCGTCCCCTGTTGCTTGTCTTGATGTCTTCTTTATCCGTTGGATATTCTATCGAACGCTAACCATAAAAAATGCGGAACCGATTTGGTTCCGCATTTTTGGTTACAGATAATACTTTTCAAAGGCTTCCATCCAGGCCCTGGCTATCAGCAGATGGCCGGTAACATTGGGGTGTACGCCGTCACCGCTGACACTTTCCGTGCCATACGCCTTTTGCATTTCATCCAGTTTTGCCTGCAGAGGCACAAAAGGAATGTTGAACTTCTGCGCCACACGGCGGCAGGCGGCAGCCTTGTCTTCCGTATCCTTGCGGAAAACAGTGTACTTATCCCTGCCGTCTTCCAGTGTCCCCTCAGTGGCCGTGCCGGGCATGGCATAAGGCTCCAAAATCATCAGTTTGATATTGGGGAGGGCTTCCAGTACTTCCTCAATGAGCATGGTGTAAATCTTCTCAAACTTGGGCGTATCCACACCATTGCCGATGGCCAGCTCATGCCAAACATCGTTTACACCCATCAGGATGCTCAAATAATCCGGTTTCAGGTTAATGATGTCTGCCTTGATACGGGCATACACATCCACAGACCGGTTGCCGCTGATGCCCCGGTTCATAATTTCAAACTGGCCGGGCTTTTCCAGGCCGTAGTGGGCTCTTACCAAATAGGGGTAACCGTTACCCACATCGGTAAGCACTTCTCTGCTTCTGCCGCAATCGGTGATGGAATCGCCTTGGAACAGAATTTTCTTCATATCAGATGCCGCTCTTTTCCAGAATGGTGGGAACGTTCTTCTCTGCACCGATGGCCATAATATGTACGCCGTCGCAAAGCTTCTCGTCTTTAATCTTGGCGATCAGTTCTGCAGCCATCTCCATGCCCAGTTTCATGGGCAGGCCCTTAACGCCCTTTTCCTTGCCTTCGGCAGCAGCCGCTTCCAGACGCTCGATATCGGCCTGGGGTACCGCGATGCCGGGCACATTTTCATTCATATACTTGGCCATACCGGCGCTCTTCAGAGGAATGATACCCGCCATAATATGGGTCTTGATGCCGGCCTTGTCCACCATCTCCAGGAAGCGTTTGAACATATCCAGGTCAAAAATGCCCTGGGTCTGCACATACATAGCGCCGGCTTCCACCTTCTGGCGAAGCTTATTTACCTGCAGGAACATGGGCTCATACACGGGGGTTACAGATGCGCCCTTGTAGAATACGGGAGCAGGTCCATTCAGTTCATTGCCGCCGCAGTCGCAGCCGGTCTGCTCCATCCGGGTCAGCATATTCAAAATGCCGACGGAATCCAGATCGTAAACAGACTTTGCATTTTTGCAGTCGCCAACTACAGGGTGGTCACCGGTGAGGGCCAGCATCGTGTCGATGCCAAAACCGGCGGCAGAAAGAATGTCGCCCATAATGGCCATACGGTTACGGTCACGGCCGGTAATCTGCAAAATGGGCTCAACCCCTGCCTGCTTCAGCTTAATGCACAGACCCAGGCCGGAAGCCTTCAAACTTGCGGACTGCATATCGGTAACGTTTACACCGTGAACTTTGCCCTTAAGCAGTTCAGCGGCTTCCATCTGCTCAGAAAAGTCGCAACCCTTGGGAGGTGCCATTTCGGCGGTAATACCAAAGCCGCCGTTTTCCAAAATATCCTTTAATACGCTCATTACTTCTTCCCCCTCAGGCTAATGGTTCTGGCGTAAGCCACCTTTTCATACCCCTTGTCTTCCCGACGGGTCATCAGCTTATCCAGCTGATTGTTGGCGGAAAGCCGCTCGTAAATCTTGATCCAGGCGCAGTCGTTTTCCGGATTGACTTCGCACTTGCCGTTCTTCTGGCCGCCGCAGGGGCCGTTTACCAGGCTCTTGGCACACTGAGTAATGGGGCAAATACCGCCGGTCTGACCCAGGACACAGTCACCGCACATCTTGCAGGCTTCTTCCCAAACGCCGAAACGGACAGCTTCGCCTAAGTACATTGTGTTGTTGGAAGGATATACAGGGATGCCGGGGGCGTTCTTTGCCACACACTGCACACCGTCACCGCAGGACATACAAATGACACAGTCGGGATTGGCTGCCACGACGGGCTTCATTTTGCCCTTAACGCCCAGGTTCATGCAGCAATAGTCTGCCATAGTGATGGCAACAACCTTCTTGCCGGCAGCTTCCAAAATGGCCGCCAGTTCCTGTGCCTGAGGCTCACCGCCGGTCTGACAAGCGGTAGCACAACTGCCGCAACCGATGATGCCAACGGTTTTGGCGTCGCCCACCAGAGCCATTACCTCTTCGATGGGTTTTTTCTGCGTAATAATCATTGATTGTTTCTCCCCTTTGTTATTACAAAAAATCAGCAGGGCCTGAGCCCGGCCTTTATCTGACTTTCCAAATGTGAAAATCAGTTAAATTTATAAAATTATAACACTTTCAAACAATTCTGTCAATTCTCAACCTGCTCCGGGGGCTAATTTTTTTAAGATATTGTCAAATAGGAAAAACTTTGCTATACTTGATTTATTATGTCTTGATAAGGAGTGAGGTCCTTATGAATATTATTATCGCCGGCAACGGCAAAGTTGGCGCTACGCTTTTGCGGCAACTGTCCCAGGAAGGGCACGACTTAACCCTTGTTGACCTTCGCAGAAAGGTATTGGAAACCGCTGTGACCCGCCACGATGTGATGGCTGTCCAGGGCAACTGTGCCGCCCAGCAAGTCCTTTTGGATGCAGGCGTTATGGATGCAGATCTTCTGATTGCCGTCACCGGTGCTGACGAAGTGAACCTGCTTTCCTGTATGACCGCACATGGTCTGAACCCAAACCTTCACACCATTGCCCGGATCCGCAACCCGGAATACACCCGGCAGATCCACCAAATGCGGGATTTATTTGCCCTTTCCATGTCCGTCAACGAAGAAGCCCAGGCCGCCAAGGAAATGGAGCGGCTTCTAAAACTGCCGGGCTTTTTGCGCAGAGATACATTTGCCAAAGGCAAAGCGGAAATCGTGGAACTGCGAATTGATGAAAAGAGCAAACTGAAAGATGTCTCCCTGATTGAAATGTACCGCACCATCAAGTGTAAGGTGCTTGTGTGCGCTGTCCTTAGAAACGGCACTGCCATTACCCCCGGCGGTCACTTTGTCCTGCGCGAAGGCGACCGGATTTTCGTTACCGCTCCTACTTCTGAACTGGCAGTTCTTCTGAAAAACTTAGGTATTTTGACCCGGCGGGTCCGTTCCTGCCTGATTGGCGGCGGTGGCCGTATTTCCTATTATCTGGCCCAACTGCTGGAAAAAGATGGCATTCACGTTCGGATCATTGAGAAAAACCCGGAGCGTTGCCGGGAACTTTCCGAACTTCTGCCGGATGCGGATATTCTGCAGGGCGATTTCTCCGTCCGTACCGAGCTGGAAGAAAGCGGCCTGCTTATCAGCGATGCCTTCCTTGCCATGTCCGGCCTGGATGAAATGAATATGATTACCTCCCTTTATGCCACCAGCCAGGGAGTCCCCCAGGTTATCACCAAGCTTGGCCACGCCGGCAACTACACTTTGGCAGGGGACCTTCCCATCGGCAGTGTGATCTGCCCCCGGGAACTTTGCTCCAATGAAATTGTCCGCTATGTCCGTGCTATGGATAACCAGACCGGCGCGGCCATCTCCATCCACACCATTGCCGACGGTAAGGTGGAAGCGATGGAATTTGCAGTGGACGAGCACACCCGCAACTGCGGTATCCCTCTGAAAGATCTGAAATTAAAGTCCAACCTTCTGCTGGCAACCATCTCCAGAGGCGGCCAGGTGGAAATCCCCAACGGCGGCTCCACCATCCAGCCCGGTGATACTGTAGTGATCGTCACCACCCGGGGCGATGCCCTGCAAAACCTAAACGACATTTTCGCCTGAGGTCTTAGTTATGAATATTCGAATGATAGGCCGGATTTTGGCCCAAATCATCGCTATTGAAGGGGTATTTCTGCTTCCGGCTATGGGCATCAGCCTGGGATACGGCGAACAGCACACTTTGCAAGCCTTTTTGCTGACCCTTGCTATCATGGGCGCTGTTGCCGGTCTTTTGTGGCTGACCTGCCGAAAAGCAAATAAGCAGTTCGGTGCCAGCGAAGGTATGATCAGTGTCAGTCTTGGCTGGTTTGTCATCAGTCTTTTCGGTTGTCTTCCTTTTTATTTTTCCAGGGAGATTCCCTCTTTTATCGATGCTTTTTTTGAGATTGTGTCCGGCTTCACCACTACCGGCGCTTCCATTCTTGCCGATGTGGAGGGGCTGTCCAAAGGCCTTCTTTACTGGCGCAGCTTCAGTCACTGGCTGGGCGGTATGGGCGTGCTGGTATTCTTACTGGCCATTGCCCCCACAGATTCCAGCGGCAGCGGCTTTACGATGCACCTTTTGCGGGCGGAGAGCCCTGGCCCAAATGTGGGCAAGCTTGTCCCCCGAATGAAAAAAACCGCTGTCATTTTATACCTGATCTACATTGTCCTTACCGTTATCAATGTACTATTCCTGTTATTCGGCGGTATGGATCTGCTGGATGCACTCTGCACCGCCTTCGGTACAGCAGGCACCGGCGGCTTCGGCGTCAGAAACGACTCCCTTGCCTTCTTTTCTCCCTACATACAAAATGTGTGTACCGTGTTTATGTTCCTTTTTGGTATCAACTTCAGCTGCTACTATCTGCTGCTTTTGGGGAATATCAAGGAAGTATTCAAGGACGAAGAACTGCGGCTTTACATTGGTCTTGCTCTGGGTGTTGTTGTGCTGATCGCCCTGAACATCCACCATCTGTACGATTCCTGGGCCGATACCTTCCGCCACTCCGCTTTCCAGGTGTCCAGTATTATGACCACCACCGGCTTTGCCACTACGGATTTTGACCTGTGGCCCATGTTCTCCAAGGGTCTTCTTATGCTACTGATGGTGGTCGGTGCCTGTGCAGGCTCCACCGGAGGCGGTCTGAAATGCGCCCGGTTGCTGCTGCTTTTCAAAAGTCTGAGACGGAACATCCGCAAGCTCATGAACCCCAAGAAAGTGCAAGTGGTGCGTATCAACGGCAAAGCCATCAGCGAAACAGTGGTAGACCACGCCAATGCTTACTTGGCTGCCTATTTGATAATCATTGTTCTGAGTTTTCTGGCCATTTCCATCGACGGACAGACCATTGGCACCAACCTTTCTGCGGTGCTGGCCTGCTTCAACAACATCGGTCCCGGTCTTGAAGCGGTGGGTCCCACCTGCAACTTTGGCTTTTTCAGTCCCTTTTCCAAGTTGGTGCTGATTTTTGATATGCTGGCAGGCCGCTTAGAAATCTTCCCCATTTTAATTCTTTTCAGCCGCTACAGCTGGAAACATAAGTAAATTTAACCGGCAAGCGTACGGTTTTTTGGCTGTACGCTTGCTTTTTTTGTCTGTTTGTGGTATGCTTATTCTGTATTAAAATGCCCAAGTATGGGCTGTAGAAATGTGATTACAGGCATAAGCCTATGACCTTTAAGGAGAAACTATGATTACTGTCAGCAATTTAGGTATGCAATTCGGCGGCCAGTGGCTGTTCCAGCACGTGGACCTGCAATTTTTGCCCGGCAACTGCTACGGCATCATCGGTGCCAACGGCGCAGGCAAGTCCACCTTTTTGAAGCTTCTTTACGGCGAGCTGGACCCCACCACCGGCTCTATCCACATTCCGGAGGAACTCCGCGTTTCTGTTCTGAAGCAGAACCAGAACGCCTATGACGCCTACTCCATTATGGACACCGTCATTATGGGCAACCAGCACCTTTACGACGTGATGAAGGAAAAGGATGCCATCTACGAAAAGGAAGACTTTTCCGATGAGGACGGTCTGCGCGCTTCTGAACTGGAAGTGGAGTTTGCGGAAATGGGCGGCTGGGAAGCAGAATCCGATGCCTCCCGTATGCTCCAGGGTTTAGGCGTTCCCACAGAGTTGCACTACGATATGATGGTAGACACCGACCCCCGGCTAAAGGTGAAAGTTCTGCTTGCTCAGGCTCTTTTTGGCAACCCCGACATCGTTATGTTGGACGAGCCTACCAACAACTTAGACATTGAGTCCATCAACTGGCTGGAAGACTTCCTTTTGGACTTCCCCGGCATGGTGATTGCGGTTTCCCACGACCGGCACTTTTTGAACACCGTCTGCACCCACACCGTAGATATTGACTACGGCAAGATTAAGATGTATGTAGGCAACTACGACTTCTGGTACGAGTCCTCCCAGCTGGTGCAGGCAATGATCCGCAACAAGAACAAGCGCAACCAGGAAAAGATTGAAGAACTGCAACTGTTCATTCAGCGCTTCTCTGCCAACAAGGCAAAGGCCAAGCAGGCCACCGCCCGCCGGAAACTGCTGGATAAACTGACTGTGGAAGAAATGCCCTGCTCCACCCGTCGCTACCCCTTCGTTGGCTTTATGCCCGAGCGGGAACTGGGCAAGGATATTCTGACAGTGAACGATGTTTCCGTTACGGTAGATGGCGTAAAACTTTTGGACAAGGTTTATTTCTCCGTAGGCAAAAATGACAAAATTGCCTTCGTTGGTGAAAACGAACTGGCCCAGACCGCTCTGTTCCAGGTGCTGATGGGCGAACTGGAGCCGGACGAGGGCAGCATCAAGTGGGGCATCTCCACTTCCCGCAGTTACCTGCCCAAGGATAACACCGCCTACTTCGAGGGTAACAAGTGTGAACTGGTGGACTGGCTCCGTCAGTATTCCGCCAAAAAAGACGATGTATACCTTCGCGGTTTCCTTGGCCGTATGCTCTTTAGCGGTGACGATGCCTTTAAGAGTGTTGAGGTTCTGTCCGGTGGTGAAAAGGTCCGTTGTATGCTTAGTAAAATGATGCTCAGCGGCGCAAATGTGGTGCTTTTGGACCAGCCCACCAACCACCTGGATATGGAATCCATTCAGGCTGTGAACAAGGGCCTGGAGGCATTCCCCGGCGTCGTACTGCTTGCCTCCCATGACCACGAAATG
>JAZNZO010000045.1:0-12681 GCA_045594945.1 Faecousia sp.
TTACAAAGGGAAAATCCCTGGCTGTTCCAAACCCCTGTGCCGCCCCCTTATGCCCCGGGCACCGGGGTGCAAGGCCCCAAAACCCCGGAGCCTGACACCTTGGCAGGCGCACTGCGGGAGAAGTGGAATTGAGGGCTTGCCAAGGGCAAGCCGTCGATATAAATCCCTGGCGGGATTTTCGATATGTGCTGATGCACTCGATATAGGCTTCGCCTTCCATATGCCCTGCGGGGCGAGAAGGATTTATATCGAACTCGTCGCAAAGCGACATATCGAATGCCAAAGGCATATATCGAATTTCCCCAAGGGAAATATATAGATTTTGCGTCAGCAAAAATATCGACAACAGTTAAAACCACTTCTCTGGGAACTGCAACGCAGATGTTCGTCCTTGGCGAGCAAAACAAAATAACAATTTGAAAGGAAGTAAACAATTATGGCAATTACGTTACAGCAGGCAAAGGTCGGCATGGCCGACAAGGTAGATCAGCAGGTAGTGGATATGTTCCGTCGGAACTCTCTGCTGCTGGATAATATGGTTTTTGACAATGCCATCAGTCCCGGCACCGGCGGCAGCACGCTGACCTACGGCTACATTCAGCTTAAGACCCCCTCCACTGCAGCGGTGCGTACCGTAGGCGGTGAATACACCCCCGGTGAGGCACTGCGGGAAAAGAAGACCACCGGCGCAATCATTATGGGCGGCGCATTCCAGGTGGACAGAGTGCTGCAGAACACAGCAGGCGCTGCCGATGAGGTGGCATTCCAGGCAGAACAGAAGATTAAGGCAACCGCCAACTATTTCCACAATCTGGTGATCAACGGCGCAGAAAAGGAAGAAGAAGGCTTTGTAGGCGGCACTTTTGACGGCCTGCGGAAGATGCTTTCCGGCACCGCCAACGAACTGACCAGCCAGGTTTCTTTGACCTCTTCTTCCGAACTGGATGAAAACTACAACGCATTTCTGGATGAAATGGATACCTTTATCAGCACTTTGGATGGCACACCCACCATGCTGCTGATGAACCGGGCTATGCTGATTAAACTGCGCTCCATCGCCCGTCGTGCAGGCTACTATGAGCGCAGCACCGATGCTTTCGGCCGCACCGTAGAAACTTACGCCGGCGTGCCTATGGTGGATATGGGCAAGTACTTCAACGGCCAGTCCAGCCAGGATGTGGTGGCAACGGAAGGCGGCAAGACTGCCATTTACGCCATTTCTATGGGTCTGGACGGTTTTCACGGCATCAGCCCCACCGGTGAGGGTGTTATCCACTCCTATATGCCCGATATGAATGCTCCCGGCGCCGTAAAGACCGGCGAAGTGGAACTGGTGGCCGGTATCGCCCTGAAGAACACCCTGAAGGCAGCCGTCCTGAAGGGCATCGCCATCGAGGCAAACTGATAAAGGAGGCACTGCCTTATGGATTATGATTTCTATGTAAATACCTATTTGGGTAGTGCCATCCCGGAAACGGCCTTCCCCGGGGCTATGGAGCAGGCCATCCGCGCCCTTTCCCGGTTTAAGCGGCTTTATCAGGTGAATGCCTCCCCGGATGCGGAAAAAATGGCCCTTTGCGCTATGGCAGAGGAGGTTTATGCCGCCAATCGCCGGGGTGCTGATGTGCTCAGCGCCGGCATTGGAAAGGTATCTATTCACTATGTCCAGGGGCAAAAACGGCAGTTGGAGCGAAAACTCTATCAGCAGGCCCTGGGGTATCTGGATATCTACCGGGGGGTGGGGGCGTGATGGACTACCCATTATGCAATCAGACCCTCACCCTTTACGGCAAGCGGGAGGGGCAAGTGACCCGGCAGGTCATCCACAACGGCTACCTGGCCATTGAAGAGGGCCTTTCCCACAACGACGGCGGCCCGGTGCGGAACTTTCTGCTGATTGTACCCGGTCCCCAGGCACAGGTATATGTGGGCGACCGGGTGATGGCAGGCATCGGCCCCGCCGCAGTTGACTGGGAAACCTTCCTGCCGGCCCATATCCCCGGCTTGGTGGAAGTGGGACGCACCCGGCATTACCGGGTAAATGGGGAAATTTGTCATACGGAGGCAGAACAGGCGTGGAACTGACAAAACTAATGGACTGGCTTTCCGGGTTTCCCCTTTTCCGAAAGGTGCGGTGGGAAGTGGACTGCCTGCCCCAACAGCCCGGGATGGCCACCCTCACAAGCCAGGGTATAAAGGTCTTGGATACCATCGAGGATGTGATGGGAAACGGGAAAAAGACCATGCAGTACACCTGCACCCTGGCTTTTTCCGGAAACGGCAAGGCCCAGGATCTGCTGGATTTACAGCACTGGGTGGAAATGGAAAATGGGGCGGGTGCCTGTCCCCAATTCGGCCAGGGCAGAAAGTCTGTATCCCTGACAGAGGGCAGGCGCCTGTCTGAAAACAAGTTGGGCCTTTGCCTATACACCGCCCAACTGAAAGTAACTTATGAAATTTATTACGAGGTGAATGAAAATGGCTAAAATTGCGAGAAAGTACTTGGCCCACTATATTAACACGGCATACGGCGACGGCGAGCCCATCTATGAGCAGTTGGGCAAGGATTTGGAGTCCTACACCGCAGAAATGTCCGCCCAGGTGGAGACCAAGAGGAACATTTTGGGTCAGAGCAGCATTCTGATTTCCGGCTATGAGAAGAAGGCCTCTGTGGATACCTACTACGCCGAGGAGGAAACAGGCCTGTTCCACAGACTGCAGAACATCATCGACGGCGGTATGGTGCTGGAGGATCTGAAGACCGATGTGGTGGAAGTAAAACTCTGGAACGGCGACACGGAGACCGTTTACCCTGCAGAGCGGGAAGAAGTGTACATCGAAGTGGTCAGCTACGGCGGCGATACCACCGGCTATCAAATCCCCTTTACCCTCCACTACACCGGCAACCGGGAAAAGGGTACATTTGATGTAAAGACCAAAACCTTTACGGCAGGTTGATACCGACCGTTTACCAACTATATCCGTGAAACGGATATATCCTATTTGCAACGCAAATATAGCATAGGACGCAAGTCCTATATCATATCGAAGATATATCATTTTCATGATACCCGTTCTTTGCAGAACGGATGATATACCCTTCGGGTATGATATCTGCTTTGCAGATGCTATACGCTTTCGCGTATCAATTTTGAAGGGAATTATGAAAGGAGCATCCAAATGGAGAAAATCAATGTTGACAGAGGCTTGCGGGAATACCGCATTGGAGAAGGGGGCGTTCTGCGCTTTAACCCGGCAGACCCCAGCATTTACGCCCGGTTTATGGCCTGCGGTGAGAAGATACAGGCCATTGAAGAAGAACTGATGGCGAAAGCCCAGGAAGGAAAGGGTCTGCACCTATTGCAGGAAGCAGACCGGAAACTCAAGCAGATGCTCTCCTGGGTTTTCGGTGAGCACAATGATTTTCATGAAATCTTAGGCGGGGTCAGCCTGCTGGCCACCGGGGAAAACGGCGAACGGGTGATTGTCAATCTGCTTTCGGCTTTGCAGCCTGTGATGGTGGAAGGGGCAAAGGCCTGCGCCCGGGAAGAAGTGTGCAAGGCCACCGAGAAGGCCCAAAGCCGTAGGGAAGCGCAGGTATGACCGGCTTTTCCCTGCCCCGGGAGGCGGTGCTTGAGGGCAAGACCTACGGCCTGCACACGGACTTCCGGGACATCCTGGAGATTTTCTCCTATTTGGAAAATCCTGACTTACCCGAATATATCCGTTGGCAGGTGGCGCTGGCCCTGTTTTACAAAGAGCCCCTGGATGATGCCCATTTTACAGCCGGCGCGGCGTATTTTACCTGGTTTGTAAATTGCGGCAGGGAGGAGGGCCCCTACAGCGGCCCCAAACTTTTGGACTGGGAGCAAGATGCCCAAATGATTGTGGCGGATGTGAATAAGGTGGCAGGAAAGGAAGTGCGGGAAGTTCCCTACATCCACTGGTGGACCTTCCTTTCCTGGTTTCACGCCATCGGGGAAGGGCAACTTTCCACTGTGGTTTCCATCCGACAGAAAAAGCAGGAAGGGAAAAAACTTGCAGACTGGGAGGCCGACTACTATCGGCACAACAAGGCCATTGTGGACCTGCGCAGGAAAATCAGCCGGGAAGAACAGGAAGAAAAGGCCCGGCTGATGGCTATGCTGCATGGATAGAGGAGTGGATATATCCCATTTGCTCTGCAAATATATCATAGGGCAAAAGCGCTATATCATATCAAAGATATATCATCAATGATATCCGTTCTTCAAACGGATGATATACCCTTTGGGCATGATATCCATCTTCGATGAATGATATCCCTTCGGGTTTTCCCGAAGGGATGATAATAAGGCAGGTGAAACAATGAAATTTTACTTTGATAACTACTTGCAGGAAAAACTGAAAGAACTGAAAAAGAAAATCAAAGCCATCCGCAGAAAAGTGGAAAAAGCCATAAAGAACATAAAAGAGGAGTTTGAACTGGCCGCTTTCCGCCTTCAGCGCCGGGTGCGGATATCCGTTGCCAAACTCAAAGATGCGGTGAAGAACCACATAGAGGAAATTCCCCCTCTGATTGACGATGCCTTTACGGTGAAAAATCCCAGCAAGGCGGCCCGGATGGCGGAAATTTACGGGGAAGAATTATCTTCCGCCCTCTATGACACCCAACTGCGGATCGAGGGGATGCAAAATGCCATTATCCGGGCGGCAGTGCCTATCGCCCAGGCGGTGGTGCCTATTGTGAACACTGCGGTACGGGCCCTTACGGTGCTGGCCAACACCGTTGGGAAGATTATTTCTGCCTTTTTAGAGGGCAGTTTGGGCATCAAAGCCTATGAAAACAGCCTGAAAAGCGCAGTGCGCACCACCGGCTCTATGGAAAGGTATCTGGCAGGCTTTGACCAAATTGAGCGGCTGGGAAGCGGGGGCGGAGAGGGCCTTACCAGCGCCCTAATTCCCGATACCGACCAGGTTATTCCCGGTTGGGAAAAACTGGTGGAGAAGATAAAAAGCCTTGTTAAGCCCTTGGGAAGCATCAACTTCACTCCCGCCATCGAGGAAACAAAAAGGGCTTTAAGCGCCCTCCAGCCGGTGCTGGATACGGTGATGGAAGCCATCGGGTGGGCCTTTTCCAATATTTTGGTGCCGGTTGCCCAATGGGCGGCAGAAAATGTCCTGCCCGCCTTTTTGGAGGTGCTTACCACCGCCTTTCAGACCCTGGGGCAAATCATTGAGCAGCTTAAGCCCACTTTGACCTGGCTTTGGGAAAACTGGCTGCAAAAACTTGCCCAGTGGTACGGCGATAAAATCATCCGGGATATTCAGGCCATCGGTGAGAAAATCCAAAATACGGGAGATTTTATCCGGAATAATCTTCCTACTTTTGATACCATTATCCGAAAAATAGGGGAGATTTTAGACCTGGGCGTTTCCCTGCAGACCGATGCGGGCCTGTGGGAAAATATGCTCAAGACCCTCATTCCATCCATTACCACCATGAGCCAGGGGCTGGGAACTTTGCCCGGGCCTTTGGGGGCTATTCTTACGGTGCTGGGCAATTTCCTGCCCACTTTGGGGAATGTGACCGGGGGCTTTCAGGGCATGAAAGAGAATGCCCAGGCGGCCATAGATGCCATTAAGGGAATGCTGGGCGGCCTTTGGGGACACACGGAAAAGGAAGTGGTGACCCCTTCTCTGAAAGGCACAAAGACCTATCTGAATAAGATTATCGAATTTTTTGAAGGGTCTATTACCGGCATCAGCGATGCCTATAACAAGATGTTTGCCGGGGTGGGCGGCAATCTTACCAATCTGGAAACAGTAGCCCCCTCCATTGGCAGTGCCGCAAGAAGTCTGAAACTGCCCAATCTGCCTGCGCCGGCCATTCCCCGGCTGGCAAAGGGCGCAGTGCTTCCTGCCAACAAGCCCTTTATGGCGGTGGTGGGCGACCAAAGAAACGGCACCAATGTGGAAGCCCCTCTGGCGGTTATCCAGGATGCCCTGGATTTGGCCCTTAGCGACCGGATGGAGGGAATGATGGCAGGCTTCAACGCCGTTACATCCCGGCAGGAACAGATCCTGCAGGCCATTTTGGAACTGGATGTGTCCGACGGCGCACTGGCTGGGGCGGTACAGCGCTATGAAAGGAGAATGGCTTTGGCCACAGGAGGCATATGAGAGAAAAAACAAATCTTTTTATGATTAACGGCAAGCCCATGCTTGCCCCCGATGAGGAAGTGCAGGTCAGTTACGAGGACCTGGACAGCGGCGTTTCCGGCAGAGATGAGATGGGCGTTATGCACCGGCAGGTATTGCGCTACAAGGTGCCTGTGTGGCAGTTTTCCTATCAGCAACTTACGGAAGAAGAAAGAAAGTATATGGAAAGCCTCTTTCCCAATGCGCCCACCTTCACCTTTACCTTTCCCTCGGAAGCCGATGCCGCCATACCCCGGCAGATGCCCTGCTACCGCAGTAAGTACGGCATCACCTGGAAAAACGCCCGCACCGGCCTTTGGAAGGGCTATTCTTTCCAGATTATCGCCTGCTAAGGAGGATGGCCTATGCTGATAAATCGACTTATCCTGCCGGATGGGGGTTATATTGCCTCCGGCAATGACTATCCGGCCCTGCAAAAGGTGACCCGCACCCAAAAGGTGAATACGGGCTGGGAACTGGCCTTTGGCAGTGTGTTTTCCTCTATGCTGGAAATCACCCTTCTGTGCCCCGATGGGCAGATGCCTCTGCAGGCCGGGGACAGGGTGGAACTTGTCCAGGGTACAGATACATTAGGGGTTTTCTATGTGGATAGCCCCAAAAGAACTGCCAAGGGCGTGTATAAACTGACGGCCTATGATACCCTGCGTTTTTTGGACAAGGACATAAGCGCCTGGCTGGCCACCCTTACCGGGTGGCCTTACACCTTGCAGACCTTTGCCCAGATGGTGGCCCAGGAATGCGGGGTGGAACTATTGACAGAGGAAAACACTGCCTGGAGTTTTCCGGTGGACCGTTTTTCCGGCTCGGAAATCACCGGCCGGATGGCCCTTGGCTGGGTGGCCCAGGCGTTAGGCTGTTTCTGCCGGGCCACCCCGGAGGGGAAAATCGAATTTGCCTGGTATACCCCCAGGGAGTTGGTTCTGACCCCCACAGGCGGAAACTACTACTATCAGGGCAGTTTCAGCCGGGAGGACTACCGGGTCAAACCCGTAGACCAGGTGTGCATCCGCCTAAACGGCGCCGATGTGGGCACTTCGTACCCGGCTACCGGGAGCAATCCCTATGTGATAGAGGGAAATCCCCTCTTACAGGCAAAAGAGGGGCAGTCCCTTTTGGGGATTGCCCAAGCCCTTTATGAGAAACTTTCGGGCATTACCTACACCCCCTGCAAGGTGACCGTGCCTTCCTCCCTGGAGATTTGCCCCGGGCAGATTGTGAATGTGCAGGATGAGGCGGGCAACCGGCACTGTATGTATGTGATGGAGCGCAGGCGCACGGCAGGCAGGGATACCCTTTCCTGCACCGGCTCTTATGAAAGAGAGCGCTCTGCGGTGGCCAATCGCACAACCCTCACCGGCCTTTCCGGAAAAGTGCTGAACCTTAGGATGGATGTGGATGGTATTTCCGCAGAAAACAAGGATTTACAGGGAAATGTGGCCCAAATGGAATTGGATGTGGGGGGCATCCGCACCCAGGTTACCAAGCAAGCCGAAGATGTGGGGGGCTTAAAAACCAGCGTTACCACCCTGGAGCAAAACAGCGAAAGTTTTGGATTGCGTATTTCCCAGATGGAGGAAAAGGGCACCCAGAAGGTGGAAACTTCCACCGGCTACCGCTTTGATAAAGACGGCCTTTGGATCAGTAAATCCGGCGAAGAAATGGAAAACCAACTGGATAACACCGGTATGTATGTGCGCCGGTCCGGGCAGGTTATTCTGCAGGCCAACAGCAAGGGCGTAGAGGCTACCGATGTGACTGTGCGAAACTATCTCACCGTCGGCGAATATGCCCGTTTGGAAGACTACAGCAATGGCAGTGACGGATGCCGTACAGCCTGCTTTTATGTGGGAGGGAATGTATGACAGAGGATATTATGCAACTACAAAACGATGAATTTGCAAGCACCATTGGGGCAACTGACTGCTACATTGGCAGTACCACCATGATTGCAGTGGATAAAAAACACGTGGATTTTACCCACACAATCGCTCTGTACACCGATACGTTGGAGGGGTACTTGCAGCCCGGGGGCAGCCTGGGCAGCGAACCGTACCACTGGGAAGCCACCGGCATTTCCTTTACAGTGCCTGCTTCCTTTTATGAGAAAATTCCCACCCAGCGGAAACTGGAATGCCGCCTTGTCTGCGCCACCTATTTGTGGGATGTGCAAATTGGGCAGAGCCGGGAATGCACTTTCCTTGCCGCCTGCCGGGAGGAAGACTGCAGGCCCGATTTGGATGGCTTTGTAACGGACTGCAACGAAACAACCGTTGCCCTTACGGGAAGTGAGCATACTTTGGTGCGCTTTTTCTCCCGGGCTTCCTGCCGGGCCTATGCTTCCGGCAATTTGGGGGCTACAATTGTGAAAAAGCAGGTGGCAGACAGGGAAATCCCCGCCACAGAAATTGTGCTTGACGGGGTGGAGGAGGGCACATTCCGTTTCCAGGCCACCGACAGCCGGGGCTACCAGGCAGAATGCACGGTGCAAAAGCATTTCATCCCCTACAGGAAACTGACTGCCAACGGCCTTCTTCGCCGGCAAGCCCCCACATCGGATAAGGTGGAGCTAACCCTTACCGGCCAGTGGTGGAAAGGCAATTTTGGCTTAAAGGACAATGCTTTGCAGGCAGTCTGCCGGGTGGAAGGGCGGGAAATTCCCCTTACCCTTACCACCGGGGAGGATACTTACGCGGCCACCGCAACCATAGAAGGGATTGCCTACGATAAGGCCACAGCCCTTTCTGTTACTGTGCAGGATGCCCTGATGGAAAACACCCTTTCTCTGACGGTCAATCCCGGTGTGCCGATTTTTGACTGGGGCGAAAAGGACTTTGCTTTCCACGTGCCGGTGCTGCTTTCTGACGGCTCGGAGGCGGTTTCTATGCAAACACTGCAAAGTCTGCTTGCACAGATGACGAAAGGAGAAACTCTATGAAAATTTCCGTAACCGGGCTGATGGCCCAGGTTGTGAATGCCCCGGTTCTTACCAGCGGCAGGGTAGGACAGGGCGTTGAATTTATCTTTGATGAGGGGTGGGAGGGCCTTACCAAAACGGCGGTATTCCGCTGCGGCAATGTTTCCTTGCCCGTACTTTGCCGGAATAACAGCGCGGTCATTCCCTGGGAAGTGCTGGAAAAACCGGGCTGTACCCTCTATGTGGGGGTCTACGGCACCGATGAGCAGGGAACGGTTATGCCTACGGTGTGGGCAGAGGCCGGCAAGGTGGAAAAAGGCACAACCGTGCCGGCGCAAACCCCTAAAGAACACACCCCCGATGCCTACTGCCAAATTTTGGAAATTGCCAATTCCGTCAGAGAAGATGCGTCTTCCGGCAAGTTTAACCCGGTAAGAGGCGTGGACTACTGGACCGAAGAAGATAAGGAAGAACTGGTGGATTTGGTGCTGGAGGCGCTGCCTGTGTACACCGGAGAGGCGGTGGAGGTATGAGTTTTACTTTCCAGGTGGAAGCAGGCAAAACCCTTCGCCTGCCCACCGCCTTAAAGGTCTGCCCCCAGGATATTCTGATTACCGGCGCCGGCGGCAATACGGAAGAGGCCTACCGGGAAGGCTACAACAAAGGCTATGCAGATGGCTTTGTTTGCGACTTTAGCAAAATGGAATATGTCCGCCTTTATGATCTGAACGGCTTTACAAAAAGCGATGTGACCCTATACTTGGGCGATACGGGTTTGACAAGACAAGATTTTTCGTATAGCGCCTACAGGGCTAACAATCAGGTAGAACGGCTGACCCTGAATGTAAAGGAAGGCATAGAAAGCATTTCATTCAACTGTTATAACACATCTGTGATGGACAGCAAATTGAAGCATATAACACTTAACATGCCAACAGCCAAGTTTTCCACCGGCTATACGATTTTCTATAATTGCAGGGCCCTGGAAGTGATTGACGGAACGCCCATCGACCTGTCACCGGATACCCGGGGGGCGGCTTGCGAATTTGTAGGCTGTACGGCCTTGCGGGAAGTCCGCTTTGCACCGAATACAATCAGGGGCGCAATGTGGTTTGGCAATTCCCAGTATTTGAGCAATGACAGCACACAATCTGTTATTGATGGCTTGATGGACTTGACAGGGCAGTCAACAAAAACACTGACATTCCACGCAACAGTAGGTGGGAAGTTGACAGAAGCACAAAAAGCGGCTGTCACCGCAAAGAACTGGACGCTGGTGTATTAGGGGGTGAAAGGATGAAGATGAAAACAATTACGCAAACCATCCTGGTTGCCGAGGAAGGCCATTATTTGACCGACGGTGAAACCTACGGCAAGACGGTGGTGCTTCCCAGGGCGGAAGATGCCGAAAATTGGCACGAAATTACTCAGCAGGCATATGATGAAATAGTAAATCAGCAGGAGGAAACGAAATGAAAAAGATATTTTTATCCCCTTCAAATCAGTCGGATAATGCCTACGCCTATGGGGATACCAACGAAGCCAAAGAATGCGGCAAAATGGCGGCAGCCGCCGAAAAGGCCCTGCTTCGCTGTGGCTTTGAAGTGAAGGTGATGCAGTGGGAGACGGCCCAGGCCCGATGCAAGGCCGCCAACCAGTGGGGGGCAGATTTGTATATCCCCATCCACACCAACGCCTTTAACGGAAAGGTGACCGGCACCCGGGTATTCGTCTACGAGAAAAAGGGAGAAAGTTATGAGGCCGCCAAGGCCATTTATGAGCAACTTGCTCCCGTTACGCCGGGCTGGAGTGAGAACATCTCCACCTACCCGGAACTGATTGAACTCAATCAGCCCGAAGCCCCGGCAGTGTATCTGGAAGTGGACTTCCACGATAACAAGGAAGTGGCCCAATGGCTGACAGAAAATGCCCTGGCCATCGGCGAGGCCATCTGTAAGGGCGTTTGCAACCACTTTGGGGCAGACTATGTTGCCCCCGGCGAAGAAGAAAAGCCCCTCTACCGGGTGCAGGTGGGGGCTTATACTGTCCGGGAAAATGCGGAGGCGATGGTGGAATTTCTCAAGAAGGTAGGCGTGGCAGGCTTTATTGCAGAAGCCTGACGGGAGGTGACAAAAGATGACAGATGCCATCTTAGTGGCGCTGATTACCGGCGGCCTGTCCCTTTTGGGCGTGGTGATTACCAACCTGGCAACTGCAAGAAAAACAGAAGCCAAAATTCAAACCTCCCAGGCAGTTACCGAAACCAAATTGGAGGAACTGACCCGGGAGGTACGGCTACATAATAATTTCGCAATGCGAATGCCGGTGGTGGAAGAGCAGATTAAAGTGATTAACCACCGGCTGGCAGATTTGGAGGAAGAATGGAAAGAATAAAAACCAACCTGGCAAACCTGATTAAAGTAAAAACCATTGTCACTTTGGCGGTTATCAGTGTATTTTCCGCTATGGCCCTGAACGGGCAGATTGCCGCCGACAATGTGATGCTGATTGTGGCAACGGTGGTTAGTTTCTACTTCGGCACCCAGCACGAGAAAAGTAACTAAGTTTGCCCCAAGGGGCAAGGGAAGGTATCCTGCGGATAGTGAAGTTTTGCCTGCGGCAAAGTTGTGGTGTCGGCAAGCCGACAGAATAAAATCGTAGGGAAGGCATTTATGCTTTCCTTTCTGGCGGGAGCAAGCCTTCGACCGATAAGACGCGAGATATACAACCGCCCGAACTGCTGGAAAAGATAAGTAAGGCCTTGCACTTTTTTCCTTTTCGGTATATACTGAAAAGGAAAGGAGTGAATCTTATGGATCGGATTTACTTGAAAACCCGGGCGAAAAATATCCTGGGAAATCGCATTTTTGCGGATACTTGGCTGTTTGCATTGCTGGCACTGGCGATTGCAGATGCCATCCATTCCCTTGCCGGTTCTGTGCTTCCCGGAGTTGGCGCTCTTTTGGTGACCGGCCCTATATCCCTGGGCGCGTCCTATGTGATTTTGAAACTGGTCCGCACCGGGCAGAAAATTGATTTTAAGGATTTATTCCAGGGCTTCACCCAGGACATCGGGCAGAATATTCTGCTGGGATTGCTGTCTTCGCTATTTGTAGCCCTTTGGAGTTTGCTGCTTATCATTCCCGGCATTGTGAAGGCCTATAGTTACGCTATGATTTATTATATCAAGGCCGACCATCCGGAATACGACTGGAGAACTTGCCTGCAGGCCAGTCAGGACATGACCTACGGGCATAAGATGGAACTGTTTGTGCTGGACCTGAGCTTTTTTGGCTGGTATCTGGTGGGTTCCCTGTGCCTTGGTGTTGGCGCTCTGTGGGTGCGACCCTACCACGAAACCACCCGGGCGCTGTTCTATGAGCAACTGAAACGCCAATAAGTGCATAGAGGAAGTAGTTACCATAACTGCTTCCTCTTTTTTTCTCTCCATAAGTAAAATTTCCCCTTGCTATTTTGAAACAGATGGTGTATAATGCCATAGTACTAAATGATGTACTGCACCTGCCGGTGTGATGGAATTGGTAGACGTAGTGGACTCAAAATCC
>JAZNZO010000046.1:0-2520 GCA_045594945.1 Faecousia sp.
ATGGAATCATTGTAATATTTGACGCCATCAACGATCCGCACCAGTTCTATCCGGTGTTCCACGCCGCCAAAGTTTGCGGCGACATGGCGGATTGCTTCATCGCTGGCAATGCCCTGCAAGGCACCAATGGCCGCCATATAGTTTTCCACATTATGCACGCCGGGAAGCAAAATCGTCTGGGTGTCCAGCACCGGTGTTTCATCCCGAAAAATCACATTTTCTTTCAAATAAACGCCTTTCTCCAGGGTTTTTTGCCTGGAAAAGTACCGGGTTTCCCCAACACCTTTGAAAGCACTTGTGATGGCATTGTCTGCATTTACCACCAAAATATCCCCCGGTTTTTGATACCGGTACAGGTTTTGCTTGGCCCAGATATACTCATCCATATCCTTATGTACATCCAAATGGTTGGGTGCTAAATTGGTGATGACTGCAACTCGGGGGCTAAGGGTCATATCCATCAGTTGGAAAGAACTCAGCTCCACAACTGCCCAGTGGTCCTCTTTCATTTGGGGAACGGAAGAAAGCAGGGGTGTGCCAATATTGCCGCCCAGCCAAACCGTCTTGCCGTCGGCCTTCAATATCTCAGAAATAAGGGTTGTAGTGGTGGTTTTTCCGTCAGAGCCGGTGACTGCCAGAAGATTACAAGGACACAGTTCAAAAAATACTTGCATCTCACTGGTGACCTTTGCGCCACTTTCACGCAAACCCTTAAGGGCAGGGATATCCGGGTGCATACCGGGAGTACGGAACACTAAGTCTGCCTGCAGATCATCCAGGTAGTTCTCCCCTACTTTCAGTGTGCAACCCAGTTTCTCCAGTTCCAGTACTTCTGCATCCAGTTTTTCTCTGGGAGTGCGGTCACAACCGGTGACGGTGCAGCCATAGGAAAGAAGCAAACGCACAAGGGGGCGATTGCTGACGCCCAGGCCCATCACCAGGATATTTTTCCCTCTCAGGGATTGAAAATAGGTATCAAAAGCCGTTTGCATAAAGATCCCTCGCAAGTTATAGTTACCTATAGTATAGCCTTTTTATGCTCTTTTTGCAACTGTTCTATAAGGAATGTTTGACTTTTTGCGGCATTTAGGGTAGAATAGGCCTTGCGACCGGGTTGGACAGTCGCGGCCGGATGCCGAAAGGCACCGGGTGAGGAAAGTCCGGGCTTCACAGGGCAAGGATAACGGGTAACGCCCGCCGAGGGTGACCTCAGGACAAGTGCAACAGAGATATACCGCCTGCTTCGCAGGTAAGGGTGAAAAGGTGGGGTAAGAGCCCACCCGGCCCATAGTAATATGGGTTTTACGATGTAAACTCTATCCCGAAGCAACGCCGTGGAGGAGCAACGGATACAAGATCCGTAAGGTCTGCCCGACCGCTCCGAGGAGGCGGCTAAAGCCTGCCGGCAACGACAGGCTTAGATAGATGGCTGTCAAAACAGAACCCGGCTTACAGACCCGCGTCGCATACAAACCCGCCTGCCCAATCGGGCAGGCGGGTTTTCTTCATTGCGCTGTATTGGAGTGGGCCTTCCTGATACAAGCAATCCAACTATCAGAACTTATGTCCGCAATTAGTACAGAAAGCGGCAGAACTGTTGCGCACTGCGCCACAATTCGTGCAAAATGTAGTATTGGATTCCTTCTTTACATCAACAACAACTGAAGCCTTTTCCTTCTGTGCTGATCTATGCTTTGCGATATGTTCCGTGACCACAGCCTCCCTAATAGTTTCGGTATCTTCGATCAACTGTCCAAAACCATAAAGGGGCCAGGAAAGGATCTCTGCGATAATACCGCTCAGCAGCGCCACCCAGCCAATCCAATCATCGGCCTTGTAAAACTCTTGCTTTCCCTGCCATCCCACTTCGTGCTGATTACACAAAAAATAGAGTCCAAGAAACACACCTATGACTAAAAAAGCTATGCCTATAAATGCCGCCAAAGATTTTATCTTTTTGCCAATATTATCGTACATATTCTCTCCTTTTGATTTTACGGGTCTCCCCTATTGATTCCTCCTTTGAGGTTATAAATATTTTACTGCATTTTGCGGTATTTGTCAATACAACAATTTGCGGTGTGGTATGCTACCTACAGAGGTGGTAAATATGTATCGTCGTATTCGGGACTTGCGGGAAGACAGAGATCTGCGGCAACGGCAGATAGCAGACTACTTGAATTGCTCCCAACAAGTTTACAGCAATTATGAATTGGGACAGCGGGATATTCCAACAGAAGTACTGATCAAACTGTCCGTACTTTACGATGTCTCAGTGGATTATCTTCTTGACCTGACCTCCAACCCAAAAAGAAATAAATGACGCTCTAATAGAGCGTCATTTTGATATTTTACGGGACGATGTGCCTCAATCGTCCCCTACATCCTTTAACCTATAAACATCGCATCGCCGAAGGAGAAGAAGCGGTAACGCTCCTTAACTGCCTCTTTGTATGCTGCCAGAACATTTTCTCTTCCGGCAAAGGCGGAAACCAGCATCACCAGGGTACTTTCCGGCAG
>JAZNZO010000047.1:0-27556 GCA_045594945.1 Faecousia sp.
ATCTTTGATTTTTGACGGATGAGGGGCAAAAAGATTGCTGCGCAAGGCATTTTGACTTACTGCGCAACTCGCCCCTCTCGAGTATCCACATACACTTCGGGGCCGAGTTGCTTGTCTTGCCGCCTTTAGTGACCTCTGCCAGTCTGTCCAAAAACAAGTTTTTGGACAGACTGAACAACGGTTGTCCAAGGGACAGCCGTAGTTTTTACAAAAAATAATAATATTATGTGATAAGTGTTGCGTGTCAATCGTCATATAGATGAACGCCCAATTACAAATAAAGGGGTGAACCTGTGGAGTACAGAGAAATAGAAAACCTGTTTGAAGCATATGCAGAGGATGTGTTCCGCCTTGCTTTGAGCTATTTACATAACAGGCACGATGCAGAGGATATTTGCCAAACCGTATTCCTGAAATTGCTAAACTATAAACAACAACTGCAACCCGGGAAGGAAAAAGCCTGGTTGTTGGCTTGCACGGCAAACGCATGCAAGGATAATCTCAAATCTTTTTGGCGAAAAAATATTGTTGAATTGGACGAAACAATGGCTTTTTCCAGCGATGCGGACAAAGAACTTTGGGAAGCAGTCAATTCCCTTGCCCCTAAGTACCGGGCTGTAGTCCATTTGTATTATTATGAGGGTTATGCACAAGATGAAATTGCAGAAATTTTGAAGATGTCCCGCACTGCAGTGCAGACACGTATGAGCAGGGCGCGAAGTCAATTGAAGGAGGTGCTGAGCAAGTATGACTAATGCATATCGCAAATTTATGAAACAGCAGCACATGTCAGAACAGGCAAAGCAAGCCTTTTATTACAATTTACAGCGCACGGGAAATCATAAAAAGCATTCCTTCATCCCTAAAATTGCCATTGTGGCAGCGTGCATATTGATATTGGTTTCTGCTACCGTATATGCGGCAGAAAATATTTTTGGTATCAGTTTCGTGAAAGTGATCACGGGTGTTACGTCCAACGGTCAAAGCGGAACAGGATATGAAGTTACCTATCCTGTGTTTGACAATCGCCCACTATCAGATTTTTCAGAGGAAATTCAAAGGGTAGACGGCTATAAATTGGAAACCTATTCCACATGGCAGCAGGCAGAGAAAAAACTGGGCCTTACACTGGTAAATAATTCTTTTTTACAGGGGGAAATGCTTACGAAGGCCTATGCCTATGACTTGAAGGAAGAAGGCATTTATGCGCCGGTACACTGTTACGCATCCTATACCGGTGAAGATCATCAGCTTTACAGGGCTGAGATTGCTGCCGCATACGGCTATAAAAACATATACATAACCATCCGCACAATCGTAACCTGTGCCCATCCGGCCATTTCCCAGGAAGAAATGCAGCAGATGCATGGCTCGAGCGTTATATATAAAACAGAAAATGTGGAAAAAATTACGCAGGAACAGTATACGGCAGCCAATGGCGTGAAGGCAACAGTTGTAACGGTTGACCAAATAGGTGGCAAACCTACAAGGTATGAAGCCGGTTTTTCTGCCAACGGTGCTTCCTATAGGATAACCGTGAACGGCAGCCGCACCGGGCAAGATGAGGAAGCAAAGAATACACTTATTCAGATTTTAGAAGGGTTTGTGTTTTAACCCTTTCCAATATTTCCTATAGCGACAGGAGGATGCACGGTGCTTAAAAATATAGTATCTTTGGCGTTTCGGGGCATCTTCCGAAAAAAGCGGAGCAGCATACGAATTTTTTTGGTGCTTCTGCTGTCTTTTGCCTTTGCGGTTGCTTCTGTGTCCCTGGTGGGCAGCATCAGTAAAACCAATCAGGAATTCAGACTTAATACTTTCGGCCAATGGTATTTTGCCATTCCTTCGGGACTGGAAGAAGACCTCAACTGGCTACAAAATCAAGCTTGGGTCGGTGCTATAGGGGTAGGTCGCAGTTATGGATATATCCCGACGGAAACCGGGGAAACAGGCTTTGGTACTGTAGATAACAGCTTGAAAGAAATGGGAAGATTAGACCTGGACAAGGGCCGTTGGCCGGAAACGGAAACGGAAATCGTGTTGGAAGCGGATGTTCTCAACATATTGGGGTATGACTATACCATCGGCCAGGAAGTGTCCTTTCTCGTATTTGTTCCTTACGGGGCAGGAGCAATTCCCACAAGATGTACATTTACACTGTGTGGCATCGTGCAGGAGTACACAGACCTGTGGGTGCTGAACAGCAATCAAAACGGACAAAGACTGAATGGGGCCATTGTTACAGAAGAGGGTGCAAAGCAGGTTTTGTCAGATGCTGCGGCCCGGTTGACACCGGAAACATTGGAAGAAGGCGCTTGTCTTGATGAGCCGATTCCCCAGTACTTTATTACTGTCAACCAGACCCATAGAGAGTCTGCCCAAATAGAACTAAAAAACTACTTATCCCAAACCCGGCTGACAGGAGACCGTTTTCCCTGCGTGAACAGCATTGCCTATGAGGGGGCAGCTACCGCTTCTTATGATGGCTTCTACACCTTAGTGATTGCGGCGGTAGCATTGCTGGCTGTGCTGTGCATTTATATTATTCAGCTGCCAACAGAAGCTAAGAGCTTCGCAACATTACGGGCTATAGGCATAACAAGAGGACAAATGGGAGCTTTGCTGCTGACAGAGTCTTTCTTACTTTGCCTGCCTGCATTGCTGTTGGGCGTTCTCTGCAGCTTTGGAATTACCTGGTTGGCGCTGCGGCTGCTCGTGTATGCAGGGTCTGTGTCTATTCAAGTAAGCATACCCTGGGAAACGGTACATACAGTGGTGCTTCTCTGGGTGGGAGTCGTTGCGCTTTCCCGCCTGCTTGTATATTTCATCACCCTTCGTACGCCTTTGACAGGACGCATAAAAATGCAGCGAAAGAAGGCTCACCGGGCAAAGACTTTTCGCAGTGCAATTATTTTCCTGTTGCTGTCTGCCTTTGGGTTTGTAGTGGCCTTTACATCCATAGAGGTGCTGTCACCGAACGATAAACGTAAATCCTGGAATGGTTATGCAGCTTACACCCTCTGGAAGGAGGGAACACTTCCGCAGTCCGAAGTAGAGCTTATACAGAAGATACCCGGCATATCCCGGACGGAAGGATTTGCAGAATTGCAAGTCTATCTTTCCTGCCCGGGACTGGAGGAGCAGGAGATCTATCTTTATGCGCTTGACGATACGCAATGGGAAGAGACCTTTCGTTTTGGAAAGGATCGGGAGGCCTTTCAAAAGGGAGAACGGCTGCTGATGCTTTTTCCCGATGCGACGGCTGTTCTGCCGGAAGAAGCGGACAGAGGATATCTTGTTCCGGAAGGAGATGTTACTCTCCGGCTTTACGGTGAGGACGGGGGTTGCATAATGGAATCAAAGCCCATGCCAACATCTGCCCGGTGGGTTTCCGGAGTTGCAAACACAAGAACTATCGCTCATATGCATGATCCATACACGGTTATTTGCTCAGAGGCCTATTTACAGGGCCTGCTGCGTAAAATGGAGCCGGGCGCAAAATGGGGAAAGTATACTGCGGGAGAACCCTGGGGGTACAGCCGGGTATACGCCTACGTAGAACTTACAGCCGACGATCTTTCCACAGATGTCGCTATAGCAGAACTTTGCAGCAGACTGGATATTTCTTTGGATAACCGTAGGCAGCAGTTTACTGCAAATGCACAACAGTACACGCAAGAGGTGCTGTTCTTATGCGGTTCGGCAATTTGTGTCTGCCTGATGATATTACTCATTCTTACCGGCACGATTTCTCTGGAAACGGAACAGGAAAAGCATTCCTTTACTCTTCTGCACTGCTTGGGGATGTCCCCTTGGGGACGGTGGATGAAAATTGGGGGCAAGGCAATGGCAAGAAGTTTTGGGGCTGCTGCTGTGGGTTGGGTGTTTTACATAGGGTTCAAAACTGCCAAAGAATTGGCCCAAGGAAAAGCACTTGCCCAGGCAATTCCCGACTTGGGGAAATCCTTGGCATATTATGGCTACGGTATGAGCTATATAGCGGTTGTTTTCGCAATTTGTGTTTGTATTTCATTGTTATTAACCGCTGTGCCGAAGAGAAAACTGAAAAAGGAGCTGTGAGCCGTATGGGTGTGCTGCTGTCTGCAAAAAACTTACATAAAGTCTACCGTACTGAATCCGGGGAAGTCCCCGCGTTAAACGGAGTGAGTTACGAGTTTGAACAGGGAAAGTTCTATGCTATTTTAGGCAGAAGCGGGTCCGGCAAATCCACGCTTTTACACATTCTGGGAGGACTTTTGCGACCCACTGCCGGGCAGGTGCTTCTGAACGGAAAAGACCTTTATGCTCAAAGTGATGCCCAGATGGCAGCGTTTCGCCGCAGGTATATGGGCTTCGTCTTTCAACAGTTTAATTTGCTGGACGAGTACAGCGTGAAGAACAATATTTGTATGCCCCTTAAATTGGACGGCAAAAAACCGGACACGCAGTTTTTTGCCCAGGTGATTGATGCACTGGGACTAAAAGAAAAGATAAATAAGTACCCGGCAGAATTATCCGGCGGCGAACAACAGCGGGTTGCTATTGCCAGGTCTGTTATGGCGAAGCCGAAGCTGATTATTGCAGATGAACCTACAGGTAACCTGGATAAGAAGACGGGGGAGGAAACCCTTGGTTTGCTGATGCGCTGTGCGAAAGAATACGGGCAAACCTTGATAATTGTAACACACGATCCGGATATTGCAGAAAAGGCGGACAGTATTCTGCACATCGTGGATGGGAAACAGATATAAACCGGTGTCAGATTTGGAAAGTGTGCATTTATGAAAAGAGGGACTGTTGCAAGCAACAGTCCCTAAAAATATGCAAATGGCGATATTCGTAGATATAAGGGTTTTAGATAATTATACTCTCGCAGGTTCTTTGGCGGTGAAGGTCAAACCCTTGGGGTAGAAGAAGCGGACTTTTTCTTTGGCGATGGAGAAGTTGATCTCCTTAGCGACTCGCAATTCACCGTCCAAGTTGATGCTGGTGGGCCTGTCGCAAATGATTTTCACCTTGTCGGTACGGAAGTGACGAACCAAGTTGGTCAGTTCTGCGTACCGGCCGTTTTTATACTTGCCTACCACACCCGGCACCTGCAGGCGGGATACCTTTCTGACGATCAGCACATCCATCATACCGTCGCAGGGGTCCGCTTCCGGTACGGGATTAAAGCCGCCGCCGTAAAACCGGCCGTTGCAGGCGCAGATCATAGTCTGCTTGCCGTCAATCCGTTCGCCGTCTACTTCCACTATGTAATGTTCGCTGATGCGTTTGATTACATTTACCAGTGTGGACACGGCATAGGCCCGGAAACCGGACAGCAAGGGCAGACGCTTATAGCGGGCAACATCCGTGCCGATGCGGGCATCCAATCCTACGGAGCAGATGTTCAGGCTGAAGTCATCGTTACACTTGATCAGATCAAAGGTGGCTTCCTCATAGTCAAGCAACCGTTCCAAATCCCGGAAAGGCTCGGTTTCGTTGAAGATTTTGATGAAGTCGTTGCCGCTGCCACCGGCAAACATGGTGATTGCCACATTATCGTAGCCGGCAACGCCGGAGACTACTTCGTTCAGGGTGCCGTCACCGCCGCAGGAATAGATGTGGTAGTTTTCGCCGGAAAGGGCCGCTTCCCGGGCAATTTGGGCGCAGTTGCCGGGGGCTTTCGAGACCCGGATTTCAAAGTCTACGCCTTTTTCGGCACAGATTTTTTCAATATGCCTGGTATACTTTTCTGTCCTGTCACGGCTGCCGGCGGCAGGGTTGATAATGAAAAGATGCTTCACTGAAACCCCTTCTTTCTATTTTTTGCGGGAGTTATCTGTATACATATAAAGGTCACACTTAATCATACCGTTGTAAAGTTTCCGCTTTTTATCTGCCCGGCGGCCAAAGTAATGCTCAAATTCCGGCTCGGAAGTGATGATATACTTCTTCCAGCCGTCGGCATATTTCAGGTGACGGCCCAAAGCACTGTAAAGCCGTTGGGCGGCTTGCAGTTCCATCATCCGCTGTCCGTAGGGGGGATTGCAGATAATAAGCCCCCGGTCGGTGGGAAGGCTCATTTTGGTGGCATCTCCATCGCGGAAGGTCACACAGTCAGAAACGCCTGCTTTGCGGGCATTGGCAAAGGAGAGGGAAACGCAGGCGGGGTCGTTGTCAGAGCCCATAATCTGATACTTGCCGTTAAATTCCTTGTCCCGGGCTTCCTGCTTTACCTGCTCCCAAACAGATTTGGGCATCCAGGGGTAATTCTGGGCGGCAAACTGCCGGCTTAGTCCCGGCGCCCGGTTTTTGGCGATGAGGGCGGCTTCGATGGGAATGGTGCCGGAACCGCAGAAGGGGTCCCACAGGTATTCTCTGCCTCTGTAGCGGGCAAGCTGCACCATAGCGGCGGCCAGTGTTTCCCGCAGAGGGGCATCGTTGGAAGTGGCCCGGTAGCCCCGCTTATGCAGGCCTGCGCCACTGGTGTCCAGGTAAATGGAAACCTGATTGCGGAGGATTAAAAACTGAAGCTGAAAGACCGGCCCTGTTTCCGGGAGCCAGGAAATGCCGTACTTTTCTCCCAAACGGCGGGCGGCAGCCTTTTTCACAATGGCCTGGCAGTCACTTTCACTCATCAGTTGGCTGTCCAAACACTTGCCTTTTACAGGGAATGCGCCATCTTTGGGAATATAGTCTTCCAAGTTGGCGTGGTAGACACCCTGGAACAGTTCTTCAAAGGTTGTTGCCTGGAATTGGGCCAGCACAATATGAATCCGCTCGGCAGTTCGCAAGCAGATATTGGCTTTGGCAAGGGTATATTCGTCACCGGTGAAGAGCACACGGCGGTCTTCCACCTGGACATTTTCCACATTTAAGCGGCGCAGTTCGTCACCGCAGATGCCCTCTAAGCCAAAAAGGCAGGGGGCGGCAAATTTCATTTCATTCATAGAAACCTCAAGGAATAATTTTCTTGGCTTTCAAATACCGTTCTTCTTCGGAGAACACACAGCCACAGTATTTTTGCATATAAAAGCCCTTTTCCCGGGCAAAGGCCTGGCCATCCTTAAAATAGGGCCGGAAGTCCCGGTACAGAAATTCCACCCCGTAAGCATCGGCGGCCTGCTGGGCCACCTGTGCCATCAGTTCGTGGTTTTGATAGGGGCTGATGAACAGGCTGGAAGTGAAACTGTCAAAGCCCCCTTCTTTTGCCTGGCGGGCGGCCTCGTAAAGCCGCATTTCATAGCATTTACTGCACCGGTGGGCAATATCTTCTGCCACAGCGCGGATAAAGGGGCGCAGGGCATAGTCGTGTTTTTCAATGAGGGGAAGGGAGATTTCCTCGGCGTAACCCCGCAGGCAATCTCTTCTTGCCCGGTACTCGGTGAAGGGATGGATGTTGGGATTGTACCAAAAACCGGTCACATCAAATCCGTCAGTACGCAAAACCTCAATGCACTGGTTGGCGCAGGGTGCGCAGCAAATATGCAGTAATGTTTGCAAACAATCACATCCTTTCCCATTTTTCTTATCTTATCACAAAGATGGATTTTTGACAAGGCGTTACCCTAATTTCCCTTTCTTTCGTGAACGGTAAGTGATATGCTACTTGACGGAAAGACCCCTTTGCCGTAATATAAAAAGGAAAAGGGGGTTAGTCTATGGACCACGAAGTGTATATGAAAAAGGCCCTGGAACTGGCCCGGGAAGCGGCGCTGGATGGGGAAGTGCCTGTTGGCTGTGTGATTGTACGAAACGGCGAGATTGTGGCCACCGGCCGTAATCGCCGGGAAACGGCAAAAACTGCCCTGGGCCACGCAGAAATCGAAGCCATTGGGGCGGCCTGTGAAAAATTGGGCGGCTGGCGGCTTTGGGATTGCACCTTATATGTGACTTTGGAGCCTTGCCCCATGTGCGCCGGGGCGATTGTCAATGCCCGTATTCCTACAGTGGTTTTTGGGGCATCTGATGATAAATGCGGCGCCTGCGGCTCGGTGTGTGATCTGTTTGCTATGGACTTTAATCACCATCCTCAGGTGGTATCCGGTGTATGTCAGGAAGAAGCGGCGGCGCTCCTTTCGGACTTTTTTAAGGACCTGCGGCAGATACGAAAAACCCGCCCAAAGTGGAAGAAGAACCCGTAAACAAATACAAGGGTTGCTACCTATCAGGTAGCAACCCTTTTACTTTTAGGAGGAACTATGAAAGTAGATGAAAAAAGTTTACGAATTGGCGCAATCGCTATTTTGGGGGCGGTGCTGCTGCGTCTTTGCCTTCCTTTTTTGCCTGGGGACTGGGATGTGGCAAGTACGCTGTTTTTTCTGGAAAGCGGGCGGTGGCTTGCAATCGCAGAGCCGGAGGGGGAAACCCAGGGGCCTAATCCGCAAGTTCCGGTGGATGTACAGGATGCGGTGGCGGTGTTTTCTCCCCAGCAGGCAGAAAATATCCGCTATAATAACCCATCGGAGTATCCCCTTAATGCCCAGGAATTGCTTTTGCGGGAACTACGCTGGAATTTGCAGGGGGATACGCCAAAAGTGCTGATTGTCCATACCCATACAACGGAAAGTTATGCAAACAACGAAGGCTATGATGCCCTTCCGAACAGCCGCACCTTAGATCCTCACTACAATATGCTGGCGGTGGGGGATAGGCTGGCGGCGGAACTGGAAAAGGCGGGCATCGGGGTACTTCACGACCGGACAATCCATGATTATCCCTCCTATAACGGTGCTTACACCAGTTCAAAAGCGGCCATAAAGACGTATTTGGAGGAGTACCCGGATATTTGCCTGGTACTGGATATTCACCGGGATGCCTATGAAGACAGCAACGGCAACCAATTAGGCTATACCACCACCTATGAAGGGCAGAAAGTGGCCCAACTGATGCTGGTGGTCAGCGCCTTTGATGGGAACGCAAAAGATCCCAAATGGCAGGAAAATATGGCCCTGGCGCTGAAACTGCAGGCCCGGCTGGATATAACCTGCCAGGGAGTTGCCCGCCCCATTGCAGTGCGCAGCACCAATTATAATCAGGCCTTGGGCCCCCGGACGTTGCTGGTGGAGATGGGGGCCGCCGGAAATACCCAGCAGGAGGCCTTTGCCGCTACGGATTTGCTTGCCAAAAGCATAATAGACTTGACTTTTGGGGCAAAGGGGGCAACATTGGCATAAAAATAGTAAGCACCCCAAAAGTGTAACTTTGGGGTGCTTATTTACAGTGTCAGTGCGAAGGGTGTACCTTCTCCCGCTTTTACCCGTTTTACAAAATCCGTTTCCCCGGCAAGGGATGATGCAAATTCCATACCGCCCAGGTTTTTCTGGGCAGGGCCCCTATGATTATCGGAGCCGGCAAAGGGCAGAAGTGCATAATTCTGGGCATAGATTTCTGCCATGCGGTTTTCCAGTTCTGTCCGGTTGGCATTATACACTTCCACACCGTGCACATTCCGGGGGAAAAGCCGGATATGATCAATATACCCTGCCTCCCGGTAGGGATGGGCCTGGATGATCAGCGCTCCGCAATCGGCCATATAGGATAGTTTTTCCCGGGTGGGCATATCCATGATTTGCCGGTTTTCCAAGTACCAGTGCTTATCCAGGCCGTAGATGAGAAAATCTGTGCCGGGGGCAACGGTAAGTTCTATGCCGAAAAATACCTTCAGACCGATCTTGTCGCCAATGGCTTTTGCAGTTTCATAATCGGCACAGTAGAAGTTTAACTGGGCTTCATAATTTTCTGCATCCCGGAAGAAATGGTTGGTTACAAAGATGCCATCGTAGCCAAGTTCTTTATAAAAGGGCACACAGACATCGGCACTAACCTTGGCACAGGCGCTTACAGGTAAAGTATGCAGATGGGTTTCGTATTTATACATAACGCTACCTTGCCTTTCGTTTTATGGGAAGTAATGCTCCAGAATATACCGGGCGCAATGATCCTGAAAATGGCAGATCACTTCATCGGCCTGCTCTTTTAATAGCGGTGCGGCATTTTCCATAGCAAGACCTAACCCGGCGGCCAAGATCATAGAACTGTCGTTAACATTATCGCCAACGGCAATGGTGGCTTCCTGAGGGATATTCAGCCGGGAAGCCAGTTGCAGCATAGCGGTGCCTTTGCCGGCGCAGGAGGAGAAAATTTCCAGATTATGAAGGTCGGTTTCGGCCACAGAAAGTCGGGGGTTTTGCTCCAGGATGGCGCGGCAAGCCTCTTTGTCTTCCAAATTCCGGAAAAAAGGAACGATGGATTGGATCGTGGGCTGGGCATAGGCAAAAGCCTTCATTTCGCAGATGGGTGTGAACTTGTCGAGGGCAAAATCAACCCAGTAATCGTTCATATGAAAACGGCGGTAGTGGGGCTCGTTGTGGGTGGTGATTTCGCAATAACTGCGCTGGCCTGCATGGACGCTCAAAAAAACATCGTGGCGATACAGAAGGTCCAGCACTTCCCGGATCAGGTCCGGGGTGAGGGCAAATTCTTCCATTGTGTCGGTGGCTTTGTCATAAATGGCTGCGCCGTTGGAAACGATATAATAACGGAAAAGAGGGTCTTCCAGCATTTCCTTTGGGAATTCCATGAAAGCTCTGCCGGAACAGGGGACAAACGCAACCCCCATTTGGCACAGTTTTTCAATGGCCTGATGATTTTCTGTACTGACAGTGTGCTCCAGTGTCAGCAGTGTGCCATCCAAATCGCTGGCAATCAGTTTATATTCCATAATTCCACCCCCAAAAGTACTATGGAGCATTATACAAAAGCCACACCCAAAAAGCAAGAAAAATCCCCATCCGCAGATGGGGATTTTTGATGCTGAAGATTATTCGTCCTTTGCCTTGGAAACGAGAATATTTGTAATGATGCCCAAAATCAGAGCGCAGGCGATGGAAGTCAGGGTGACCTTACCGAAGGAAACGGACAGGCCGCCGATGCCGGCAATCAGAATAACGGAAACCACAAACAAATTCTTGCTCTGGCCCAGGTCAACTTTCTGCACCATCTTCAGACCGGATACAGCGATGAAGCCGTACAGAGCGGTGCAAACGCCGCCCATCACGCAGTTGGGGATGGATGCCAGGAAGGTGACGAAGGGACCGAAGAAGGAAATGACGATGCACATAATAGCGGCGGCAGTAATGGTGATAACAGAAGCGTTCCGGGTGATAGCCACACAGCCAACGGATTCGCCGTAGGTGGTGTTGGGGCAGCCACCGAAGATAGCACCGGCCATAGAGCCAACGCCGTCGCCCAGCAGGGTGCGGTGCAGGCCGGGCTCGCTCAGCAGATCCTGGCCGATGATGGAGGACAGGTTCTTGTGGTCAGCGATATGCTCGGCAAACACAACGAATGCAACAGGAATATAGGCAACTGCCAGGGTGGCAATGTAGGAAGCATCCACATCCTTAACACCTTCGCCCAGTTGCAGGAAGGTGAAATCGGGAACAGCAAAGATGTTCATATTGGAGAACACGGAGAAGTCAATGACCTGCAGGGCAACGTTGCCGGTCATATTACCGATGACAGTGAAGATGGTGGCAACTACATAGCCAACCAGGATGCCCAGGATGAAGGGGATCAGTTTCATCATCTTCTTGCCGTAGACGGAGAAGAGGATGACAGCAAACAAAGTAACAAGACCGCAGATCATGGCCACATAGGGGCTGCAGGTGGAAACGAAGCCTACGCCATCCACAATCACGCCAACCTTACCCTTTGCCAGGTCGCCGATAGCATTGCCGGCCAGAGAAAGACCGATAATGGCAACGGTGGGTCCGATAACAGCGGGGGGCATCAGCTTGTCAATCCACTTGACACCGACGCACTTGATCACCAGGGCGATAACCACGTACACAAGGCCGGCAAAAACGGCGCCCAGGATCAGGCCTACGTGACCTGCGGCTGCAGAGGTAGCACCTGCAAAAGCGGCGCCCATAGAGCCCAGGAAAGCGAAGGAAGAGCCCAGGTAGACGGGGCTTCTGAACTTGGTGAAGAGTTGGTAAACAAGGGTACCGACACCTGCACCGAAAAGGGCGGCAGACTGGCTCATACCGTTGCCGATGATGGCAGGAACGGCGATGGTGGCGGCCAAAATTGCCAGCACCTGCTGGAATGCGAAAATCAAGAGCTGAATAAACTTGGGTCTGTCATGAATGCCATAGACGAGATTCATTTTTCTTACCTCCATTTGTTTTGGTTTATAGCCGCAGTCGATTATAGCACCATCTTGTTGCAAAAGCAAGAATTTTTGCACAAATCTGTTGCAAAAATATAGGGCCATACGATATAATAAAAACAGGCTTATGAAAACAGCCTGGGAATAAACCCTCTGACAGGGGGAACTATATAAAAGAGGAGAATTGGTATGTTTTGTACAGAATGCGGAAGTTATATTGAAGAGAATGCAAGGTTTTGCACCGGCTGCGGTAAGCCCGTTGGCGCTTCAGCTCCAGCAGCACCCGAAGCCCCTGCAGTACCCGAAGCCCCTGCAGTACCCGAAGTCCCTGCAGCCCCGGAAGTAACTGCCAGTGCAGGTATGGACTTTGATTTTGACACCAATACGGCAGTACCCGCCACAAAACAGCGCTATACATACAAAGTTCTGTCCCAAAAAGATAAGTGGTTCTCCGGAAAATTTGATCCTATGATTTTGGAGCAGGCCATCAATGCCTATGCCCAGCAGGGCTGGCGGCTGGTGGGCTGTGCGACGGCGGATGTTCCCGGCTTGGGCGTGTCCCGTCAGGAGTTTGTGGCAATTATGGAGCGGGAGGCATAAAATGGCATTCGTAACTGCCTATAACGGGGTTGTCTTTATTGAAGGAGACCATCCCCGGGCGCTTAAAAAGTACAAAGCCGATACACGGGTTCGTGGATTTGGCGCCCAACTGAAAAATCTGGACAATCTGAAGCAGATGATGGCAGAGGAAGCACGGGTAAATGGATGCAACTGCGTGCTTAATTTCACCTACGGCCAAAAGTCCAAACTGCTTGCGATTGATGATGTGGCATTTGTGGGAGGGGGCTTCTACGGCGTTCTTTCCCCTGAAGATTATAACAGCATTATTACCCGGCTTAGATAAGGGAACCCCCGTTGGAATGTTCCAACGGGGGACTTTTTATCTGCTTTTCTTTTTGAGGAAGAAGGGGAATACCAAAAGCAGGGCAATCCCGGCGGCGAGGAAAATGTTTTCATTGGGCACAAAGGAGGTGGTGCCGTCGCTGTTTACAAGAAGCTCGGCATTTTCCAGCACCTTTTTGCCAATGGCAGGACCAACCACGCCGGGAATAAGGACCTGGCTGAAAATACGGATACCCTGCAGTCTGCCTGCTTTGCCTGGGGGAGTATTATCCCGGATGCGGGCCCCAAAGACCGCCATACCTGCCAGATAACCACTCATCATAAGCAAAGAACCCAGGAAAACGGGTATGGTGGTGCGTGATACGTACAAAATCACATAGCCGGCCAAAAGCACGGAAACGGCCACAAGACCGGATGCAATAAAGCCTTTTTTATCGTACACCCGGCCCCAAAAGGCAGTGACGACCGATGCCAGCACAATGGCCGGCGCCATAATCAGCACATAGTCTTTCATCTGCAAACTTACCTCATAGTAAATAATGAGGTAGGGCATAAAGATTTGAATGGAGATGTTAAACAGGACAAAGGCCAGCAGGGAAAGGTACAGTTTGGGGTTTTCCTTTACGGTTTTGGGTCGGAAGCCATAGAGGATACTGCCAAGATAGGAGTCCTTTACAGGCTTTACTTCCGGCTCTTTGATGAGGAAAAAGCCCAAAATACCAATGGCGCTGGTGAGGATGCCTATGATGGTGAAAATCAAAGTCCAGCTGGAGGCGGCTTCCAAATCAAAGAACATAAAGCCACCAAAGACCACTAAGATACTCACCAGGGGCATCATCGCATTGATGCCCTCTGCAGCACCCCGGTTGGAAGGATCGGTGGCATCGGTGAGCCAGGCATTGAAGGCGGCATCATTGGCAGTAGAGCCGAAGAAGGTCATTACACAGTCCAAAATAATGGTAAGGCTGATGCCCAAAGCGGCGGCGTTGACACCCATACCGAAGGTTTTGCTGATAACATCTTCCCGCAGCAGGATAAAACTGAAAATGGAAATACCCCAAAGCAGGTAACCGACGCAGATAAACAGTTTCCGCTTGCCGATTTTATCGGACAGAGCACCCATAAACACGGTGGTTAGGGTGGCGGTTACCGCAGAGGCGGCCACCATATTGGAAATATCAGCGGCGGATGCATGGAACATCTTATAGATGAACACATTAAAATACATATTTTCAACCACCCAGGCGACTTGCCCCATCAGGCTGAAAATGGTGATACAGAGCCAAAAACGGCCGGTCAGTTTGGTTTTCATCCTAAAACCCCCTTTTTCTTCCAGTATACCAAAGGGAGCGAAAAAAGGCAACCCAAAGGACTTGCGCAGTGTTGCGCAAGAAAATGATGTTGTTTTTAGTCTGAATTTCTTGTATACTATAAGTACGCTAAAAAGAAAGGGACTTATGAAATGAACAGAAAGTTTCGGCTGTCCACAGCACTGGATATTGATGATCTACTAATGGAATGTGTGCCCTATGCCATTCGGCTGGCCAATGAAAAATACGGCTTTAATCCGCCACTGAACATTTATGAAGTGGACCGGTGGGGCAAACTGGGTACAAGAGCAGATGTGATTTTTGAGTTTTTTAATGACCCGGAATTTTTCCGGACCCAGCCGGTTATTCAGGGCGCAAAAGAGTTTGTCCGCAAACTGTCTCAAATGACGGAAGTGTTTGTTTCCACCTCTGTCTATCCCCAGTTTATGAGCATTCGGGCCCAGCGGATTATGGAGGAATTTCCTGAAATCCCCGCAGACCATATCTATATGGGCTCCCGGAAAGACAAAATTGATGTGGATATTCTTTTCGATGACGGGGCCCACAATGTGCTGGCCTCCAATGCGGCCTATCCCATTTTGATGCGCAAGCCCTGGAATCGGGAGACCACCGGCGTGCTGGCGGTAAATACCTATGATGAGTTCCTCAAATTGGTGGAAGTGATTGCTGACAGTTACAGCATCAAAAAAGAAGCGGAATTTTTGAAAGACCCCAGTATTATTGTGCTGGTAGGCCCTTCCGGCAGCGGCAAAAATGATATTGTCCGGGAACTGACTGGCGCTACCGATGATGTGGAGCGGCTCCCCAGTTATACGACAGTGGAGAAACCGGACTTGTTTTCAATGGAGCGCTACCACTATGTTTCCGAAGAGGAATTTTTGCAGATGTATCAGCAAGGCGAACTGTTCGAGTCTACCAACTATGCAAATCATTTTTACGGCTCCCGGAAAGAGGATGTGGAACAAATCCTGGGCAGGGGACACCACGTTTTGACGGTAATGGATGTCTGCGGCGCGATGGCTATGAAAACCCATTTTTCCAATGTGGTAACCATCTATGTGAAGCGGGACAGACGGGACCTACTGATGGCAATTCTGGAAAAAGATATTCCCAACGAGGAAAAAATGAACAGGCTCCTTTCTTTGGAGACGGAGCGCAGAAATGCAGAAGTTTGCGATTATGTGGTTGACTACACCACCTGCCAGCAAGCAGTAGGGCAAATTCTCAAAAAACTCAATCTCTGCTAAGACAAAAAAGATGCAAAATCCACAAAATTATGGTAGAAAAAACTGGAAAAAGGTGGTATACTTACAAAGTGAGGAAACCACTTGACTTGGAGCGGAAACAATGACTCAAGATATTCAAAAAGCAAACGTTTGGAAGCGGATAGCGGCCTGGTTTCTTGACCTTCTTTTGGTTGCTACACTGGCTGTAGGCTGCGGCGCAGTGCTTTCTTCCGTCTTGGGCTATGACAATTATAGCCGGACAATGGAAAAAGCCTACGACAAATACGAAGCCCAATATGCCATCGTCTTTGATATTACCCAGCAGGAATACGAAGCAATGACCGAAGGCCAAAAGGGCGCCTATGATGCTGCTTACGACGCCTTGCTTGCAGATGAAGAGGCTATGAAAGCCTACAATATGATGATAAGCCTGACCCTGGTGATTACCAGTTGCGGTATTTTGCTGGCGGTGCTGATTTGGGAACTGTTTATCCCCCTGCTTTTCAAAAACGGGCAGACCCTGGGAAAGAAAATCTTTGGCCTGTGTCTGATCCGCAATGACGGGGTAAAGATGAACAATCTTCAGTTGTTTGCCCGGACCATTCTGGGAAAGTACGCTGTGGAGACCATGATTCCCGTATGCCTGCTGATGATGTTCTTCTGGGGCGCGGCAGGACTTTTTGGCACACTTGTTCTTTTCGGCTTGTTGATTGCCCAAATCCTTTGCCTGGCTCTGAGCCGCAATAACTGCGCTATTCACGATTTTATCGCCTGCACGGTTGTGGTGGATTTGGCAAGCCAAACCATTTTCAATTCTACGGAAGAACTGATCGCACATCAAAAAAAGGTAGCCGCCGAGCGTGCCGCCCGGCAACCTTATTAAATACAAACACAGGAAGGTATTTTTATGAAAGTTGTCCTGCAAAATCTGACAAAGATCTTCCCCAGCCGGGATAAGAAAGCCGGCAAAGAAGTGGTGGCCGTTAATGACTTCACCTTTGAAATCCCCGATGGAAAACTGATTGGCCTGCTGGGTCCCTCCGGATGCGGCAAGTCCACCACCTTATATATGATCAGTGGCTTGCAAAAGCCTACCTCCGGCCGGATCTTCTTCGGTGAAGATGATGTGACGGAACTGTCTACGGAAAACCGGGGCATTGGCCTGGTGTTCCAAAACTATGCGCTGTATCCCCATATGACAGTAAAGCAGAACATCTTGTTCCCCCTGCAGAATTTGAAGGGCGCAGACAAGATGAGCAAAGCAGAAATGGAAAAGCGGGCCCTGGAAGCTGCCCGGCTGGTGCAGATTGATGAACTGATGGACCGTAAGCCCAGCGAATTGTCCGGCGGTCAGCAGCAGCGTGTGGCCATCGCCCGGGCGCTGGTGAAAATGCCCCGGGTTTTACTGCTGGACGAACCCCTTTCCAACCTGGATGCCAGACTGCGTTTGCAGACCCGTGAGGAAATCCGGCGTATTCAGAAAGAAACCGGTATTACCACCGTTTTCGTTACCCACGATCAGGAAGAGGCTATGTCCATTTCCGATATGATCGTCGTGATGAAACTGGGTGTTGTGCAGCAGGTGGGCAAACCCCAGGAAGTGTATGATGACCCCACCAATTTGTTTGTTGCCAAGTTCCTGGGCACGCCTCCCATTAACGTGCTGGAGGGCAAGGTGGCCGGCGGTAAGGTTTACATAGGGGAAGACGCTGTGCTGGAAGTGGCCGGCATAGAAGACCAGGATGTGTTTATCGGCATCCGTCCCGAGGGCTTTGAACTTTGCGATGACGGTGCGCTGACTTGCAGCCTTTCCAATGTGGAAGTTATGGGCCGTGATGTGAGCGTTGTTTCCACCAACCCGGCTTCTTTGAACCCTGTGATCCGCTCCATTATCAATGCAGACAACAAGGTAGACCTGGCATCCCAGATTGTCCGTTACAATGTTAAACCCCATAAGTTCTTCCTGTTTAACAAGGAAACCGAAGAGCGCATTCGTTATGAGGTGAAGTAATATGGTAGATAGCAAACAGCAATGGAAAGCATGGCTGTATCTGTCACCGGCAATCGTACTTCTGCTGGTATTTACCGTATGGCCTATCTTTAACACCATCCGTATGGCTTTTCTGGAAAACTATTCCGGTCTGCAGGCCGCAGGCGGCGCTACTTTCGAGTTTGGCATCGGCAATTTCCAAAAGGTTGTGGAATACAAGCGTTTTCTTAACTGCTTGCGAAATACCTGCCTGCTCTGCGTGCTGACAGTGCCTATTTCCACCCTCCTGGCACTGCTGATTGCGGTGGCTTTGAATTCTATCAAATTCCTGCAGAAAGGCTTGCAAACCATTTTCTTCCTGCCCTATGTAACAAACTCCATCGCTATCGGCATGGTGTTTGCCGCAATGTTCAACATCGTCGGCAGTTTCTACGGCACGGAAAACGAACTGATTATCACGGCAGGTATTGTGAACAATGTCATTCAGTTCTTTGGCGGTGAACCTGTAAACTGGATTAACTACGGCTCTACCTACTGGGCAAATATGACCGTTATGGTTATTTATATTGTATGGAATGCCTTGCCCTTTAAGATTTTGGTTCTGCTGGGCGGCCTGCAGAGCATCAACAAGCAGTATTACGATGCAGCCAAGGTAGACGGCACACCCCGCAGAAGAGTGTTTACCCGTATTACTGTCCCGCTGCTGTCTCCCATGCTGGCCTATGTTATCATCACCGGTTTCATCGGCGGCTTTAAGGAGTATACCAGCATCGTGGGTATCTTCGGCGAAGGTATGGGCCCTGCAGATGATGCAGGCAGACTCAACACGATGGTTGGCTTTATTTATGATGCACTGTCCACCAACAAGCAAGGCCGGGCAAGTGCTGCTGCGCTGATCCTCTTTGCCATCATTCTTGTGGTTACCCTGTTTAATAACAAGGTCATCAAGAAGCATACACACTATTAAGAAGGAGGAGATGTGCTATGAATGATAATATTATGGGTGCGAAAGATTTGCAAAAAACATCCGGCTATCAGAAGATTGGCCATTTTTCAGTGAAATTCGGCACATACCTGTTTCTGGGCATTATGGCGATCATTGTTCTGTTCCCCTTCTACTGGATGATTATCTCCTCCCTGAAGACCCTGGAAGAATACCGGATGAATGTACCTACCTTCTGGCCGCAGAAGATTATGTTTAGTAACTACCTGGATGCATTCTCCACTGCAGACCTTGGAAATCTGTTTATTAACACCATGATTGTAGGTGTTGCCTCCACACTGCTTTCCCTGGTGATCACCGTCCTTTCCGCATTTGCCTTTGCACGGCTGGAGTTTAAGGGCAGAGACACCCTGTTTACCCTGCTTCTGGCAACTATGATGATCCCCGGCGAACTGTTCACCATCACCAACTATTCCACCGTTACGGCATTTGGCTGGCTGAAAACCTACACCGTTTTGATCGTGCCTTTCCTGGTCAGCGTGTTCTACATCTTCCTGCTGCGGCAGAATTTCCTGCAAATTCCCAACGAATTGTATCTGGCCGCCAAGGTGGATGGCACTTCTGACCTGAAGTATCTGTGGAAAGTTATGATTCCCCTTTCTCTGCCCACACTGATTTCCATAACCATTCTGAAAATGATGGGCGCATGGAACTCTTATATGTGGCCCCGGCTTGTTGCCAACGATGAAGCCCACCGGCTGATCACCAACGGCTTGCGCAACGCCTTTACCACCACTTCCGGCGATGTGAACTATCCTGTTCAGATGGCGGCGGTTGCGCTGGTATCTGCGCCGCTGTTCCTGGTGTTCATCTTCCTGCGTAAGTATATTATGGCAGGTGTTAGCCGCAGCGGCATCAAGGGTTAATACCCGGAGATAAACTTTGTAATTTATACAGGCCTGTAATTTTACACGGTTTGATAAATAAAAAAGCAAAAATTTATATAAAGAAAGGACCAACAAAAATGAAGAGAAGAATTCTTGCAATGCTGATGCTGGTCTGCATGCTCTTGAGTTTTGCAGCCTGCGGCAAAAAGAACGTAACTACCAAGGGCGAAGTCAATTTTGAAGTCCCCGAAGCCGGTTACGATGGAAGCGATGTAACCATCACTTTCTACCACACGATGGGTCAGAACCTGCGGGACGTTCTGGAACTGTACATCCCCGAGTTCAACAAGCTCTACCCCAATATCCACATTGAGCATTCCCAGGTTGGTAACTACGATGATGTCCGGGAGCAGATCAGCACCGAAATCTCCACCGGAAATCAGCCCAACATCGCTTACTGCTATCCCGACCACGTTGCCCTTTACAACCTGGCTGGCGCAGTTACCACTCTGGATCCCCTGATCGACAGCAAGATCGAAGTCACCCGCGCTGACGGCACCACCGAAATCCTGGGTCTGACCGATGAGCAGAAGGACGACTTTATCCAGGGTTACTACAACGAAGGCAAGCAGTTCGGCGACGGCCTGATGTACACCATGCCTTTGAGCAAGTCCACCGAAGTTCTGTACTACAACAAGACCTTCTTCGAAGCCAACAATTTGACCGTTCCCTCTACTTGGGACGAACTGGAAACCCTCTGCGGCCAGATCAAGGCCATTGACCCCACCTGCATCCCTCTGGGCTATGACTCCGAAGCCAACTGGTTCATCACTATGTGTGAGCAGTATGGCTCTCCCTACACCAGCGCTTCCGGCGACCACTATCAGTTCGACAACGAGCAGAACCGTGCATTCGTGAAGGAATTTAACGAATGGTACCAGAAGGGCTACCTGACCACCCAGACTCTGATGAACGCCTACACCTCCGGCCTGTTCACCGCCCAGGAAGGCACCAAGAGTTATATGTCCATCGGCTCTTCCGCCGGTGCAACCCATCAGCGCCCCAAGATGGTGGAAGGTGCATATCCCTTTGAAGTGGGTATCGCCACCATTCCCCAGGTAGATGCCAATAACAAGAAGGTTATCTCCCAGGGCCCCAGCCTCTGCGTATTCCAGAAGAGCAATCCCCAGGAAGTGGTTGCTTCCTGGCTGTTCGTCAAGTTCCTGACCACCACTGTGGAATTCCAGGCTGAATTTGCTATGGCTTCCGGCTACGTTCCCGTTCTGAAGAGCGTTGGCCAGAACCCTGTTTATGCCGATTACCTGAACAATGCTGACGGCGGCGATTACATTTCCGCTTTGGCTGCCAAGGTTTGTCTGGCACAGGAAGAAGCCTACTACACCTCTCCTGCATTTAACGGCTCCTCCACTGCCCGTGACCAGGTTGGCGCACTGATGGCCAAGTGCCTGACTCTGACCGAAAATGTGGATGCAAAGATTGCAGAAGCCTTCCAGGATGCAATCGACGAGTGCGAATACAACGGCTAATATTCTGAAAGAAGTATGCTGAAAAGATACCTTTGTTTACTGATGGCGCTTATCCTCACAGTGGGCCTTTTGGCCGGCTGTGGGGAAAAGCCCCAGGAAGAAGGCTCTACAAACCCGCCTGCTTCTGACGGTCCTGTGCTGACCGACCCGGTAGACTATGCCGGTTCTGTCAAACTGGATATGCGTTCTGATACAGTCAAGCAGGAAGTGACGGTAAAGCAGTTTGTAGACGGAGATACTACCCACTTCTTCGTACCTTCTTCCGTAATGCCCGGCGGTGTACTGAAAGGCCGCTACCTGGCCGTGAACACCCCCGAGTCCACCGGTAAGATTGAAGAATACGGCAAAAAAGCCTCCAATTTCACAAAAGAAAAACTTTCCTCTGCTGTTTCCATTATTATTGAATCGGAAACGGCTACCTGGGATGCGGATTCTACCGGTGACCGTTACCTTGTTTGGGTATGGTATAAGCCCAGCCAGAATGAGGAGTACCGCAATCTGAATATTGAAATTCTGCAGAACGGTCTGGCAATCGCCAGCAACTCTGCCAATAACCGCTACGGCGATACCTGTATGGATGCCATTAACCAGGCAAAAGCCCAAAAGTTGCATGTATACTCCGGTCAGAAGGATCCGGACTTCTACTACGGTGAAGCCACAGAACTGACCCTTAAGGAACTGCGTTCCAATATTGAGGCATACAGCAACCAGAAGGTTGCCTTTAACGGCATCGTTACGATGAACGATAACAATGGCATTTATGTGGAAGCCTTCGATCCGGAAACGGATATGTACTATGGCATGTTCGTTTACTATGGCTTTAACCTGAATGGTAAAGGTATGGAAATTCTGAATGTGGGCAACGAAGTCCGCATTGTAGGCTCTGTACAGTTCTATGAAGGGGGCGGCACATGGCAGGTCTCCGACCTGAACTACCGCCTTATGAAGCCCAATGATCCGGGCAATATCCAAAAACTCAGCGACGGCCACAAGCCTGCCTATGTGGAAACTTCCATAAGCACCTTTAACGCAAATGTCGCCATCCCCAATGACGATGGCACAACCGTTACCAGGCGCTATGCCAATATGGCTTTGGGTACTTCCATTGAAATGAAGAACCTGAAAGTTGTGGACAGTTACACCACTACCAACGAGGAAAGTTCCTCCAAAGGCGCATTCACTTTGCAGTGCGAAGTGGATGGACAGTCCGTCGATGTCCGCACCACCGTTCTTACAGATAAGGACGGAAATCTTATCAAAGCAAGCGCATACGAGGGTAAGACCATTGATGTAAAGGGTATGGTTGATTACTTCAACGGATCTTACCAAATCAAAGTATTCTCCGCAGATAACATTAAAATACATGAATAATATATAAAGGAGTCTGCTATGAAAAAACTACTTGCATTTGCCCTGGTTTTGGCACTTTGCCTGAGCCTGTGTGCAGGTCTGACCGCCTGTGTCAAGGAAGACACCGGCAGTGAATCTGTATCCACTAAGTCTGATCTGGACGCAGCACTGGAATATGTCAAGACCCTTTACAAGAAGGCCACCGAAAAGACCGCCCGCGACTTTAAGCGCATCGGCGCCGTTCCTGTCAACGGAACAACCTACGAAATCGTATGGTCTGTTGATGTGGCAGAAGAGAACGTTAAAGTGGTGAAGGAAGCCGACGGTATGGTTACCATCGACGTGAATGAAGCTGCTGCCGAAGATGTTTCCTACACCCTGACTGCAACCATCTCCGACGGGGAAAAGGTTGTTTCCCACAGTTGGAAGCACATTGTGCCCAAGGCAAACCTGGACTTTGCATCCATCGTGGATGCTGCTTACGCCCTGGAAGTGGGCGCTGCTATGGACCAGGAAGTAAAACTGACCGGTGTGATCAGCGGTATTCCCACTCCCTATGACGCAGGTTACAAGAACATCACTGTAACCATCAACGTAATCGGCATCGAAGGCAAGCCCATCGAGTGCTACCGTCTGAAGGGCGAAGGCGCAGAGGACTTGAAGGTTGGCGATACCATTACTGTTGTGGGCACACTGTCCAACTACAACGGCAAGGTTCAGTTTGGCGCCGGCTGTATTTTGGAAGCCGTCGTTAAGGGCGAGGAAGTGGCTGCACCCACAGATCCCGGCCAAATCCTGAAGGACGCTTATGCGCTGTCTGATGGCGCTTCTACCAAGTATGAAGCAACCCTGACCGGTAAGATCACCACCATCAACACCCCCTATAACGACAGTTATAAGAACGTATCCGTTACCATCGTGGTAGACGGCTATTCTGAGTACCCCATTTTGTGCTACCGCATTAAAGGCGACGGCGCAGATAAGCTCCTCATCGGCGACACCATCACCGTGAAGGGCTACATTACAAACTACGCAGGTACCATTGAGTTCTCTGCCGGCAGCGCTCTGATGAAGGTAGAAAAGACCGGTACGGAAATCAAAGCACCTACCGATCCCAAGCAAATCGTGAAGGCTGCCTATGCACTGAAGGATGGGGAGAGCCTGCCTTATAAGGCAACTCTGACCGGTAAGATTACCAAGATCAGATACCCCTACGATGCTGCTTATGACAACATCTCCGTCTTTATGGTTATCGACGGCATGTCTGACAAGCCCGTCGAGTGCTACCGACTGAAGGGTTCCGGCGCGGATAAGATCGGCACCGGCGATACCATCACCGTTACCGGTGTGATTACCAATTACAAGGGCTCCATTCAGTTCGCCCAGGGCTGTACTCTGGATAGCTGGAAGGACACCGGCAAGACCGAAGGCACTGATGGCAAGAAGGTTTCTGTTAAGGAAGCCATCAACATCGGCACCTCTATGGACCACGACACTTATACCGAACTGAAGTATAAGGTTACCGGTGTAATTACCGAAGTTTACAATACCCAGTACGGCAACATGAAGATTACCGATGGCGAGGGTAACATCCTGACCATCTACGGTACATACAGCGCAGACGGAAAGACCCGTTATGACGCAATGAGCGTAAAGCCTGTTGCAGGCGATACGGTTACCATCTATGGTCCTATCGGCCAGTACAACAATACGCCTCAGATTAAGAACGGCTGGATTGTGGAACATAAGCCCGGCACTACAGAGCCCGAGCCCGAACCCGAAGTTCCTGAACTGCCCACCGAAGATGGTGCTGAAATCAGCATTAAGGTTGCCCTGGCTGCCGGTACTGCTATGGAGCACAACACCTATACTGAACTGAAGTATAAGGTTACCGGTATCATTACGGAAGTTTACAATACCCAGTACGGCAACATGAAGATTACCGATGCCGATGGCAATGTTCTGACTATCTACGGCACTTACAGCGCAGACGGCGAAACCCGCTATGATGCGATGGAAGTAAAGCCTGTGGCAGGGGATAAGGTCACCGTTTACGGCATCCTGGGTCAGTACAACGGCACTGCTCAGATCAAGAACGGCTGGATCGTTGCCCACACTCTGGCAGCAGATCTGAAGCCCGAACTGCCCACCGAAGAGGGCGCTGAAATCAGCATCGAACTTGCCCTGGCTGCCGGCGCTGCTATGGAGCACAACACCTACACCGAACTGAAGTATAAGGTTAATGGTATTATTACAGAAGTTTATAACGAAAAGTATGGCAATATGAAGATTGCCGATGCCGAAGGCAATGTTCTGACCATCTACGGCACCTACAGCGCTGACGGTTCTACCCGTTATGACGCTATGGAAGTAAAGCCCGTTGCCGGTGATATTGTTACCATTCTCGGCGTTCTGGGTCAGTACAACGGCACTGTTCAGATTAAGAACGGCTGGGTTGTGGAACACGGCGTACCCATTGAGCCCGAAGTTCCCGAACTGCCTGCTGAAGACGGTGCAGAAATCACCATTGCCGATGCTCTGGCAGCCGGCGCTGCTATGGAGCACAACACCTATACCGAACTGAAGTATAGTGTTTCCGGTGTGATTACAGAAGTTTACAACGAAAAGTATGGCAATATGAAGATTGCCGATGCCGAAGGCAACGTGCTGACCATCTACGGCACTTACAGCGCAGACGGCGAAACCCGCTACGATGCACTGGAAGTAAAGCCTGTAGCCGGTGATATGGTTACTATCTACGGCATCTTGGGTCAGTTCAGCGGCACCGCTCAGATTAAGAACGGCTGGATCGTGGCTTATGCACCTGCCCTGCCCACCGAAGAAGGCGCTGAAATTACCATTGCCCACGCTTTGGCTGCCGGCAGTTTCATGGAGCACAACACCTACACCGAACTGAAGTACAAGGTTACCGGTGTGATTACAGAAGTTACTAACGAAAAGTATGGCAATATGATGATCACCGATGCCGAAGGCAATGTGCTGACCATCTACGGCACTTACAGTGCAGACGGCGAAACCCGTTATGATGGACTGGAAGTAAAGCCTGTTGCTGGTGACACCGTTACCATCTATGGCGTTCTGGGTCAGTATAAGGATACTGTGCAGATCAAGAACGGCTGGATCGTTGCTCACGTTGTACCCAGCGAACCGGAACCCGAGCCCGAAGTTCCCGAACAGCCTGCTGAAGAGGAAGATTTCAGCATCACAGATGTTATTTCCAATGGCGCTGCTATCGTGGAAAACGCTTACAACGATATCAAGGATAAGGTTTCCGACGCAGTTAAGGACGTTTACGACTTCCTGTTCAAGTAAAATCAAATGCCCAAGGGGAAACCCTTGGGCATTTCAGCGCGGTAAAACCGCCAACCGATGAAGTTCGGTTGGCGGTTATCTTATTTGGCAAGTTTACGGTATATTTCCCAGTCGGTGCGGTCAATGGTTAAAGGGGAAATGGAAATGTAGCCGTGCATAGTGGCATCCGTATCCAGACAGTCGTTTTGGCTGTCGTTCCATATGGGTTTGCCTTTAGGCTCATACAAATCATTTCCAATGGGGGCAAAATCATCGGAGAAATAGGGGCCGCCCTGGTGGGTAATCCGAATACCCTTGGTCTGGGTGGGGATATTTACATTATATAAGTTGTGGAGGGAAAGAAGGTCTTTTTCCCGGAAGTATGCCAAAATATCGTCTAATTTCTCGGTGGCAGTGGGGTAGTTTGCCCAGGTGGTAGAAAGGGCCACTGCAGGAATTCCCAAATTGACGGCTTCGCTGGCAGCGGCAACAGTGCCGGAGTACATAATATCTGCACCGATATTCAGCCCTCTGTTAATGCCGGAAATCACCAAATCAAATTCCATTTTCAGCCCCAGCACAGCAATACGAACGCAGTCCGCCGGGGTGGAGTTTACGGCCCAAATGGTTACATCCGGGGCAAGTTCCACCTGTTTGACTTCAAAGGGATTGCGAATTTCAAAACTGTGGCTCTTGCCGCTTTGTTCCACTTTGGGGACCATTGTGGTTACATCCCCCAATTTTTGGCACCACCGAATGAGGGGGAGCAGTTGCTCGGCGTGCATACCGTCATCGTTTGTAATCAGAATTCTCATAGCCAGCCCTCATGTGTATCCTTGTATTCTTTAATGTGGGCATCTGCATCCCGGAGCAGTTGCTCCATTTCCTGCAGGCTGTAGACAGTTGCACCGCTGGCACAGGCGTGGCCGCCGCCGTGATATTTTTCCGCAATGGGATTGATGTGGACAAACCGGGAGCGCAGACGAACCCGGATAGAGCCTTCCTCGTCTCCGTTTTCCACAAATACAATCCAGCAAATGCAACCCCGGATGGAGTCCAGGTTGCCCACACAGGCGCTGGCTTGCTCCAGGGAAAGGTTAAACTCTTCCTGCATAGCCTTATCTACATAGATATAGGCAACGCCGTTTTCCGTAATTTGCATTCTGCGGTAAATTTCCGCCTTGAATTTCAGATACTCGAAAGCCTCCAAATAGAGCCGGGCGAAAAGGGTAGCGGTATCTACGCCCACATCCAGCAAAACGCCGGCATAGCGCATAGTATCGCCGGTGACCCCTTCGTACTTGAAACGGCCGGAGTCGGTGACCATACCGGTGTAGAGATAACCGGCGGCTTCTTCGTTGATTTTCAGTTCTTCCCGGAAGGTGTCATAGAACTTCACAATCATTTCACAGCAGGAAGACCGTTCTTCTTCCACCCATTGATAGTTGCCGTAGTCTTCCAGAGGAATGTGGTGGTCGATTTTAATCAGTTCTTTGCAGAGGGTGTATTTTTTGTTGGAAATCCGGGCTTCGGAAGCCGTGTCCAACACGATGCCCAGGGCGCTTTCGTAGATTTCGTCGGGCACATCTTCGTCCTCAGGTCCCATAAATTCCAAATAGGCAGCCCGTTCCCGGTCAATGAGATAGACTTCCTTTTCCGGCCAGGTCAACTGGATAATGGCTTTCAGGCCCTTGGTAGCGCCTACACAGTCGCCATCGTTTCGCACATGGCGGAAAATCATAATGCGGTCATATTCTTTGATTTTTTGCAAAATCAGTTCCATAATTTCTCTGTTCATTGGCTTTCTCCTAACAAACAATTCAAGTCTTGCAGCATAGCCATAGCCGTTTCCCGGTCTGCCACAGTAGCGCCGCTGGCTTTGGCGTGGCCACCGCCGCCATACTTTA